>JBFXEQ010000004.1:0-123634 GCA_050179935.1 Bacteroidales bacterium | reverse complement strand
ATAGCAATCTTATATCCTTTTCGTTGGTAAGTTTGATTTAGCAAAGCAAGCCGCTCAGTTGTAATTTTAGTACCACGCGAATTTTGCTTATTGGGTTGATTTTGATTCATTTGTTTCGATTTAGCTCTACCTATTCCATTGTCTTCGATAATACAATGCAACTCCGCATTTGTTCCCTGATCTGAAATAAAGAAATCTATTTTTATTAAACCCTTATCAAGCTTATTCACAAATCCATGTTTTATAGAGTTCTCAATAAAAGGTTGAATAATCATTGGTGGAACTAAAATTTGATTGTAATCAAATTCATTTGGCAAGTTAATTATTGCTTCAAATTTTTTATCAAACCTCATTTGTTCAAGACTTAAATAATATTTAAGGTAATTCAACTCTTCTTCGAGGGTTACAAATTTTTTCGAAACATTGTCAAGTGTTATTCTTATTAATTTCGCAAAATCAGATAAATAAGAGAGGGCCGTATCTACATCATTGTCGAGCATGTAATTCTGAATCGAATTCATGGCATTAAATATAAAATGTGGATTCATTTGCGATCTTAATGCTTTTAACTCAAGCTCTGCAATTTTCTCTGCAATTTCGAGTCGTTTTCTTTCTTGATACTTGATTTGTTTGGTTCTCCAATTTGCCAGAATCCAAATAACTGCTGTAAGCAAAATAAAAAATCCTGCAATAGCCCACCATCTTTTGTATAGAGGTTCTCTTATAATAAATTTAAAATTGATATGATTGAATTTATCCTGTGGATTTTTTGGGTAAATATCAACTCCAAAATCATAATGTCCTGGTGTTAAATTCTGAAGTATTATATGCCTTTCCGTAGTTTCGTGTTGCTGAATCTCTTTGTTTTTCTTAAGAGTATAGATAAGTAGCACATTTTCAGGGTTTAAATATTTTATAATCTCAAAATTAAATTTGAGAGTATTTTTATACCAGGGCAATACTAGAGATTTATTTTTAGTGGTTGGTTTTTTGAGGAATTCCTTAAAATCAATTTTATCATCATTAATCTCTATTGAGTTTAAATTTAAGCGGCAGTTACAAAGATCGTTTTCATTAATGTTGTTGGTGTTTATTTGCACAATTTCTTTGTTGTCTGCAACCCATAAAATTCCATCATTGCCCATGATAGATACAAATCCATTGTAATTTATATATCCCGAAGATCGATCATATTTTTTGATAAAAACGGTCCCTTGTAAGTATAAATCATTCAGATCGATCAGGTTTATTCCAAGATTTGTTCCAATATAAAGGTTATTATCAGAAGTACACTCCAACCATTTTATGTTAGTTCCCGAAAGGCCATTGAGCTTGCTGAAAACATATTTCGTTTTTAGCTGGTTGTTTAACTGTTCAAAAATATAAACCTTTCCATTATTTCCTCCTGCAATAATATGGTTTTGGGAATCAATACAGATGTCGGTTAATCTATAATTTTCTGTTGAATCGGGATTTTCGAATAGTGTGAATTGATAGTTTTCATATAGAAACAGAAAGTGATCGCTGCTTAAAAACCATATTGATTCGTTGTGCTTTTTTGTTTTGGTAACATTTACCGGACTGTTGTATATAGAGTGGGCTAATCTCTCTGATAAAATTAATTTGTCTTTAATCTCATAAACAAATGAATTATTCCATTCTGATGCAATAAGCTTGTTATCGTTTGTTACAGTTATATTGGTAAAAAAGTTATCCTCAAAATCAAAATACGCTATATCACTGGTTTTTGGATTAAACCTAAAAACTCCAGTGTTGCTTCCTACCCACACAATATTATTGGTATCGGTTTGAATGTTAGTGAATTTAGTTAATGATTTTTGCAGCAGTATATCATATTTGTTAGGTTTATATAGGCTACTAGGAGCTAAAATCTTATAACTTCCATTTATTTTACTGGTATATGGATTTGGGTATTTGTATGATTTGTTGGTAATTAGTTGTTCGTATTTTTCATAAGATCCCAACGGATCATTTAAATATTGGTATTTATTTTTTAATTCATTTTTTTTAAAAATGTTGAATTTTTCAATGAATACTTGAAGATTAAAAACTGCGTTAATTTTATCTGTTTGCTTGCTAATTAAATACCGATCAGTAAGTATCCAAAGCTTGTTATTTTTATCCAGATGCAAGTTGTTAACCTCAAATTTATTAAGATTAAAGTCCATTGCCCGATAGTAAGCAAAGTTGTTCCCGGCAAATGTGTATAACCCATTATCTGAAGTACCAATCCATAAAATATCTTCCTTATCGTCGAAAAGAAGCGAAGTAATCTGTTTCGATTCAATACCTAAACGCGCGTTGTAATTTACTAGTTTGTTATTTTCTAATAAGTAGATTCCTCCATTAGGTAAGTTATCATAGTTTTTTGTTCCAACCCAAATATTCTTATTATCCTCAGCAAAGCACTCAACATGACCTAAATTGCTATGTAATGCAGACCGCGATTGTTTATGGATAAAGCCTGATCGGCCTAAACTTATAAGTGTATCGTTGGCAAAGGAAATAAAACCTCCAAAAAGCGTGGGGTAGTTATAACCATTGTTGTCGGTAACTTTTTTTATTTCTCTGGTTGTTGGAAAATATTCATATAATCCACTCCCACAAGTTAGTATAAAAACAGAATTCTTTTTCTGTAAAAAATCGGTAACATCTAATCGTTCACGAACATTGTTTAATGATACATGAAAAGAAGTAAAACCAATTTCATCATATACAGAAATCCCATCGTTGGTGCCAATTATCAAAATTTTATACTCTGGAAGTGCTAATATTTTGGTAACCTTGTTATTTATTAATCCATCCTGCTGAGTAAGGGTAATAAATTCCGATCCGTTAAATTTCGATATTCCTCCATGTAAACAACCAACCCAGAGGTTTCCGTTCCAATCTTCGGCAATTGAGGTTACTGTGTTTTCGGCCAAGCCATCTAAGGAGGAAAATAAGTTAAATTCTAATCCATTATATTGTACCAAGCCAGCATTTGTACCAAGCCAAATAAACCCTTTCGAATCTTTAAAAATTACTGAGATATTATTATCGGGCAAGCCGTTATTTATCGTATAATTATTGGTGTAATAATGTTGTCCGACCGAAAGTTGGGCTAAAAAAATAAAAATAAATGAAACAAGATATTTTATCTTATTCATTTTACTTTAAATAGGGTTTTGTTTTCGGGTTAATGCTTTAATAAACTCCTCGTTTCTTCGTGTAGCCACATCTAGTTTTATTCCATTCTCAAGCACCACATGATATCCATCTGTTTTCCTATAGGCTTTTATATAATTTAAATTTACCAGATATGATTTGTGAATCCTAAAAAATATTTCTCCTGGCAACATTTCTTCAATGTTTTTTAGTGTACGTGCTACTAATATAGCCTCGTTTCGGTTTGTGTAGATCTTTGTATAGTTTTCTTCTGCCTGACAATATACAATATTATTAACTTTCTCGAGCTGAAAACCATCCATGGTAGGTAAAGCTATTTTGTTAAAATTGCCGGGTTCGTTATTAATATTACTAAGAAACGCTTCAATTTGTGGTAAGTTAGATTGCTTTTTCTCTTTTTTTTCTAATCGCACCAATACATCTCGCAGATCGATATAATTAATGGGTTTTAATAAGTAATCGAGAGCAGCAAACTTAATGGCATCAATAGCATATTGTTTATAAGCTGTAGTAAAAATTACTTCAAAATTGATAATATCAAAATATTCAAAAAGCTTAAAACCATTTTCTTCAGGCATCTCAATATCGAGAAAAACAATATCGGGCTTACATTTGTTAATCGCAAAAACTCCTTCCTTAACCGAATCGGCCGAATGCATAACTTTTAATTTCGTAATAAAAAATCGCTCGATAATTTTTTCAAGTGTTTCGCGGGCATTCTTTTCATCGTCGATAATTACACAAGTTTTTATAGGTGTGCTCATTTATATTTAGGTTACGAAGTATCGGCTAAAATAATTAAAAATATGAAATGGATATTGATTTTACTCATAATTGTTTGTATGATAATCTATAAGTTTTAAAATAGGCTTTTGCAGGATTAGATCTATTTTGCATCCATGCTTTTCGGCAATACGTTTTAATTCGTTATCAAAAATATGTCCGATTGATCCGGTAACTCTTATTTTATAAGATTTATAATCGGGATATCGGCTAATATAATTTTCAAATAAGGCATTAAAAGATTGTTCAATAATATCAATTATTTCCTTTGATGATTTATTTTCGGCAATAAACTCACAAAATGATGCCAGATAATTGTTTGGGTATGGTTCTTTGTAAACTTTTTGTAATATCTGATCTTTGTCGAGATTAAATTTTTGTATAAATTTTTCATGAATATCTTTCGAAAGCGAATCGGTTAAAAATCTGGTAATAAACAACTTGCCTATATGATCACCACCACCCTCATCACCAAATACATAGCCTAAAGATTTAATAGCTTTACTAATATAGGTTCCATTGTAAAATCCTGAGCTTGCTCCTGTGCCAAGAATTACTGCAATTCCGGGTTTGTTAAAAAACAAGGCTCTGGCGGTTCCTAACAAATCTGATTTAACATTAATCTGTGCATTTTTAAAAACAGGTTGTAATCCATTAATTATAACTTCTTTCATGGCATCCGAAGAACATCCGGCTCCATAAAAATAAATATTTTCAATTTGTTCGTTTATTTTTTCTTCTATAAACTGTTTTTTTACTTCTCTGGTTATTTCTTCGGGTATAAAGAAAAAGGGATTAAATCCCTGAGTGGCTATGCTTTTATTAACTTGCGATTTGGTTAGTAAAACCCAGTCTGTTTTTGTTGATCCGCTATCGGCTATTAGTATCATTTTTTCACGAATTTTAAATTCAATAGATTCATCGGATTACTTTCTAACCCTTTAATATCTCTATTCACAAACAAAATTACCTGATCGTAGAATAATGGAACTACTGCTGCATCTTCCATAATTAAATGGTCCATTTGCCGGTAAATCTCATACCTTTTATTATCGTCTGTTGTGGTAAATGATTTTTTGTAAAGGTTATCAAACTCAGAATTACCATAATGCGTATAATTGGGACCTGAAGGACTAAAGTTTTTGGAATAAAATAAAGCAAGGTAGTTTTCGGCATCAGGGTAATCGGCAATCCACGAACCTCTGAAAAACTCAACTTTTGAACTAGCCACCATTTCTCTATACGTTGCTCCTGTTATAACATCAATCTTTATGGTTATTCCAAATTCAGATAATTGTTGCTGAATATATTCACAAAGATCAAGATAATCACTTGTTGTGGTGAGTGTTATAGGTATTAATCCTTCACCATTTTGAAATCCGGCTTCTTTAAGCAGATTTCTTACTTTGTCAGGATTATAATCGTAGTAAATAATCGTATCAGAAAATGCGGGAAGACCTTGTGGAATAAATCCATTAATGGCTGGCGTACCAATATTATTTCGCAGATATTTCATCATCTTGGTACGGTCAAACCCGTAATTAATTGCTTGTCGCACTTTTTTATTGAGCAGTGGGTGGCTTTTATTGCTATATTTTGATGAATCAACTAAAAAACCAAGATACTCGGTATTTAAATATGGCTGATGAATCATTTTTATTCGATCAGCATAGGCTGGATTTAGATTTCCGCTTTTAGTGATTAGCTCATCTTTATTGGCAGTACTTACACCCGAAATAAAATCGATGTTTCCTTTCAGAAACTCCAAAAACTCAGACTGTTTGTCGCTTATAAATCGAACTGAAATAGCATCAAGATAGGGTAGGGCATTTCCTACCGAATCTTTTTCGAAATATGATGGGTTTTTTACTAAAACAAGTTTTTCGTTTTCTTTCCAGAGCTTAAACTGAAATGGACCAGTACCTACCGGGTGACTTCTAAAATCGTTACCATAATGTTCAACAATTTCTTTGGGTACTACAGAGCAATATTGCATGGTAAGTAATCCCAAAAATGCTGGGAAAGCAGATTTTAGTTTTATTTGAAGTGTTGAATCATTAATTGCAGATATACCATTTTCAGTAAGATTATTAAAAATCCACGCTCCAGGTGAAGCAATCGCTGGATCAGTTATTCGGTTTAAGCTATAAACAAAATCACTGGCAATAACATTGCGGCCTTTTTCACCTTTAAATAGTTCATTATCATGAAAATATACATCGGTCCGTAAATAGAACGTATATGTTTTTCCTTCGTCACTTATTTTCCATGATTTTGCAATCGAAGGATTTACGTGTAACTGATTATCAATCTGAACTAATCCATTAAAAAGCTGATTTGCAGGCCAAATTAAAACCTGACTTTTTGCATACGCTGGATCAAGTGTTGAAATTCCTTTTGATTCGTTATACCTGAAGATTCTTTTATCTGTATTAATTTCAGAGGAGTTGCTACATGAAAAAATTGATAGTAGAATTAAAATTAAAGAAACGACTCGCTGCATATCCATTATTTTATTAAAAACAAAAATAATGAATAATGATGAACGATTCTCGTTTGCAAAAAATTAATAAAATGGGGAATTAAATTGGATAGATTTTTTAGTGGAATAAAATTTGTAAGGCGCAAAGCCCATAAAATAAGAAAGCCAGAAAACTTGCTTTCCTGACTTTCCTAAACCCTAAAAATTAAACCTAAAATTTGAATGAAAAAACTGTTTTTATATTTTCAACTTACAGTTATGAAACACGTTAACAGAATTAATCATTTAATTACTTAAACGGTTTTTTATCTAAATTGTTCCATAAAAATCTAAAATAATTTAATAAAAAAGCATACAAATTTGTTTTTGCTTTATAATAGGACGTTTCAACACTAAAAATTTTAACAAATAAAAATATGTTGTACAACATATATATGTTAATTTATTATTGAACCATTTTAAGGCTAAAAATTAAAATCTAACTCTGATTCCTCCTATCAGATTTATACCTGCTTGCGGAAAATATCCATCCATTGAATATTCTTGATTCTCATATATATATGAATAAACCCACGCGTTAGACTCATATTTATGATTAAATATATTGTTAATCAGCAAGTTGAAACTTAGCTCATCGATTCCTTTTAGTTGAATTGAATAGGTAAGTTTTAAATCTGATACCAAATATGGATTTAATGATTTCTGGTCTGTAGAGGTATTGTCAATATATTGTTTACCAACATATTTAGTGATTAAGTTGATTCTGAAATTTTTAACTGGCTCTACCATTAAATCTGAGTTAGCTACTATTGATGGTGAAAAAGATATGTCTGTTGTGCCGAGATTTATAACCGACTGATCGCCCGTATCCCAGTTATCAATATACTCAGTAAATTTTTCTATTTTGTTCTCACTAAAAGTTATATTTACATTGGCCTGGAAAATTCGCCACGGTTTAACACCTGCGCTTATCTCAATTCCTGATCGGTAACTTTTATCAACATTTGTCATCACTGGCGAACCTACATCGTTTATCTGACCGGTTAGTACTAACTGGTTTTTATAATCCATATAATAAATATTGGTTGTAAAGAAGGATTTGGAATAATTAAAACTGTATCCAAACTCATAATTATAAAGTGTTTCGTGCATTGGTATATGGCCTGGAGCTG
This sequence comes from Bacteroidales bacterium, assembly GCA_050179935.1. Classification (GTDB taxonomy): domain Bacteria; phylum Bacteroidota; class Bacteroidia; order Bacteroidales; family UBA12077; genus UBA12077. The sequence continues at coordinate 116,008 of JBFXEQ010000004.1, read as the reverse complement.
CATCTGTATAATTGCTTCTGTTTGGTTCGCGGTTAGCAATTCCAAATGTGGTATAAAGCGAATGAATATCGTTTATCTGGAATGAAACACCTGCTTTTGGATTAAAGAAAAGAAATTTATGTTGTTGAGTAATACTTCTTAGATCATCATCAATTCCATCAATAGAATAATTAATATTACGATACTGTAAATCGATGTATGCATTCAATTTATTAAAGAACGCATATTTTATTTTTGAATAAACAGTAAAATCATCTTTTTTACCTTCGCTTTCGTACCATCTATGCCTTATGTTTCCATTACTTGCATATTGAGCCCAAATTACTTCGCCAAAATGATCGCCAATATATTGGTTCCAGCTTCCTCCAATTGATACGTTTAATTCTTTATTCGAGTATTCTGCTGAAAAAACACCTCCATAAAAATGATTATCGAGCCATTTTTGTTGAATCAAGTCGGTTGATTCAATTGTATCTGAGGTAAGAATTACCGGGTTGAGATTGTAGTCTGATAAGTCTCGGTCCTTTTTAAATTGCTCATAATATCCTTTTCCTTGAGTATAGTGTAAAGCTGTATTAATATGCAGATTTGGATTAAACTCGTACGAGTAAAATAGCTGGTAATGGTTTTGCTGATAATTATCTGTTTCGTTGTCGTATGTGTAAAGATTGTATGTTCTGTTATTAGAATTAACCAGATTTTCATATTCATCCTCATCAATTAACCAATGGTCCAGATACCGTTGCATACCGTCATAATCATTTTCTAAGCGCACTTTTGGTACCCCATTCCATGCCTGATATGTCTTTTCTTTACCTGATATAAGGTTTAATTTTAATAAACTTCTGTTTGTATAATACGATCCTGACAAATAATAAGAGCTTAAATCAGATGAGGCCCTGTCAATGTATCCATCAGAGGTTATTTTAGATAAACGACCATCGAATGTAAATTTGTTGTTTATCATTCCGGTACCAAAGCTTACCGAATTTCTGTAAGTATTATAAGAACCGGCAAATGAATTTATTTCGGCATACGGATCTTTATTAAAGGTTTTGGTTTGCATATTTAATGTTGCCCCAAAAGCTGCAGCACCATTTGTTGATGTACCTACGCCACGCTGAATCTGAATATTGTCAACCGATGCAACAAAATCGGGCATATTAACCCAAAAAACACCATGCGATTCAGAATCATTTAGTGGAATGCCATTAACAGTTATGTTTATTCGGTTCATATCGGTTCCACGGATTCTGAAATTTGTATATCCTATTCCTGTTCCGGCATCGGAGGTCTGAACAATCGAAGGTGTTTGGCTAATAAGGTAGGCAACATCCTGACCAAAATTGTTATCTATTATTTTATCATTACTGATATTTGTAAATGATACTGCATCATTTTTCGAAACCCGGGTGGCTTTTACAATAACCTCTTCAGATAGGATAGTCGAAGGATTTAAGATAAATTCTATAAACTGGGTTTTAGTTAAATCAATTGACTTTTCTTCGGTATTGTATCCTAAATAGGAAACAAGTAAAGTATAAGTTCCCTGATTTAACCTTGAAAACCTGAATTCACCTTTCGTATTAGTGGCAATTCCTTTAAACGATTCTTTAATGATTACATTAGCTCCAATTAAGGGTTCTCCTTGTTGGTTTTTTACTACTCCGGTTATGTTTACCTGAGCTAAAATGCTAAAATACGTGAATAACAAAGAAACAAATACTACTATCCTTTTCATAAAATTAAATATTTAAGTGTTTAACATGCGGATAGTTGATAAACTGCAGGCAAATAATAACAATAATAAAGCTATAGCTCTTAAGTTTTTTCATTGTTTTTATTAAAAATCAATTATTGCTTACTGATTGTAAACAGTTTTTATCAACTTTAATTAAAAACAATGGGATTTTTTGATTTTACTCTTTTCCCTATCTGGAATTACCCGGACGAGGTTCGAAGGGTTTGATCTCAGCCTGAAATTTTAAGGCACCCCCATTGATCGATACAAAATTAGAGTTAATTTTTTATAAAACAAAAAAAGCCGGATGTTTTCCGGCTAAATCTGATAAATCAATACATTAGTTTTCAATATCAACTTTTAGAACCTCTTTAATTGCTTTATGAAACGAATCTTTTGGCAAAGCTCCCATAGCCATTTGTGGCTGACCATCTTTTGGAACAAACAACAATGATGGTATGCTTCGTACACCAAACATAGCGGCTAGTTCCTGTTGATCTTCAGTATCAATTTTAAATATATTTATTTTTCCTTCGTACTCTTTCGATAATTCCTCAAGAATAGGAGCAACCATTTTGCATGGTCCACACCAATCAGCATAAAAATCAATCAGGCAGGGTTTGTCGCCTTCGAATTTCCAGTCTTTGTTTACTTCAAAGTTAAATACTTTCTCTTTAAAAGTCTCTTTGGTTAAATGTTCTAACATTGCTTTATGTTTTTGTTGTTAATTATTTAATAATCTAAAAATGTAAATACATAGATTGTTTTGGATGTTTCAAATCTCATTCCAAACATTAAAATCAATTTATTAAACAAAAAAAACATCAAATAGTTGTAATTTTGTCATGAAAAAGAATTAATTGTCATATGTATATATGAAGAAATGTCTTAATGATCCGATTTTCAATATAATATCCTCTGTTGCCGACGGCAGAAAAATGCCTGTATTTGTTATTGGTGGATATGTACGTGATTTTTATCTAAGCAGAAACTCAAAAGATATAGACATTGTTACGCTTGGCAGTGGAATTGAGTTGGCAGAGTTGGTGGCAGAAAAATTGGGGAATGATGTTAAAGTGAATGTTTTTAAAAATTTTGGTACTGCCATGTTGCGATTTGGTGAGCTTGAGATTGAGTTTGTTGGAGCCCGAAAAGAATCGTACCGAATGGATTCAAGAAAACCAATAGTTGAAGACGGATCGCTTGAGGATGACCAAAAAAGACGCGATTTTACAATTAATGCAATGGCTTTTTGTCTGAACAGCGAATCTTTTGGTACACTAAGTGATCCTTTTAATGGCATTAATGATTTAGGAAATAAAATTATTCGTACTCCGCTCGAACCTAATACAACCTTTTCTGACGATCCACTGCGCATGATGCGGGCAATTCGTTTTGCAACCCAATTGAATTTTAAAATTGAGGAGGCTACTTTTTCTGCGATAAATGAAAACAAAGAACGGCTAAAAATTGTATCATCAGAAAGAATAATCGATGAGTTTAATAAAATTTTAGAAACATCAAAACCTTCTGTTGGAATTAATTTGCTTTCTGAATCGGGATTGTTGGAGGTTTTTTTTCCAGAACTACATAATCTGCATGGCATTGAAGAAAAACAAGGTAAACAGCATAAAGATAATTTTTACCACACTCTCGAAGTTCTCGATAATATTAGTTTACACTCAAATAATATCTGGTTGCGATGGGCGGCTTTATTACATGATATTGGCAAACCCCGAACCAAGAAATTCAGTGAGTCAACAGGATGGACATTTTATGGGCACGAATTTTTGGGAGCAAAAATGGTTCCTAGTATTTTTCGAAGGTTAAAACTGCCAATGAATGATAAAATGAAATATGTAGAGAAACTCGTTCTGCTTCACCTACGTCCTATTGTTTTGTCGCAGGATGAAGTTACTGATTCGGCTGTTCGAAGGTTGCTATTTGATGCAGGTAACGAAATTGACGACCTTATGATGCTTTGTGAGGCCGATATAACTTCAAAAAACGAAAGAACTGTTCAGAAACATCTTAATAACTTTAAAATTGTTCGAAATAAGCTAATCGAAATAGAAGAAAAGGATGCTGTCCGAAATTTTCAACCTCCTGTTTCGGGTGAGCAGATTATGGAAATTTTTAATCTAAAACCCTGCCAGCAGGTTGGTGATATTAAAAATGCAATTAAAGAAGCTATCCTTGATGGAATAATACAAAACAACTTTCAAGAAGCCTATCAGTTTATGTTAAAAAAAGGTGCGGAGCTGGGTCTTAAACCAGTAAAATAGTTTTTCTTAAATAAACGTGAGTTCGATATAAGCGATTGATTAGATAAATAAGCAAATGAGAGAAATGTTTTTTCTTAGCGGAACTTTGCACTTCTTCGCGCATATTTGCGTTATAGCTTATTATTCAATTCATTACGCAAAGTTTCACAAAGTGTTTTTGCAAAGTGTCGCAAAGGTTTTTACTTTTTCTTTTTAAGGATTTTTGAATTTATATTTTATCGAACTTCCGTTAAATCATTATTTATCCTTAAAATTTAAAACAAGATAGGTTGGCAGATGATCGCTAAACCCTCCGATATATGTGAATCCTGCAAATGTTCTTTTTGGTTTAAATCCAAAATAACTTTCATCGGGTTCAAGAAGAAAATCACTGTTAAAAATGTACACATCATTTAAACTGGTATAAATACTTTCGTTGTTATTAAGCAGATTGCCCGAAACGATTATTTGATCTAATATACCCCATTCGCCTTCGTATTTATTACTGCCAATATTTTGTTTTTTAAGATTAGCCGATAAATTGTATAACTCCGAATTACTAATTGCAGCATAATCTATTTTGGCTTGTAGAGTCTTATTTAGGCTTGTATTAGTAGGATAATCGTTAAAATCGCCCATTATAATTATTTTTGCCAATGAGTCGGTGGTAAAGATTGAATCTGTATTGGACTTTAAAATATTTGCAACAAAAACTCTTCGGTCTTCTGATTCAAACTGCCCACCCCATCGCGATGGCCAGTGATTAACAAAAATATGAATGGTGTCAATCTGATTTGCAATGCCTTTAACATATAAAATATCGCGGGTTTTATTATTTGGCTGATCGGGGTAGTTAATCGGGATAGTAGAATGTGAAATTGATTCGAACAGGTCATTGCGATAAAGAAATCCAACATCAATACCACGACGGTCGGGCGAATTCTTATGAATAATCTGATATTCGAATTTTACTAAAGGAGTATTGTTAACAAGATCATTTAATACTTTATAGTTCTCTATTTCGCATAAACCGATAATGGCAGGGGGATTCCAGCCGCCAATAGCCATAATCACTTTATAAATATTTCTAAGCTTGTTGTAATATTTTGTTTTATTCCAGAATCGATCTCCGTTGGGCAAAAACTCTTCGTCGTTAATTAAAGAGTCGTTTTCTGTATCAAAGAGATTCTCTACATTGTAGAACATAACCTTATAATCGTTTTCAGTTACGTTGTTTTGCGATAAACACTTATGTGCGAAAAACATAAATATAAAAAGCAATATGGTGATTAAACTTTTTTTCATCAATTGTTATTTTTCTTCAATTCTCTCAAAAGCACCCATATCGGGTCCGTCATCTAATGTTCTGTTTTCGTTATTAATATCGATAGGAAATAAAAGACCGATTTCTTTTTTACCCGAATCTTTGGCTACTGATAATGTATCCAACTCATAATTATAGGTATATGGATCTTTGAATTTTGGATTTTTGTTTTTTATTACATTTTCAAATTGGCTGGGATTATCGGTATTAAAATCATCAGAAACTTTTATTAGTGAATGATCAAATTTAAAATTAAATATCCCGGAAGTATTATTATCGAGAATAATCTCATTTTCTTTATTCCCATATATTATACAGTTGCCAAAAATGGCTTTATTCAAAGATCGTATTTGTGTTGACCCATAAATATCTATATAATAATTATTTAGTAATATAGAAGGTGTTTTACGGGTTGAATATCCCCAGAAATTAGCAAACGTGCAATGATAGAATTCGTAAGATCCCCCGATTGTTAACGCGGCTGCAAACTGTCCGCAATTTGCAAAAAGGGTATTGTAAGCCTCAACGGTTGATCCTTGTGCAAACAATCCTGCTGATGTCATGTTTTCAATTTTGCAGTTTGCCAAAAGTAATGTTGGTTTATCGAGATTTGCTAATGTATCTACCTGAATACCAATAATGGCATTTCGGATATTTACATTTCTTAAAATATTGTCTTTACTTCCGGGCAAAAACCAAGTACCATCCCATTGACCCGGAATATCTTCATATAAATCTTCTAATCTGTCGCCTTCGAAAATTATTGGATCATCATAAGTGCCATTTGCAATAAGAGTTCCGGCAATATACATCCTTGAGCTATTGTGAAAATGAAGTTTTGCACCTGCTTCGAGAGTAAGTGTATAACTGGTATCTACAAACAAATAATTATATATTAAATAAGGTTTGTCGTTAATCCAGGTTTCTGTTTCGATTATCTGGCTGTTTATAATATGCACATCTTGTCCCCAGGCCACTAATTTAACATCCTGATAATTATTGTTTACATAAAACTGAATAGAATCTTTAACAACCAAAGGATTGTTATTATTTGTAGGATCAATAGTTACCTCAATAAAGATGTATAAGCTATCTTTTGGCTGTAAGTCTATATTATATAGTTCTGTACCACTTTGTCCATCAATATTAATTTTGTACGGTGATGTGCTTCCACCTGCAAGTTGTATCGAAGAAATCTTTAAAGTTTGCGAATAAGGGTTTTTTATTACTAGCGCTCTGGTTGCAGAACCAATGGTAGTAAAAACTGTGTCGAACATTATGGTATCATTCGAGAATCTTAGCAACCCATCGTTCTTTTCATAATACTGATCGTCTTCACACGAAAACAATAAGTAAACAATAAAAAGAGGAATTATCCTTATTAAAAATTTCATTTTATTTGTTTGTTTATTGCGAATTAACATAAAATTAACGATAGAATCGAAGTAAAATTTTAAGAAATTTATTTTTAATGATTTTTTATTTTATCTTAGATGCTGATTTTAAATAATTGATTACTTTTGTTTTTATTAAAAAATATTTTGTTTTAAAGATTTCTCAATTTCCTAACCAAATATGAGAGTACAAAAAGCAACTACTGATAGTGTTCTCGAAGTAATGTATCTTTTGCAGCATTGCATTGAAGATTTTAATAACAATAGTGTTTATCAGTGGAATATTGCTTATCCTGATTACTACCGATTGATAAATGAGGTTGAAAAAGGATCCCTGTTTATAATTAAGCATAAAGGTGTTTGTATTGGAACCATTACTCTTAGCGAAGAACAGGATTCAGTATTTGAGAGTGTTTCGTGGAAAAATAATTCCGAAAAATTTATTGTTATTAATCGCATAGCCGTTTTCCCATCTTGGCAAAATATGGGTGTTGGTAAAAAGCTTATTCAGTTTGCCGAAGAATATGCCAAGGATAACAATTTTAAATCAATACGTTTGGATGTAGCCAGTTCAAGTGAGTCGTTGTTAAAATTCTATCAAAATATTGGATATATTTACACAGGTGATATTCATTACCCAAAACAGAAAGAGCCCTTTAAGTGTTTAGAAAAAATAGTTTAGGAAGGAGGAATTAACCTCCTTTTTTTATTAAAATAGTCCGGATTAACCGGACTATATAAAAATTGCATTGAATAAACTAAAAAACCCTAAACTAACTATTGTAATATTTAATTAACCCCAAAATTTTTAAGTGTTGCTTACAGAACAATTTGTTCTCCTCTGTAAAAGTCTAATATCTTTGATCTGAAAATAAATTCATATTTTGCTTGTAATGCATCTGATTTTGCCTTTATCAAGCTGTTTTTAGCAGTTTTATATTCCAAAATATCTACTAATCCAACCTGGTATTTTTGCTCGGTATATCTGAAAGCTTCTTCCATTGATTCAACCGCCTGTGTGTTTGCTTTAAATCTTTCAAGTGCCGCTGTAGCCTGAGTTCTGGCTTGCTGAATGCTTTTGTATAGATTTTGTTTTTGCAAGTCGAGTGTTAATCTTGAATCATTTAACATGATTTTAGATTGGCTGATTGAAGTTGCAGTTCTCCATTTATTGAACAAAGGTACTCTTAAGGCAAGGTAAACAACATTACTTGCATTATCGCCAAGCTGATCCAAATATGGATAGGATGATGCGTAATTGGTATTTGACATATATCCATAAACTTCTTTACCACCAGCAGTTTCTCCTATCGGAAAAGTTGAAAGTGAAGGAGCTGAGCTGCCTTCAGCTTTTTTTGTTAGCTCATTATATCGAGAGCTATATTGATATCCGAGAGACAAAGTAGGACTTATATTTCCATAGGATATTGCAAGGTTTCTTTCGGAGCTTTTTAATCCATATTCGGCACTTTTTATCTCGGGCAAAACTTCGAGAGCCTCATTATATATCGTATTTATATCAGCAAATTCATTGGTAAGAACTAGCTCCAGACTCTCAGGTGTTTTAATTTCGAATCCTTCGGATGTTTCAAGATTTAATAACTGCGATAAATTTAAATAAGCTATTTTTAAATTGTTTTCTACATCTATTAAAGCTGCTCTTTCACCTGCAGCCTGAGCTTCAATTTGTAACAAACTGCCTTTCGCAGCATTTCCTATTTCTACCAATTTTTTTGTTTTATCAACCTGAACCATGGTTATTTCCAACTGCTGTTTTGCATTGTTGTAAAGTTCTTTGCTTAAAAGAATTTGTAGATAGGCAGTTGCAACATTAAGGGTAATGTCATTTTTAACTTTTTCAACTCCTTCGAGTTGAACCATTAAGTCAAGTTTGTTTTTACGAATCGTATTAAAAGTTTGCAATCCACTAAACAGGTTAACTTCTGAAGATAATGATATGCTCCCACCTTGAAACGATTCGTTTACATATGAATAGGTTTCGTAATCGATCGCTTTGCCTGAATTTAAGTAATGTTGCCCATTCGCATTAAGGCTGGGAAGAATCTCCATTTTTGACTGAAGATATGTTTTTTCGGAAGCATTTGCAGAAAGCTCCTGACGCTTAACCTGAATGTTATTGGCGATAGCATAATTAATACATTCTTCGAGAGACCATTCTTTTTGAGCCTTTGATGAAAAGGCAGAGGTTGCAAAAAGCAAAACGATCAGGGCAATTTTAGTTGATTTCATTCGAAAGTTATTTTTATTTTAAACTGAATTTGATTTACATATATCATGCCAAAGGAGGTAAATATGTGTATTTCAAAATAATATCAGATTTATTAATTGGTATTAGCACATTAATACTGAACGGTAATGAAACAATCGCTGTTCGAATCTGAACATATTTTGTGAAAATAAAATTACATCAAAAAAAACGATAATTTAATATTCCGCAACGGTAATTTAGAAATAGCTTACGATAAAAAAGTCAGTATATTATTATTAATAGGTATTAATATTTTAGCACAATAAATAATCTGAAGATTTATCAATCCTTAAAAATGAAAAAACTAATTCAAACCTTAAAGAACAAAATTGAGTCGGAGCAAACTATTGATCTGGGCGTTATTATTTTGTTTTCTATAGTTACCGTTATATTTCTTTTTTCGTTTTTCAGAATTTATTTCTGATGGTTAATACATGAAATTAAATTAGCAGTAGAAATTAATGAACCGCATCACCATAAAGGTAAAGACAAAGGATACGAATGAAATAGTTGAAATAATGCTGTTTCAAAAAATTTATTCTACCCCGGAAGGTGTTGTTCATCAATGGCTGTCAGGTGTTAATAGTCCCTTTAGAGTTGAGGTAAACACAAATAGTGAGCAGATGATTCCACCTGAAAACATAATAAAAGATTTAAGAATATCTTCCAGTGAGTTCGAAATTGCCGATCAGGTAATGACAAAACTATACGAAAGCAGGATTCTTAAAATGCAAAATTATTAATCTAAAATTGTTGCAAAATGTATAGAACCATTTGGAAAAAATGTCAACAATCTGTTTGTCAGATTTCATTCTATAGTGCTTCAGGTATAAAACTTACTTCAGTAACTGGTTTTAAATCAAATGGTGAGTTTATTTTAACAGATGAATCTATATATAAAATTTACAAAGCAAATGAGGTTCAGATTCGTTTTGTATCTGAAGATGGATTAACAGAATCTGCTTCTGTCAGAATACAATTGCAGGAACTTAAGCAAAGGATGATTCAAAGCCTTTCAAAAGATAAAATTCCGTTCGCAATAATCCATGCTGATTTCGAAGAGTTTAAACAGATTCCTTCACTAAAATTAAATTTATCACAGTCATTCGAAATCGGACAACCAATTGCTTTGTTGGGTTATCAACTCGAAAAAGAAAACCTTGCAATAAAACAGGGGATAATAACCTCTGCAACCCTTGCTGATAATGGCTATAAATATTTACAAATAGATTCATCAGTAAAACAAGGCAATTCAGGAGCTCCTGTAATTAACGCCGAAACGCTTGAGGTGATTGGTATTATTGGTCATAGATTGGCTGCAATTACTCAATCGCATAAAAAAATGAAACAGATCATTAATAAAAATCTGGCAATTCTGAAAAAATCACAAGGTAAGTTTAATGTTGAAGAGATTGATCCGATACAAGTACTAATTGCAAATCAGAATCAGATTAAATATATCGCAAACGAAATATATAAAGCTTCAAATATGCGCGTTGGCTATGCCCTGGATATTAAATATGTTCAGGAGATTTTTGATGAGTACATTGATGTAGAAATTTCGAGGTCCAATATCGAGGTTTCGAATTGATGCATAGTTCCTTAATGTAAGATGGTTTAGGTTTAAATGTTTGACAGGAAACTGTCAAACATTTTTTTTATGTGTTTGTTTTTATATTACTTTGAATATAATTATCAAACTACAATTCATAATCGTATGGAAACAATTAAAATACTCGAATTTATTAAAGGGATAGAACTTTTTAAAGGACTTGACGAAACAGAGTTAAACATTCTAATTAAAAGTATTCATGAGAAAAAATACAAAAAAAACGAATTGCTTTTTGAAGAAAATGGACCCAGAAGAGATATTTTTATAATTTATTCGGGCGAGGTAGAGCTATTTAAAACCATTCATTTTGGAGCTGAAACAAAACTTTCGCATTTTAGTAAAGGCGATTTCCTTGGCGAAGGTTCATGGGCCGATGATTCTCCTCACTCAACTACAGCCAGAGCAATTGAGGATACAATTGTTTATAGTATAACTAGAAATTATTTTGATGAGAATGGACCTGCCGCAGTAAAAATATTCAGTAATATAGCACGCGTTATCTCACGCAGAATGCGTTATTCGAACAACAGAATGTTAAATGTGGCTGCTCAGTATGAATCCGGACGAACCCGCCGTGAGCATGATTTATTGGGCGAGCGCGATGTTCCAAATGAATATTTGTATGGTGTTCAGACAATGCGAGCCATCGAAAATTTTAATATAAGTGGAATAACCCTAAACTTTTATCCTGTAATAATACAGTCTATTTCGATGGTTAAACTAGCTGCTGCACAAGCTAACCTGGAACTTGGATTAATAGAAACTCCCATTGCAAATGCAATAATTCATGCTTGTAATGAACTTATCAATGGTAAGCTTCACAACCATTTTATTGTTGATATGATTCAGGGAGGTGCTGGTACATCTACCAATATGAATGCAAATGAGGTTATTGCCAACCGCGCTCTCGAAATTTTAGGTTATGAACGGGGTCAATATGAATATTGTCATCCAAATAATCATGTAAACCTTTCGCAATCAACAAATGATGCATATCCAACATCGGTAAAAATAGCCATTGTTAAAAGTAATTATAAGTTAATTTCTGTGTTGCAGGATTTAATTGACTCGTTTTATGCTAAATCGAGAGAATTTAGGAATGTAATAAAAATGGGCAGAACTCAGTTGCAAGATGCTGTTCCTATGACACTTGGTCAGTCGTTTGAGGCTTACGCAGTTACACTCGAAGAGGAGATTGAACGATTACTTCAGAATGCAAACTTATTTTTAGAAGTAAATATGGGTGCTACTGCGATTGGAACAGGTATTAACTCAGAACCCGAATATGCTGAGAAAGTGATAAAATATTTAAGAAAAATATCTGGCTTAAATGTAGTAAATGCTAAAAATCTTGTTGAAGCAACTCAGGATACAGGAGCTTTTGTTATGTATTCATCTGCATTAAAACGATTAGCTGTAAAGCTTTCGAAGATCTCGAACGATTTAAGGTTGTTATCTTCAGGCCCACGAACCGGGATAAATGAAATTAATTTGCCTCCAATGCAGCCCGGATCATCTATTATGCCAGGAAAAGTTAATCCTGTTATACCTGAGGTAGTTAATCAAATAGCATTTAAAGTTATTGGGAACGACTTAACTGTAACAATGGCTGCTGAAGCAGGTCAGTTGGAGTTGAATGTTATGGAACCTGTTATTGTTCAGAGTATCTTTGAATCTATCGAAATGCTGATTAATGGAATGAAAACCTTTAAATACAGATGCATTGATGGAATAACTGCAAACGAAAAACGTTGTCGCGAATTAGTTCTGAATAGCATTGGAATTGTTACTGCCTTAAATCCTGCTCTGGGTTACGAAACATGCTCAATGCTTGCTAAAGAAGCGCTTTTAAATGATAAAAGTGTTTACGATCTGGTAATTGAAAAGAAGTTATTGTCAGTTGCCGAACTCGACGAGCTTTTAAAGCCTGAAAACATGATTAGTCCGCAAAAAATGAAAAAGAAATAATGATTCGACAAAATTAGTGGATATCATTTTTGAGATCCACTAATTTTTTACTCTGTTTCAATATCCTTTAAAATATTTTCAACTTCTTTTTCTGTTTCGTGAAGTTTCTTTTTGCAGAATGCAATAAGTGTAGATACCTGCTTAACTTTTGCCGAAAGGTCATCAACATCTAACTCCTCATCTTCTATTTTTTGCAATATCTCTTCAATTTCTGAAATTGCGTCTTTGTATGTTTGTGATTTTTTACTCATTTTATTTATTCGGTATTGTAAATTTAAAGGTGCTTCCTTTTTCGAGTTCGCTTTCAACCCAGATTTGTCCATTATGCTTTTCAACAAACTCATGGCAGAGTATTAATCCAAGACCACTGCCTACTTCTTCTGAAGTTCCACTGGTTGAATAATGTATATCAATTCGGAATAGTTTTTCGATGTCTTGTTTTGAAATGCCAATACCATTATCTATAACCGATATGGTAGTTGATACTGATCCTTTTTCGGCCATTACAATAACCACTCCGCCAATGTTTGAAAATTTTACTGCATTTGAAACCAGATTACGTAAAATTGTTGTTATCATATCCTGATCGGCAAAAACTTGCAAGGATGGCTCTATTGACGAAATAATTTTTATGTTTTTTTTATCAGCAGACATTTTCTGAAGCGAAATAATTTTTTGAGCAATACTGTCAAGATTAAAGGTTGAGGGGCTGAATTCTAATTTCCCTCGTTGAGATATGGACCAATGTAGCAGATTTTCGAGTAATTCAAGTAGTTCTTCGGCTGAACTATGAATCATTTCAAAGTATTTTTTTAAATCCTGATGCTGATACGAATCAAAATTTTTCGAAATATAATCTGTTAAACTGTATAATGCCGTAAATGGATTCTTTATATCATGAGCAACTATAGAAAAAAATTTGTCCTTGGTGGCATTTAAAATTCGAAGACTCGATTCAGACTCCTGAAGCAGTTTGTTTGATTTATTAATCTCTTCGATATTCTTTTTTAATATTTTGTTTGTTTTTCTTTTCATTAAAAACTGTCTCAAAATCAAAACAATAGAAATGATTGAAAGCAAAGAGATTATCAACATTAAGTTTCGTAGGTTTTTTTGCCTTTTCAATTCAATGTCTTTAATTTTTTTCTCAACGGTTAATTCATTTATCTCATTTTCAATTCTCTGCAATTCTGTTTGGCTTTTCTCGAGTTCAAATTTCATTTGAGTTTCAAGTATTTTTTGGTTATTTACCTGAGCCGAAATAGAATCTTTAATTACTGAGTAATTGATAAAATTTGAAAGAGCTCTATCTTTGTTGCCTGTTGAGTTATAATATTGAAATAGAGAAAAATAAGCATTTTTAATCATTTCAAGATGTTCCAGTTCCTGACCTAGTATTAAAGATTTATTAATAAATTCTAAACCTAGATTTGTTTTTCCTTTTTTTAAGTAAACCTCACCAATTTTTCTATATGCCAGAGCTTTGATATATTTATCGTTTGTTTTTTCACTTATACGAATGGTTTGTAAAAAATTCTTGAGAGCCAGGTCGTAATCAGAAACAGAGAGATAATAATTTCCAAGATCATTGTAAATCTCACTTACACCTTTTGCATCGCCTACTTCGTCTCTTATTTTTAATGACTCATTAAGAAATGTTAATGATTTTGACTTTTCACCAAGTTCAAGATATGTATTTCCAATACTTTTTAATGATACAGCAATAGTAATTTTATCACCAATTTTTTCGCGCAGAACCAATGCTTCGGTATATTTTTCGAGAGCCTGATTATAGTTTTTTAACTTATAATGCAGGTTGCCAATAATATGCAATGAGTTAGCAAGGTCTTTATTATTAGCAATTTCTGACTTTATGGCATAGCTTTTATTATAAAAGTCGAGTGCTTTTTCGTAATTACCAATTTCATCGTATATAAGTCCAATATTATTTAACGAAGCAGCAATCTGAATAGGATCATTTAATGCTTGTCTTATTTTTAGTGCTTGTAAATAGTTACCTAAGGCAAAATCATATCTGTTTTGTTTAAGATAAATACTTCCGATCTGATTTAAACAATTTGCCATTAGCAAGCTATTTCCAGTTTTTTTAAAGTTTAATAAAGATTGCTGAAAATGGGTGAGGGCTGTATCATAATTACCCAGGTTTCGATGAACGAGTGCAATATTATTCTCCGATTGGGCTATTTCTGAGATGTCGTTAAGTTGCAATCGAATTTCAAGCGATTTTTTGTAAAAATCCAAGGCTTTATCGGGGTTATTGTTTTTAAGATAAACACTGCCAATATTGTTTAAAGAATTGGCAATCTCTTTTTTATTCCCTAATTGTTGTTTTATTTCCAACGATTTAAAGTGATAATCAACAGCTTTTTGAAACTCTCCTTTATCTTTATATAAAACGCCAATGTTACTAAGTATCTGTGATTCGCCAAGATAATCATTGATGTCGCGTTTAAGCTGAAGAGATTTTTCGTAGAAAATTAAAGAGCTGTCATATTTGCTCATTGTCCAGTATAAGCTTCCGAGATAGTTGAGTGTATTCGAAATATCTGTAATATTAGTCAATTGATTAGCCAATACTAAAGCTTTTTCATGGAATTTTTGCGACTCAAAATAATCACCTCGTTGCTTGAGCAAAATACCGAGGTTATTGTATGATATAATTTGTTGTAATTCATTGTTTTCTAATATACTGATATTTAACGCTTTTTGATAATTCTGAATAGCATTTTTGTAATTACTCAAATTCTTATAGCAATGTCCAATTTTTGTATAAACGGTAATAATTAAATTTGTGTTTTTTGATTCAATTATTTCGTTTAAAACTTTTTCATAATACTCAATTGAAGGCTGATAGCGGCTTAATTCAAAATAAGCCTCAGCAATATTAAATAGGGCATTTGTTTTATCTTTTTTTAATTCAAACTCTTCCGATAATTCTAATGCTTTACCAGCATAACTCAAACTAGTTTCGGCATTTTCGGCAAGTACTGTAACCGATAAATCATTATAAATTGATGCTTTATCTATTTTATCAGATTTGATGAGTTGTTGGTTTAGGCTATCAATTTTTGTCTTTTGGGCAAACGAAAAATCAACTGAAAAGATCAATAATAAAGAGATAAAGACAATATATGTATTCTTTTTAATCATAAAATAAAGATAGTAATTACAATAAACTACCAAAAAAATAAACGATAAAAATAATGATTAATTGGCTAAAGGCAATGTAAAATAAAAATTGCTTCCTTTGCCGTATGTGCTTTCGCACCAGATACGTCCGTTGTTTTCTTCTATTAGTTCTTTGCAAAGAATTAATCCCAACCCGGTACCTTGCTCATTGTCGGTTCCTTTAGTAGAATAACTGTAATCAATCTTAAATAATTTGTCGAGATTTTCGGGTTTTATACCAATTCCATTGTCCGAAACAGAAATAAGTGCTTCATCGCCCTTAAATTCAGATGAAATAGTAATCTCTCCACCCTGATTTGTAAACTTAATGGCATTACTTACCAAGTTCCTAATTACTGTAGAAACAATGTGCTTATCGGCGAAAACAGTAAAACCTTCAGGTATCTGATTAATAAGTTTTATGTTCTTATTGTCTGCAGTTAAGGTTAATAACGATGTAGCTTCGTCGTAAATCTCAGTTAAAATAACTTTTTCAGGTGCTACTTTAATGTTGCCTAATTGAGATTTTGACCATTGCAAAAGATTGCCAAGAAGATTGAAAAGATTTTGAGATGATTCGTAAATTATTTTACTATACTCTTGTATTTCTTTATCGGTAAGCTCATTATTACGAGTATATAATGTTTCTGAGAATCCCAATAAAGCCTGAAATGGATTTTTTAAATCGTGCGCAATGATTGAGAAAAACTTGTCTTTGGTTGCATTTAACTCTTTTAAGTTTTTTTCTGATGACGAAAGCTTTTCATTTGCATCTTTTAACTGATTATTTTTTGATTCGAGAAGTAAGTTTGTTCGCTTTTTTAGTCGCACCTGACTAAACCCTAAAATTGTAAGTATTAAAATAAGGATAGTAAATCCAATCCAGTAACGCTGTAAAATTTCTTGTCTCTTAAGTCGTAATAAATGAATTTCGTTGTCTTTCCGAAGTAATTCGTTTTCTGATTCAATATTTTCGGTTTCATATTTTATCCTCATCTCAGCAATTCGATTGTTTGCTTCGTTAGAATAAAGGCTATCGTTCATCTCGGCGTAAAGTTTATACGACTCGAGTGCTTTTAAATGATTGTTTTCTTCAGAGTAAATTTGGTAAAGAAAATCGTATGCTTCAAGTAAAAGATCCTTACCATCAACTTGCTTGGCTAGTTTAATTGAGGCTGCTAAATGATTTTTTGCCTCAGGATATTTTTTTTGTTTTAAATAAAGTTTAGCTAGGTTATTATTAGAGTTTGCAATATCATATGAGTCTTTTCTTTCTTTATTAATTTTAAGCGACTGTGTTAAATAATCATATGCCTTATCATACTTACCTTTTTCAATAAATATTAATCCAATGTTATTTAATGAAATCGCGATGCCTTGTGGGTCGTTATATTTTTTATTTATTTCATGAGATTTATTATAGTATTCAAGGGCTTTATCATTATTTCCCTGAGTATCATAAACGGTTCCGATGTTGTTATAAGCCGATGACTGGCCAGGTTCATTATTTAAATTAATTTCAATCTCGAGCGATTTTTGAAAATATAAAAGAGCTTTGTCATTTTCCTTAATGTTTTGATAAATGATGCCAATATTGTTATACATGGCCGAAAGGCCAGATTGATTATTTGTTTTTTTATAAATTTCAAGTGCATCTAAAAAATAATTTAAAGCCATATCCCAGCTGCTTATTTCGCTATAAACATTGCCTATACTACTGTAAGCCCTTGCAAGAGCATCTTCTTTGCCTAATTCTTTGTTTAGCTCTAACGATTTAAAGTAGTATTCCAGGGCTTTTCTGCTATTTTCCATTTTTTCGTAAGTAAGTGCAATGGAACTATAATTAGAAGCTGAATTAACCTTATCATTTAATGAAATATTTATAGTTAGGGCTAGATTATAAAGCTCTAATGCTTTTTCATTATTCCCGGTTTCGGAATATAAATTGGCCATGTTATTATAAATGTTTGCAATACCAGTTTGATCGTTGGTGGTTTTTCTTGCGGCTAACGATTTTTCGAAAAACTCAAGTGATTTTTCGTACTGCTGCTGAAAATAATAAACATTGCCTATTCTGTTGTACGAATCTGATAAACCTAATTTATCCTGAACAATGTGAGCTAGGCTAAGTGCTTCGTTGGCATAATAGAAGCTGCTGTCGAGTGAGTAGTTCCAATAAAGCCTAGATAATTCGTTTAAGATTTCGATTTGTTTATTCTCTGGTGTGGTTTTTAAAACGTTGGTTAAACTATCAATTATTTGCCTATCGGTCTGCGATAAAGCCGGATTTATAAATAAAAATAGAAGAGCAATTACTATTGTAAACTTAAATGATGACATACAATGTTATTATCAATGTTGAATCAAGATACTAATTAAACGCATTAAATAAAAGATGTTATCTATAAAAGTAATTTTACAATACTCCAGCATTACCTAACTTTACTTTTAATCCTACCATTATAAAAGGTTGTAATAATAAGATCATCTGGTTTTAATATACCAGGATCCTTAATCGTCTTTCCTTCGTAACTTGTTATGGTATAACCTCTTTTTAAAATGTTATCCGGACTTAATAATCTCAAATTATTAACCAGTAAACTAAGTTTATACTTAGTTGATTGCAAAAAAGTTTTAGTGTATTGCAACTTTTTTTTATTTATCTGATTTAATAAGTCTTTTTGGGTAGTAATTTTTCCTGTAGAACTAATTATTGTCTTATACTTTAGGTTCTCTATTTCTGAATTTCTATTTTTTATAGATATTGATGTACTTACTTTTATCTCACTCTTTAATAGGTTTAAAATATGCTTTTCTTTTAACAATAAGTGCTTGGTAACAGGCGAGAGAAAACTAATAAGTTGATTTAGGTTGTTATTTTGCTCAAAAATAAAATCACTCAATAGATCATGTGCCGAATTTCCCAGTTCATTAAGGTGTATTTCAAATTCGCTTGTTTTTAAAATGATAAATTCAGCAACTGCTGTAGGCGTTTTGAGTTTGGTATTTGCAACAATATCAACTACCGATTCGTCTTTATCGTGCCCAATACCAGTAATAACCGGAATAGGAAATTGAGCAACATGCGAGGCGAGGTTGTAACTGTTAAAACAATTCAGGTCAGCTTGCGAACCTCCTCCTCTTATAATTACTACAATATCGAAAAGATCCTCATAGTTGTAAATTGTCTCGAGTGATTGAATTATTGATGTTTCAGCTTGTGTACCCTGCATAATCGAGGGGAAAAGCTTTGTATAAAAAATATAGTTTTTATTATTATTCTTTAATTGATTTATAAAATCCTGATAACCTGCAGCCGTTTCAGACGATATTATGGCAATGCGCTGAATAACAATAGGTAAATCAACCTCCTTGTTCATATTTATTACACCTTCTGCTTCGAGCATTTTGAGCGTTTCTGCTCTTTTTTTAGCTAAATCACCAAGAGTGTAGCTTGGTTCTATATCGGTTATATTAAGACTTAAACCATACAGTTCGTGATATTCAACCTTGGCGCGAAATAAAATTTTTAATCCGGGCGAAAGCTCCTGAGAGGTTATGCTTTCGAAGTAGGGTTTAATCAATCTAAACGTAAAAGCCCAGATAGTCGCCCTGCAGCGGGCTATTATATTTTCGCTAATTATATCTTTTTCAATAAGTTCGAGGTAACAATGTCCGTTTCGATTAATTTTAAGTTCACTTATTTCGGCTACAATCCAAAGCGAATCGGGTAGTGATTTGTTAATAAGCTCCTGTATATTTCGGTTTAGCTCGAGTAAACTTATCGATTGCTCCATTAAAAAGACTAATTAGTTTTTATAACCCTTATTTGATGTGTGTTTTTGTCTGTTATTACCGAAACAATATATATTCCGACAGGTAGTTTTTCAAGATTATCAATGGCTAATTTATTTGCATTTTTTGCTATTTCGGTTTGATAAACTTTTTCTCCGAGGAGGTTGTATAATTCAATTTTTGTTGGATGGGTTTGATTGTCAATCGAATAAAAGTAAACCGATAAGTGCTTGGTAAATGGATTCGGGAACGCTGTAATGGTTAAGTAGTTAACTGGTTGATTTATGGCCGATAGATTTGCAGCTCTTGCAAAATCAGGGATTCCGTATCCTAAAAAATTATCAGGATTTAAATAGTTGTTTGAGCTTTGTTCTATTTTCTCAATTATTTCCATGTTTGTAAGGTTAGGGAATGCCTGCCATAAGCAAGCTGAAAGTCCTGTAATTATTGGAGCAGAATAAGATGTTCCGTTGCCCACAACAACCTGTCCGAAAATATCCTGGATTGTGGTTTGATATCCCATTGCAGCCACATTTGGCTTTATACGTCCGTCAGATGTTGGTCCCTGACTGCTAAATGTAACATATGTATTATATCTGTCGATTGCTCCAACTGCTAAAACGCTGTCTCCATCAGCAGGAGCTGAAATATATTTCCAGCTGGTATTGCCTTCGTTTCCTGCACTTACTACCACTAATATCCCTTTTGATGCAGCAATATCAGCAGCTTTGGTTATAAAAGCAGTATTGCCGTCCATATCACTATATGTGTAGCTCTGAGCAGGATCATCAAACACACTGTATCCTAAAGAAGTATTAATTATATCAGCACCTGCACTGTCAGCGTATTCGGCTGCTGCAACCCAGTTGTCTTCTTCGATAGGATATTCTGAGTTAGCATCTTCCGATCGTAAAAGCAAAAAATCAGCTTTTGGTGCCGATCCTATAAGTTGTCCGGGTATATTTCCACCAATTATCGATAATACACTCATTCCATGATTGTGATCTTCATACACTGATGGGTTTCTATCAACAAAATCATAAGTTGATATTATCTGATTATTCGCAAACAAACTATCGAAAGCAGATAAAGTATTGGCTTGATAAAATCCGGCATCGATGACAGCAATTAAAATCCCCTGACCCTGAAATCCATTTTGATGTAATATATGTCCATTATGAATATATAATTGAGTGCCTGATTCACCATAATCAAAATCATTACTGTTTTTAGGAGCTAGTTTACTTTGGTTAAATTTGTTTGTGCTATTGTATCTCAAAGATTGTGTGATAGTTATTCTTTTAATATCCTTAATAAAATTTAGAGTTGATAATTTAACAAGCAACCCTGGATCTGAAGTATAAATAACAGCAGTATTAAGCCATTTGGATGTGTTAAGTACTGTTGCTCCAAGATTTCTTAAACTATCCAGATAATATTCCGAAACTGGCAGGTCGTTTTCTTTAAGCTGAATATTCTGTTTTAACCTTCGCTCAAGTGCTTTCACAGAAAGAAACTCCTCTGGGTGTTCGAGCGAATAAGTACTGTGATTTTTATCTTTAAAATAAATACGGTATTTATCAGGAGCAACCTGTGCCTTGATCTGAAAACTTAATAAAACTAATAAAAGGCTTATCCTGATTGATAATTTCATTTTAAACTAACTAATTAAAGTGGAGGATTGTTATTATACATTTTCTCAAGAGGATCAACAAACTTACCTTTGTTTTTTTCAAGCAGATCTATTTCTTCTTGCTCGAGTTTGTTAAGTTCCTCCTGATTATCGGCTATTCCATTGGTATAATTGATTTCTGTTTTTACTTTACCCGATTCATCATAAATATACCATTTGCCTTCACGGCGATTGTTTACGTATTGTCCATAATACAACGGTTTTGAGTTGATACTGAATGAGCCGTAGGAGCCATGTAATAATCCATTGACATAATTTGATCTGATCATTACATTGCCATTGTCATAATATCGAATAGCTGCACCATTTTGCAATCCGCTAGTCCATTCGAGTTTTTCAAAAACTACTCCATTATCATAAAACCTGTTTTCTATTCCGTGCTTTTTATCCATAACAAAGGTTATGGTACCAACAAGAATTCCTGCTTCTGAATAAAAACTCCAGGTGCTATCTTTTAATTTATTAACGAAGTAACCTTCGGCTTGTATTTGTTTATTTGGGTAGTGAAGTTTAGTAAATACTCTAGGGCTATTCTCCTTGTAAAACATAGTAGCAATAAGGTTTCCTTCGCGATCATAGCGTTTAAATTCACCAACAGGGATGTTGTTCTTAAAAAAGCCGGAATACTGGAGTCCACCGGCAGTATAATTTTTCTGCCAAACTCCTTGTTTTAACCCATTGTCGTCGGTCTGATTTATATTGTTTTCGACTGTCTGACCAGCAGCAATAATGGCTATATTGAGTAAAATGATAGAGAATAATAATCTTTTCATAAACCTTTTTTTACAAAGGTAAGAATAATTTGAAATGATCATTTAGATTGATCTGTTATTAAATAATAAAGGCTGCTCAATTTTGCTGAGCAGCCTTAAAAATTTTTGTTCTTATTATTTAACTTCTTCGAAGTCAACATCAGTTACTTCACCATCGGCCTTTTTGTCTGCAGTCTGTTGCTGTGCGCCTTGATTTGGATCTTGTTGCGCACCGGCTTGCTGACTGGCTTTGTACATTTCTTCTGATGCTACTTGCCATGCCTGGTTTAGGGCTTGTGTTTTAGCATCAACTTCTGTTAAATCCTGAGATTTATGAGCTTCTTTTAAATCTGCCAATGCTTTTTCGATAGCAGCTTTCTTATCTGATGATAACTTATCACCAAATTCTTTTAATTGTTTTTCAGTGGAGAAAATTAAGCTATCTGCAGTATTAAGTTTGTCTACTCTTTCACGTTCTCTCTTATCGGCTTCCTCATTTACTTTGGCTTCTTCTCTCATTCTCTTTATTTCATCATCAGTTAAACCCGATGAAGATTCGATTCGAATGCTTTGCTCTTTATTTGTTGCTCTATCTTTAGCTGTAACGTGAATAATACCATTTGCATCGATATCGAATGTAACTTCGATTTGTGGAATGCCTCTTGGGGCTGGTGGAATACCATCTAAATGGAATCTTCCGATTGTTTTATTACCACTTGCCATTGGTCTTTCTCCCTGCAATACGTGAATTTCAACTGATGGCTGGTTGTCGGCTGCAGTGGTAAATGTTTCCGATTTTTTTGTTGGGATGGTTGTATTAGACTCTATTAATTTAGTAAATACGCCACCCATCGTTTCGATACCTAATGAAAGAGGAGTAACATCAAGTAATAATACATCTTTAACATCACCTGTTAAAACGCCACCTTGAATAGCAGCACCAACAGCAACTACTTCGTCAGGATTTACTCCTTTTGAAGGTTTTTTGCCAAAGAACTTCTCAACGATATCCTGAATTGCAGGAATACGTGTTGAACCACCAACAAGAATAACTTCGTCTATATCTTTGGTTTGGTAGCCAGAGTCTTTAAGAGCTTTGCGACAAGGTTCTAATGTTGCTTGAATTAAATGATCTGCCAATTGCTCAAATTTTGCTCTTGAAAGTGTTTTAACCAAGTGTTTTGGAATTCCATCAACAGGCATAATGTAAGGCAGATTAATCTCTGTTGAGCTTGCACTTGATAATTCTATTTTAGCTTTCTCAGCAGCTTCTTTTAAACGCTGCAAAGCCATTGGATCTTTTCTCAAGTCAATACGTTCTTCTTTTAAGAATTCTTCTGCAAGCCAGTTAATGATTACCTCATCAAAATCATCACCACCAAGATGCGTATCGCCATTAGTAGATTTTACCTCAAAAACGCCATCACCAAGTTCAAGGATTGAGATATCGAATGTTCCACCACCAAGATCGAAAACAGCAACTTTTATTTCGCGGTTTTTCTTATCTAAACCATAGGCTAAAGCTGCTGCTGTTGGCTCGTTTATAATACGTCGTACTTTTAAACCAGCTATCTCACCAGCTTCTTTTGTAGCCTGACGCTGAGAGTCATTGAAATATGCAGGAACAGTAATAACAGCCTCAGTTACTTCGTGTCCAAGATAATCTTCAGCGGTTTTTTTCATTTTTTGCAAAACCATTGCCGAGATTTCCTGAGGTGAATATTGTCTGTCGTCAATCTGAACTCGAGGAGTATTATTATCGCCCTTAACTACTTTAAACGATACTCTGTTCATTTCTTTTTGTACTTTGTCAAATGCTTCACCCATAAATCGTTTTATAGATGAAACAGTTTTTGTTGCATTTGTAATTGCCTGACGTTTAGCAGGATCACCAATTTTGCGTTCACCGTTTTCAACAAAAGCAACTACCGAAGGAGTTGTCCTACGTCCTTCGTTATTTGGGATTACAACAGGCTCGTTACCCTCCATAACAGCAACACATGAGTTAGTTGTACCTAAATCTATACCAATTATTTTTGCCATTTTAATATTGTTTTATTGTATTTATATTCTAAAATTTTCAAGTTCATTTCAATTTAATCAATCATTATGCCATTTAAGATTTATGCTATAATGACACAAAGATTGTCTGATAAAAAAGTTTTTTAGCATTTCTTTAATGACAAAAAGACAGTTTTGAGAATAGTCTTTTATAAATCAACCTGATTCAAAGAATCTTTTATTTTTTGACTATTTGAAATTATATATTTGTAGTTTTGCTGATTATAACCAAACTCGAAATAATATGTCAGTTCATCAGGTAATAAAAAGAGTTACAACTCATGTTTTATATGAGATGAAACATCGTGGTGAAAAAATAGCCATGCTTACAGCTTATGATTATTCAATGGCACGAATCCTTGATCAATCTGAGATTGATATAATATTGGTTGGTGATTCGGCTTCGAATGTTATGGCCGGTAATGAAACTACATTGCCAATTACCATGGACGAAATGATATATCATGCAAAATCTGTTGTTAGAGGAGTTAGCAGAGCATTAGTAGTTGTAGATTTACCCTTTGGTTCGTATCAGGGAAACTCAAAAGAAGCACTTACAAGTGCAATACGAATCATGAAAGAAACAGGTGGTCATGCTGTAAAAATTGAAGGTGGAAAAGAGATTCTTGAATCTGTTCAACGAATTTTGTCGGCTGGTATTCCTGTTATGGGCCATTTAGGTTTAACACCTCAATCGATACATAAATTTGGAACTTATGTTGTTAGAGCAAGAGAAGAAGCTGAAGCTCAAAAACTAATTGAAGATGCTCATATACTCGAAGAAGCTGGTTGCTTTGGAATTGTTCTTGAAAAAATACCAGCCAAACTAGCAGAAAGAGTTGCCAGTGAGTTAAAAATACCTGTTATTGGTATAGGTGCAGGTCCCGGTGTTGATGGACAAGTACTTGTTTTGCACGATATGCTTGGTATTACACAAGAGTTTTCTCCACGATTTTTACGTAGATATCATAATCTTTTTGAGGAAATTAAAGGATCGGTGAAAACATATATAAAAGATGTGAAAACAAGAGATTTCCCAAATGAGAAAGAACAGTATTAATCTATTAAATAGGTATAGTTTTTAGTTCTTGCCAGAATAATTAATAGCATGGAAATACTTTTCGAGGATAATCATATAATAGCTGTAAATAAAACCAATTCGGATATTGTACAGGTTGATAAAACTGGTGATTTATCGCTTGAAGATAAGGTAAAGGATTATATAAAAGCTAAGTTTAATAAGCCTGGGGAAGTTTTTTTAGGTGTTACACATCGCATCGATCGCCCTGTGAGTGGGGTTGTTTTATTTGCACGTACATCAAAGGCGTTAACACGATTAAATGAGATGTTTCAGCGCAAGGAAATAAAAAAGGTATATTGGGCAATCGTAAAAGAAAAACCTCCAAAAATTTCTGATACATTAAATCATTATATAGTTAGAGATCAGCAAAAAAATAAATCGTATGCATTCGATACTGAGAAGAAAGATGCCAAACCGGCAAGTCTGTCATATCAGTTAATTGCAAGTGCACAAAATTATCATTTACTCGAAATAGATTTGCATACAGGTCGTCATCATCAAATTCGCTGTCAGCTTTCAAAAATTGGTTGTCCAATAAAGGGGGATTTAAAATATGGATTTCCTCGTTCAAACGCAGATGGAGGTATAAGTTTGCATTCACGTAAGATTGAATTCATTCATCCTGTTTCAAAAAAACTAATTACTATTTTGGCAAATCCTCCTCAGGATTCGTTATGGAACTATTTTATTACGATTGCAAAATAGATTTCATAAGGTTATTAAAAGGAGAGAAATCAAAAAAAATAGTCTAATTTTGCACCTTCAATAATAAACTTTGTTATGTTTCAATTTTTAAATAAGCCATACCCTTTCAACGATGATCTGAAGCATAACAGCAAGATTATATTTTTTATTTGCCTAGGTATTTTTGGTTTTCTTTATTTATTTCAACCTCTCGATGTGAGTGCTTTAGCAAACAGGCAAAAAGTTTTTGTAATTCTTGGGCTTGGAGTAGTTACCTTTTTATCGTTAAGCTTAAACTTATTAATGTTTCCAAGCTTATTTCCTAAAATCTTTTTAAAACGTGTTTGGACTATTAAAAAAGAGATTTTATGGGATATCTGGATATTTTCGACCATATCTGTTGGATATTATTTGTATTTCAAAGCAATAGGTATATTCAAAATTGATTTTTCTTTAATAATTAAATTAATAGCTATTGCCGTTGTTCCAATTGCAGGATTAATAACGATCAATTATAACCGAATGCTGAGGTCGCATGTTAAGTTATTAAATGGTATAAATACAAAGCTTAACGAAAACAAATCGAAAGACGAACAATTAGTGCATTTTAAATCAGATTATACCAAAGATAGTCTCTCAATTAAGATAAATCTATTGCTATTTATTCGTGCTGCCAATAATTATATTGAAATTTTTTGGAAAGAAAACGAACAGATTAAAAGCCAAATGGTAAGGACAAGTCTTAAAAAAGCAGAAGATATTCTTGCCGATTATAAATTTATATTTAAATGTCATCGATCATTTTTAATAAATACAAATTTTATTGATAAAGTCGAAGGCAGTATTCAAGGCTACAAATTGTTTTTTGATAAAATCGATTTTTCTATTCCTGTGTCAAAAAATTTTGCATATAAGCTTAAAGAACTAATTTAATTCACACTCACGAATCGTTTTTTCGTCCCTGTATAATATTTTTTTACCCCTATTGCTACTATTTTGGCCCTTTTAAAAGGTAATAAACCCTATTTCTATTAATCGTGTTGAGATGAACTTACTTTTGCCATCAGTAAATTAAAATGATGAGCAATTATGAATTCGTTAAAAATTGGTAATTTAGAAGCAAAACTGCCTATAATACAAGGAGGCATGGGAGTTGCAATATCTTTATCAGGGTTAGCATCTGCTGTTGCAAATGCAGGGGGTATTGGAGTTATTTCTGCTGTTGCGATTGGCATGACCGAGCCTGATTACATGAAAAATTACAGAGAGGCGAACAAAAGAGCACTCCGAAAAGAAATTCAAAAAGCAAGGAGCTTAACAAAAGGTATATTGGGTGTAAATATAATGGTTGCAGTTACTGATTATGAGGAGCTATTAACTGTTGCTTTGGAAGAGAAGATTGATGTTGTAATACTTGGCGCTGGTCTTCCGCTAAAAATGCCTAAATATGTTACCGAAAGAGGATTTGAAAATATTTCAACTAAATTTATCCCTAAAGTATCTTCAGCAAAAGCAGCCAAAGTAATTTTTTCTTTTTGGGCTAAAAACTTTAATCATATTCCTGATGCTGTAGTGGTTGAAGGTCCAATGGCTGGTGGACACTTAGGATTTAAAAAAGATGAATTAATGAAAGAGTTAGTACCACTATCCGATTTGATTGAAGAAACGGTTCATGAAATAAGTTTTTTCGAAAAGCAATTTAATAAGGAAGTACCTGTAATTGCTGGTGGTGGAGTTTACACTGGTGAAGATATGTATAAAATTTTGAAGCATGGTGCTAAAGGTGTTAAAATGGGAAGTAGGTTCGTAACAACTCACGAATGCGACGCATCTATTAAATTTAAAGAAGCATACATAAATGCCAAGGAAGAAGATATTGTTATTATTAATAGTCCTGTAGGATTGCCCGGCAGAGCAATAAAAAATGAGTTTATAAATCAGATTAATGCAGGCAATACAAAACCATTTAAATGTTCGTGGAAATGTCTGAAATCATGCGATTTTAGAAATGTTCCCTATTGCATAGCCCAGGCATTATTTAATGCTGCACGTGGTAATCTTGATGAGGGATTTGCATTTGCCGGATCAAAAGCGTTTAAGGCAAAAAAAATACAATCGGTTCAAGAGGTAGTTTTTGATATTAAATTAGATTTCTACAGAACCAAATATGCAGAGTATGTAAAGAATTTTATTGCCAATAAATGGGAGTTTGAGAAAATTAATTTAGAAGGAGTTATGCCAGTGATCCCCAAAATAAAATTAGCATAATATCTAATTAAAGTTTTAAGGTTGTTTTTTTAATTCCAAAAAAAAGCTTAATTGTGGTTTCCAATTTAATTAGATAAAATAAGAAAGAAATATGGATCATGTTGTTAAGATCGTAAGAGATCGGATTTCTAAATACAGAGACCGCGAAGTTTTCAGGTATAAAGACAAATCCACATTAAAATATAAATCGATAAGCTGGAATCAACTTGGTTCCCAGATAGATACTTTATCTAATGTACTATTGTCATTGGGTTTTGGATTTAATGATAAGATCGGAATATTTTCTGCCAACAGATATGAATGGGTAATAACCGATCTAGCAATCATGGCTATTCGTGGTGTTGTTGTTCCTTTATATTCAACATCCTCTGAACATCAGGTTAAATATATTGTTGATGAAACCCAAATGAGGCTCTTGTTTATAGGTAATAAAGATCAACTTGATAAAGCTCCATGGTTATTCGAAAACTGCAAGTCGCTAGAGAAAATTATTGTTTTTGATTCGGGTTTAGTTATTAATGACCCCAGAATTATCAGTTATTCAGAGTTTTTAAAAACAAAATACACACCTTCCGATTTATTAGGTATTTTAGAAGAAGCCAAACCCGATGAGCTTGCAACAATTATTTATACATCAGGAACAACAGGCGAACCAAAAGGCGCAATGCTTGGTCACGATAATTTTATACAGGCTTTCAAAATAAACGAAATGCGATTGCAAATGGAACCTACAGATGTTTCATTATGCTTTTTGCCCTTGAGTCATGTTTTTGAACGAACATGGACCTTATTCTTGCTGTATAACGGCCTAATAAATGTGTTTCTCGAAAATCCACGCGAAGTAGTTCAGGAAATGACCATTGCAAAGCCAACTGTTATGTGTACTGTACCTCGTTTCTATGAAAAAACATATGAGGGTATAATAGCGGAGGTTTCAAAATGGCCATCAATTAAGAAAAGTTTTTTTAATTGGGCATTTGATATTGGTCACGCATATATTGAGTATAAAAAAGATGCAAAAAAAGCACCAGTTGGTTTAACCCTTAAACATGCTATTGCTGAAAAACTTGTTTTTAAAAAACTACGTAATGTGTTGGGTGGTGATGTAAGAATGTTACCTTGCGCCGGTTCTGCTATTAGTCCAACTCTACTTAAATTCTTCCATGCCGCCGGTTTATTTGTTAATTACGGATACGGAGCCACAGAAACAACTGCAACTGTTTCGTGTTTTAAAAAAGATACCTACAACTTCGACTATACAGGCAGCATAATGTCCGAAGTAGAAATTAAAATAAGTGAAAACAAAGAGATTTGGATTAAAGGAAAGACTGTTTTTAAAGGGTATTATAATAAACCGGAAGAAACGGCCAAAGTACTTGTTGATGGTTGGTATAAAACAGGGGATGAAGGTTTTGTGGTTAACGGCGAATACCTTATGATGACAGATAGAATAAAAGATATGATAAAAACATCGGTAGGCAAATATGTATCACCTCAAAAACTCGAATTATTGATTAGCCAGAGCAAGTATATTGAACAGGTTGTGGTTTTTGGCGATAATAAAAAGTTTATGACAGCACTGATCGTTCCGTTATTTAAAAATTTGGAAGTAATAATGGCCGAATTAAATATTAATGTATCCGACCCAACTCAGGTGGTTAAAGATGAAAAGATCATTATATTCTTTAAGGAACAGATAGAAAGTTATCAGTCGGATCTAACCTCGTATGAGAAGGTTGTTAAATTTACCCTGATCCCCGAAAATTTCAGTATTGAAAATAATGCCTTAACCAATACATTAAAAATAAAACGCAAAGTTATAGAGCAGAAATATCAGTCTGAAATTGAAAAAATGTATTTGTCCTAAAAACCAAGGCTTAGCGTTTCATTTTCCAGCGTTTATGCGACCATAACCAATTGCCTGGTTCGTTTAAAATAACCGATTCGAGTTTGGCTGCATATCTTTTAGTTATTTCTCCATCAGGAAGTTCCGAAGGATTTAAAGTAATAATAGAAAGCTCAATGGTATAAAATCCCCGTTTTTTTCTTTGAACATCCATGTAAACAACCGGGTAATTATATTTTTTTGCATATCGTTCAGGTCCATCTAAAAAAGCGGTATCAATCCCTAAAAAATCAACCCATATCGACTTCTTCTTTTTTGCAGGATTCTGATCTGCAGCCATTAAATATATACTTTTTATGTTCTGTCTGTTATTGAATGTATCAGCGGTTTCGTATATTGATGTTAGTTTTGTTCCGTATTTTGAGCGGCTCCAGTGCATAAACCGATCAATCCATTTATTACTAAGGGGCTTATAGAATGCCACAGGTTCATATTGCGTTTGCAAGCTGGCCGATAAGCTTCCCCATTCCCAGTTGCAGTAATGTCCGGTAACACCTATAATACTTACGCCTGATTGGTAAATTGATTCCAGTATTTCAGGATTTGTAATTTTATGACGTTTTACTACCTGTTTACGTAGCATAGTAAACCCCTTAATACCTTCAATTAAAACATCCGAAAGATTTAAATAAACTGCCGATAAAATCTGTTGTATTTCTTTCTCTGATTTTAAAGGGAAAACCTTTTTCAGGTTGCTAATGATTACTTTTTTTCGGTAACCAAAAATCTTAAATAAAAGAAAATAAATGAAATCAGCAATTCTGTATAATACCCAGAAAGGGATTAATCCAAAGAAAAAGACAAAAACAACAAACCAAAATGCAACAAACATTTTCATGGAGTATTTATTTTAATAAGATAAGAATTAATTAAGGTGTGAAATAAGCCAATTTTTCCGTTTTAACAAAAATATGTAACCATAAATGAACTTTAAATTAATTAAATTGTATAATTACTACATCACCTTAAAAAATAGTATGAACGACAAAGTAAATACCTCCGATATTTTTGATTTTTGTCAAAAGGTTGATTATTCAACTGATGGAATAGTTAGTAAGCGTATTATTCAAAAACCAACAGGTAATATCACTTTATTTGCATTCGACAAAGGGCAGGAGTTAAGTGAGCATACAGCTCCATTTGATGCATTAGTACAGGTAATCGAAGGCAAAGCAACTATCATAATAAATAAAAAAACCTATGAACTTACTCAAGGGCAATCAATCATTATGCCAGCAAATAACACGCATGCAGTAAAAGCCAGTGATAGGTTTAAAATGCTTTTAACTATGATAAAAGAATAACTCCGACTTTTTTTTCAGAGTTATATGGCAACCTTTATAACCACCTTTTTTATTTCTTCAGGTTTATCTACCTGCAGTCCGGGCATATGGATATCATTTGGGAAAAATAGTACAAATCGATTTTTTTCAACATCGATAAAATTTAATTTGCCGGCATGTTTCTGTAAGTCTTTTTCTGCATCGTACTGTTCATGGGTGAAATCATCAAGCAATCCAAATCCCATTCTTTCTTTCCCTGAAATGACAAGCTGAATGTCGATATATTTTTTGTGACTTTCAGCAAAACTTTCGTCTATACTTTTAGAAAAATAATTATTAACAAGCGCAAATAATGAGTCCTGCTCAATTTGGTATTTACCGGCAGGTATTTTTAAAAAATCGTTCTTTAACAAATACTGAAATGCTTTTTCGAATAAGGGATGAAGACAAAAATATTTTTCAGCATTCGAAATTTGATCATATATCATATAAGTCAGGTTTAATCAAGGATGTAAAGGTATAATAAAAAAGTAACGATGTCGAAAAAGCATACTAATTATTAACAGAATTAGTTTAAATCGCAGATATATAGTGTTTTAAATGATAAAAATCGGTTAATAATTATTGGACTCTTTGGCGCGATTTGTGTATATCGGATTGATAAAATGTATAAAATTGCATTATAAATTAAAAATTAAGAGGTTAATAAATAATCTCAATTATGAACTTAAAAATTAACATAAAAAGTCAAACTTTAATTTTAAATGAATTCAGGAAAAATGAATACAGAGTCCTCTATATCATATGAGGAAGCAAATGTAGAACCTCCGAGTGGGTTAAACTATTTGCAAAATATAAATTTAAAACTCACTTCTGAAAAACAGAGTAAACCGGATTTTCCCGTAAATGAAAGAACTCTCCAATTTTTAGCTCGACATTTTCCCGGCACTTCTCTCAACGAATGGAACAACTGGCGTTGGCAAATACAAAATAGCTACACAAGTTATGCCCAGTTGCAAACAATCTTGCATTTATCCGATGATGAGATTAAACCAACTGATAATGGATTTAATCTTCCCATAAGGATTACTCCTTATTATGCAAGTTTACTTGATCCAAACAATTCAAATCAGGCTATAAGAAAATCAGTTGTTCCTGTTTTTGATGAGTTAATTACCACTCCGGAGGAAAAAGCTGATCCTCTTGGCGAAGAGAATTATAGCCCTGTAAACCATATAGTACACAGATATCCCGACCGTGTTCTGTTCTTAGTTACTGGTTTTTGTTCAACCTATTGCAGATACTGTACCCGTTCGCACATGGTTTCGAAAAAAGACAAATGTCATTCGAGTATTAACGAATGGGATATTGCAATCGATTATATACGTAATAATACGAAGGTTCGTGATGTGCTAATTTCAGGTGGCGATCCTTTAACGTTATCCGATGCGCGACTTGAGTATTTATTATCAAAACTTAGAGCTATTGAGCATGTTGAAATAATCCGTATTGGTACAAAAGTGCCTGTCGTATTACCTCAGCGTATTACCCCTATGCTTTTAAAAATCCTTAAAAAATATCATCCTTTATTGATTAGCATTCACTTTACTCATCCTGATGAGTTGACACCAGAAACTCATTTTGCATGTACCCGTTTAGCAGATGCAGGTATTCCATTAGGAAGCCAAACAGTATTGCTTAAAGGTGTTAATGATGAAGTTTCGATATTTAAAGAATTAACTCACAAATTGCTAAAAGCAAGGGTACGACCTTATTATTTGTATCAATGTGATCCAATACCTGGATCTGCTCACTTTAGAACACCTGTTTCAAAAGGGCTTGAGATAATAAAAGGATTACGTGGTTTTACTTCGGGTTATGCAATTCCGCATTATGTAATCGATGCCCCTGGCGGTGGTGGTAAAATTCCTTTATTACCAGACTATTTGCAAAGCATCGACGATGAACAAGTAGTTTTGAAAAACTACGAAGGAAAAACATTCTATTATCCAAATCAAAAAGAGTAAGATTTGATAAATTATTTATAAATTACTTCCTGAAAGCGAAATATCTTTCGGGAAGTTTTTTAATACCAAAAATCAACATGAGAATAGGAATAACCTACGATTTGCAAAGCGATTATCTTAAAGAAGGTTTTACAAAAGAAGAAGCTGCTGAGTTCGATAAGGAAGATACGATTGATGCCATCGACAATACATTGAAAAAATTAGGATTTGATACAGTAAGAATTGGGAATGTCAAGGAACTTACACGTTGTCTTGCAAAAGGCGATCGATGGGAGCTGGTGTTTAATATTTGCGAAGGAATGTATGGTATAGGTCGCGAAGCACAAGTACCCGCATTGCTTGATGCATGGAACATTCCTTATGTCTTTTCGGGCCCATTAACATTGGCGCTTACACTTGATAAGGCTACAACAAAAAGAGTAATTCGTGATGCAGGTATTCCTACAGCTGAGTTCTTTGTTGTTGAAAAACCCGAAGATATAGAAAAGGTAAAAATAAAATTTCCGTTGTTTGCAAAACCTCTAGCCGAAGGAACTGGAAAAGGGATTTACGCAGGCTCTGTTATAAATAATATTGAGGAGCTAAAAGAACGATGCTTGTTGCTTTTATCGAAATTTAAGCAACCAGTATTGGTGGAAAAATACTTGTCAGGTCGCGAATTTACAGTTGGTGTAATTGGTTCAGGGCTCGAAGCAAGATCGGCCGGAGTTATGGAGATACTATTAAACAATAAAGCCGAACAAGGAGTTTACTCATTTCATAATAAAGATAATTACCTCGAGCTTGTTGATTATCATTTGGCCGAAGATAAATTAGCCAAAGAATGCGAAAAAGTTGCGCTCGATTCATGGCGCATTCTCAATTGTGTTGATGGAGGCAGGGTAGATGTTCGCTACGATGATAAGGGGGTGTGTAATTTTATTGAGGTAAATCCATTAGCAGGATTACATCCGGTTCATTCTGATTTGCCGATTTTATCTAGGTTGAAGGGAATAGAATACCAACAACTGATGGGATTTATTATGGAGGCAGCTATTAAGAGATTGAAAACTGAAGGTCGAATTAAATAAAAAATAAGCAGAATAATGAAAAGAGCACTTATCATTCATAATCGAATATCTGAAAATGCGTTGCAGGATGAATTGGATGTTTTAGAAGAAGCTGATGTAGTTGAAAAAGAATTTATAAATCTTGGATACGAAGTCTTTAGGGGGGATTTTGATCTGGATATGCAACGTGTAAAAGATTCAATCTTAAAAATTAAACCTGATTTTATATTTAACCTTGTAGAAACAGTTGATGGTAAGGGATTCTTAAGTTTTATAGCTCCGGCATTGTTCGATAGTCTTGATATCCCATTTTCAGGCTCAGACTCATTTGCATTGTACCTTACCTCGCATAAAATGAAAGCCAAAGAAGCATTTGTTGCTGCAGGTATTCCTACAGGCGAATGGTTTGCTGCAAACGAAACTAATAAACTAAATCCTGATAAAAGATATATTGTAAAACCATATGGTGAAGATGCTTCTGTAGGTATTTCTGAAGATGCAGTTTTTTATGGAAATGACCCAAAACTGAAAGAATATATCGAAAATAATAAGGATGCAGGGTTTTTTATCGAAGAATATATTCATGGTCGTGAATTTAATATTTCTGTATTGGGTGGAAAAAAAGGTCCACGAGTTATGCCTCCTGCCGAGATGAAATACTACGAATATCCCGAAGATAAACCATTCGTGTTGGGTTATAAAGCTAAATGGGATGAGGATTCGTTCGAATACCAAAATACACGACGCACTTTTGATTTTCCAGAAAAGGACAAACCATTGCTCGAAAAAGTTAAGCAAATTAGTCTCGATTGTTGGAATAAATTCAATCTTCGTGGTTATGTTAGAGTTGATATTCGGGTAGATAAAGATAATAACCCCTATGTGTTAGAAATTAATGCAAACCCATGCATTTCGCCAGATGCTGGATTTTTTGTTGCTTGCAATCAAGGAGGAGTTGGTTTTAACGAAGTTATCTCTGAAATAATTTACGATGGACAACGATGAAAAATAATAATGTAACATATCGAAATGAAGTTAAACCTTCTGATATCGAGGCTGTTGGTGAAATAGTTCGATCTACAAATTTTTTTAATACCGAAGAAATTGAAGTAGCTATGGGTTTGGTCGAAGAAACTGTGGAAACAGGCAAAGCCAGTGGCTATGATTTTATCTTCGCCGAAATTGAAGGTAAGGTAGTTGGTTACACTTGTTATGGACGCATACCTTGTACAAAACATAGTTTCGATCTTTATTGGATTGCTACTCACCAGGATTTCAGAGGAATGGGTATTGGTAAAGAACTTATGGATAATACAGAACAAGCTATAAAAGCTATTGGTGGTTGTGGTGTTTATGTCGAAACATCTTCAAAGGAATTATATCACCCAACTCGTTCTTTTTACCTTAAAATGAATTATATCGAAAAAGCATTTTTCGAAGATTTTTATGATAAAAATGATGGCAAAGTGGTGTATGTCAAATTTTTATAATTTCTGATTAAAAACATAGGAACTTATTTTGATTTAATTGTAATAACCTTTTAATTTGATGCTTCAATAAAAATGGTTGTTGTGGGTAATTTATGGGAAGCATAAAAGGATTAGCACATATTGGAATATTAACTACAGATGCTGAGCAATCTAAAAATTTCTATACCGAAAATTTGGGGTTTAGGTTTGATTTCGAAACCATCCTTCATAAACCTGATGGAACCTCGAAAAAACTTGTTTTCGTAAAACTTAACAACTTACTGGTTGAGTTTATCGAACCTTCTGATAAATCTCTTGTTAATAAAACACACGGAATAATTGATCATATTTCTTTCGAAGTAAATGATTTAGATCAAATCTGTGATTTACTAAAACAAAATGGTGTTCATTTTAAATCTGCAAAACCGATTGATTTACCTGCAATTTATAATGGTGTTAAAATTATATTCTTTGAAGGGCCGAATGGAGAAACACTTGAGTTGTTCGAACATTTAAATAATTAAATAGCTTTAAACTATTTATTAATAATAGAATCAAATAATAAAAAAATACTACTAACTAAAATTTAAATACTGTGAAAAAAATCCTTTTATTTTTTATGATCGCAGGAGTAGTTTTTAACTCCTTTACAAAGAAGGCTGAGGTAAATCCTTTATTGGCTAAATATGATACGCCATTTGAGGTTGCTCCTTACGAAAAGATTAAAATCGAACATTTTGCTCCTGCTATTGAGGAAGCAATGAAACAACACAAAGCCGAAATGGAGGCTATTCTTTCTAATCCCGAAGAACCAACTTACGAAAATACCATTGAAGCATCGTATCATGCGGGTGAGCTTTTAGGAAAAGTAATTACTGTATTTTACGAATTTAACGGTGTGAATATTAGCGATGAACTACAAACTTTAGCGCAGGAAATTGCACCTAAACTCTCAGCTCATGGAGACGAAATACGATTAGACCCAAGATATTTTGAAAGAATTAAGGTAGTTTATGAAAATAAGGATAAATATAACCTGAACGAAGAACAACTCTTTCTTTTAGAAAATGATTATAAAAGCTTTATTCGCAGTGGTGCTGGTTTACCTGAAGATAAAAAAGAAATATTAAAAGGCATAAATCAGGAGTTATCAACATTAACATTGCAATTTAGCCAGAACATTTTAGCTGAAGTAAATAATTTTAAATTAATTATTGATAAAAAAGAAGATCTTGCTGGTCTGCCAGAAGCTTCTATACAAGCAGCTGCCGAAGCTGCAGCAAATGATAGTCTTGAAGGGAAATGGGTATTTACTCTTCAAAAACCTAGTTTAATACCATTTATTAGTTATGCTGACAATCGTGAATTAAGAAAACAAATTTACGATGCATATGTAAACCAAGGTAATCATAATGATGAATACGATAATAAAGAGATCTTAAAAAAGATTTTAAATCTGAGAGTAAAAAGAGCTAAGCTGTTGGGATATGAAAATCACGCTTCTTATGCAACTGAACCAAGAATGGCTAAAAATCCAAAACGTGTTTTCGAATTATTACAGGATCAATTGTGGAAAGGCATTTTGCCAAAAGCAATCGAGGAAAGAGCTGCATTACAAGCGATGATTGATAAAGAAGGAGGTAATTTTAAATTGGAACCACACGACTGGTTTTATTACACAGAGAAACTAAGAAAAGAAAAATATAATCTCGATGAAAGTGAGGTTAGACCATATTTTGAGTTAGAGAATGTTCGTCAGGGTATTTTTACGGTAGCAAATAAACTTTACGGAATCACCTTTACTCAAATAGATGGTGTTCCTGTACCACATCCAGAAACTACAGTTTATGAAGTAAAAGAAGCCGACGGTTCGCATCTTGCATTGTTCTTTATGGATATGCATCCTAGAGCAAGTAAACGTGGTGGCGCATGGTGCGGAAGTTACCGTGATCATAAATTTACTAAAGATGGAAAAGAAGTTTATCCATTGGTAAATAATGTATTAAATGTTACACGACCATCTGGAAACGCACCTGCTTTATTAAGTATTGATGAAGTAGAAACTATGTTTCACGAATTTGGACATGCTTTGGATGGAATATTTGCCGAAACATCTTATCCGGCTTCTTATATTGCTTGGGATTTCGTTGAATTACCATCGCAAATAATGGAGCATTGGGCTTTTGAACCCGAGGTGTTAAAAATGTATGCTAAACATTACCAAACAGGTGAGGTAATTCCTGATGAATTAATTGCTAAACTTAAAGCAAGTGCTAATTTTAATCAGGGTTTTGCAATGACAGAAGTGTTGGCAGCATCGTTGCTTGATATTAAATTTCATATGATGACCGAAGAAGATCCAAATTTGGATGTTATGAAATTTGAAAAAGAATATTTAAGCAGTATTGGTTTAATACCTGAGATATATTCGAGATACAGGGCTACTTATTTTAACCACATTATGGGTGGATATGATGCTGGATATTATTCATATACATGGGCTGGTGTTCTAGATAACGATGCTTTCCAGACATTTAAAGAAACGAATATTTTCGATCAGGCAACTGCAAAATCATTCCGCGAAAATGTTCTTGCTAAAAATGGTATTAAAGACGCAATGGAAATGTATGTGGCTTTTAGAGGTCGCGAACCACAGATTGAAGCATTACTTACAAACTTGGGAATAAAATAATATTAAGCGCTGGTTTACCAGTGCTTTTTTTATACTTAAGTTAAAACCTGCTATGAAAAACTTTTTTATCAATAAAAAAATGAAAATGATATCTTTGTATTAATTATTTTAAGAACTAAACTACTACAGTTATGCAAAACTTGGAATGGAGCAAACTCCCATTTGGTTATTTAAAAACCGATTACAATGTTAGATGTTATAATCGCGATGGTAAATGGGGCGAACTTGAAATCTCATCATCAGAGTATATAAATCTTCATATTGCCTCAACTGCAATCCATTATGGTCAGCAGGCTTTCGAAGGAATGAAAGCATATATGGGTAAAGATGGTAATATTCGTGTTTTTAGATGGGAAGAAAATTTTAAACGCTTAGAGCGATCAGCTCACGGAATTTTAATGCAACCTGTTACCAAAGAATTGTTTAAAGAAGCAATTTTTAAAGCTGTTTTAATGAATAAACGATTTGTTCCTCCTTACGGAACGGGTGCAACTTTATATATCAGACCTTTACTTATTGGATCGGGTGCAGAGGTTGGTGTAAAACCTGCCGGTGAGTATTTGTTTGCTGTATTTGTAACTCCGGTTGGTCCATATTTTAAAGAAGGATTTAATCCTGTAAAAATAGCGGTTGTTCGCGACTCCGATAGAGCAGCTCCACTTGGAACAGGTAATATTAAAGTTGGTGGAAATTATGCATCAAGTTTGCGAGGTGTAATTAAAGCAAAAGATGCTGGTTATTCATCACCAATGTACCTTGACTGTGTTGAGAAAAAATTTATCGATGAGATTGGTGCTGCCAATTTCTTTGGTATAAAAAACAATACCTATATAACACCAAAATCTAGTTCTATTCTTCCTTCAATTACCAACTTGAGTTTGATTCAATTAGCCGAAGATATAGGATTAAAAGTTGAACGCAGACCAGTTGCTGTCGACGAGCTTGAAACCTTTGAGGAAGTTGGTGCTTGCGGTACTGCAGCTGTAATTTCACCTATTGGCGAAATATTCGATATTGATGTGAATAAAAAGTACACTTTCTGTAAAGACGGAAAAGCAGGACCAATATCAACGAAATTATACAATAAGTTAGTTGGTATTCAGGTGGGTGATGAACCAGATTTACATAAATGGGTAGAGATTGTTAAATAAAAAATAAGGGCTGTAAATTTTACAGCCCTTATTTTTTATAAAAATTATAATTATTTTAAACGAGTTCACGCATTTCAATTTTAATGCCCGATTCGGCCTCAAAATCTTCTACTTCATCAATCATATCTGGATCTTCTTTGTCATAAAACCAAACTACTTTAGTATCTCCACCATTATCTTCATAATCTTTTAAGGTTTCCAGAATATCCAAAATGCATTTAGTAGAACTGGTATTTAAGTAAATCAATTTAATGTTAAGCTCTAATTTTCCTTTTACATTGGCTATGTATTCTTTAATCCAGGTTGTAAGTGGAAGATAAAACTTATATGTTTCCTCCATATAAGATTCGCCTGCTATTTCGCATATTCCGGTCGATGCATCGAAATTTACCTCAGGAAAATAAGGTGTTTCAGGTGAACTTTTTATAGAAATATTTTCCATATTATATAATCATTAATTTTTATCTATTTTAACTGTAAGCGATAAAAAAGCAAAGTTATCATCAACTTCATCACATTGATATTCAAGTTTGTTTTGCGATAACATTACTGCCTGAATTAGTCCTATTCTGGCGCCAAATTTTTCGCCTGGCGAATTTATTCGTTGTTCTCTTTTGAGTTGTCTTAATTCCATAAGACTCGATTGATTTATAAGATCGCAGCGGTTAATCAATATTTTGCTATCGCTTTTCTTTACCAAATTTTTTGTTGTAAATTTAAAATGAGTA
Source organism: Bacteroidales bacterium (assembly GCA_050179935.1). Classification (GTDB taxonomy): domain Bacteria; phylum Bacteroidota; class Bacteroidia; order Bacteroidales; family UBA12077; genus UBA12077. Next base: position 75,608 of record JBFXEQ010000004.1, on the reverse strand, counting down.
TCGCACTCAACTAGCTTCAGCTCTCCAACTCCAATACGACTTTCATTATTAACAAGATGATAATCTTCGGAATAATTAGATACATTTTGCGATAATTCAATAAATATCCTAAAGAGCTTTTTGTTTGCATTACCATATGCACTTGTATAGTTTCTGACATTATTGCCAAAAACCGAAATAAGCTCAATATAAAAGGGTCCTCTATATGTTAGCAAAGTTTTATTATTCAAGTTAATAACAAATTTACTATAAAAATACTATTTTATTTTTAATCCAATTAAAGTTATATCATCTCTTTGCTCTTCACCTTGTTTAAAATTTTCAAGTTCGCTTTCTATAATAGTTTTCAGATCAGTTAAATTTTTATGACTATTATTAATTACAAGATCATTAAATCGTTGAGAACCAAAACGCTTTCTTTCAGCATTATTTTGGTCTGTTAATCCATCGGATGATAAAAATACAATATCACCTTTATTTATAATTATCGAATGACTAGTAAAATCTTTATCTCTGTTTTCGTTTTTTGATCCGCCAATGGCCAGCCTGTCGCCTTTAATCTCTTCAATAGACTTATTATTTGATTTATAAATCAATAATGGTCTTTTTGCACCGGTAAAAATTGCTTTATTCTTCTGATTTATATCTTCGAAACAAAGTAAACAAACATCCATACCATCCTCGTTTTCAGTTTCGTTCTGGCGTAATGCAGTTATAATTTTATCGTTAAGTGTTGAAAGTATCTTGGCCGGATCGAGAATGTTTTTTTCAATTACAATTTCATTTAATAATCTGCTGCCAATCATCGACATGAATGCTCCGGGAACTCCATGGCCGGTGCAATCAATTGAGGCAATATAAACTCGGTTATTAAACTCAACATACCAGTAAAAGTCTCCTGAAACAATGTCTTTTGGTTTGTATGTCAAAAAATATTCAAAATGTTTGTCTAATTGCTTCGATGTTGGCAAAATAGCTTGCTGTATATTTTGTGCATACTGAATACTTGAGTTGATTTTTTTATTCTGCAGATCAAGTTTGTCGCGTTGATCTTCAATCTGAAATTTCTGGGTTCGTATTTTTCGGTATAAAAACAAAAGTAATCCGGCAACTATTAATATGGCTATAAATCCGTAAATTAAAATGCTTCGCCATAACCGCTCAAGTTTTAGCTGGGCTTCCTGTGCTTTAATTTGCGATTCTTTTAGTTCGAGTTGCATTTTTTGCTCACGCGTTAACTCTTCAACCACAGCAAGCGAATCTTCGGTTTTTTTAAGTTTATCGGTTTGTTTGTTTAACTCTTGTTCTGTTATTGCTTTTTCTTGCTGGGCTTTATTAACCTCGCTGGCCGACTGATTTTTAATATCGGTAATTTCCTGATTTTTAATAAATTTATCGAGCGAAGCAAAAAGATCAAAATATTCGATGCTTTTACCTGAGTTACCAAGCTTCTGATAGTTGTCGGCCACAATACCGTAAAATGTTCGTAAGGATTTAATATCATTGAGTTCTTTTGATAAATTAATTCCCTCAAATGATGATTTATTCGACTCCTCATAATTTCCCGATAGCTGGTAGGTTTGGGCTATATTAATTAATCCTGAAACAATATTGGGCTTATTTTTTAATGATTTGCTAATTGAAATGCTACTTTTAAAATACTCAATGGCTTTTGGATATTTTTCTGATTCGTTGTAAATCATGCCTAAATAATTGGTAGCCATTAATATACCATTGTTATTATTTAGTGATTTATTTATATCAAGTACATTTTCAAAATTTTTGATGGCCTGATCAAAAACCTGATTATTCCAACATAAAAAGGCTGCTTTACTCGAATATTCCAATTCGAGGCTTTTGTTTCCTTCGTTTTTAAACTTGGCTATTTGTTCTTCGTACGAGGAAAGTTCTGCCTTTATATTATCGGGTATTTGTTGTCCAAAAATAGTTTCCGAGAATAGTATTAGTAAGAGTAATGAATATTTAAAAGCTTTTGTGATCATTTTATAAATTTAAAAGCTAAAGTTATTTTATTTTAAATCCAAAAACAAGTACATCATCAACTTGATCTAAAGAACCTAACCAATCAATAAATACGCGTTCGAGTGCTTCTTTCTGCCTGTACATCTGTAATTGATTTATTTCAATTAATAAATCCTGAAATCTTTTATACCTGAATTTTTTACCCGATTCGCCTCCAAATTGATCGGCATAACCATCTGAGAAAAGGTAAATAATATCATTGCTTTTTATTTCAATTATGTGGTTAGTAAATGATTTATTAAAATTAATATGAATACCAACCGGCATTCTGTCGCCCTTGTATTCAATTAGTTCGTTATTCCTTATTAAGTAAAGCGGATTGTTTGCACCAGCAAATTCAATTGTCTTATTATTACAATCAACAATACAAAGGGCAATATCCATTCCGTCCTGAGTTTCGCCCATATTCCCTTTCTGATGCAACAATATCATAATTTTACTTCGCAATTGCTCCAGAATATCACTTGCATTTTTAAACGTATTTTCGGTAATTATACTATTAAGATACACTGTTCCCAGCATATGCATTAATGCTCCCGAAACTCCATGTCCGGTGCAATCACCAACGGCAAAAATAAGTTTGTCATTATATCTTTTTATCCAATAAAAATCGCCGCTCACAAAACTCTTTGGTAAATGAAAAATAAAATGCTGATTTGTAAGCTCTTCATAATGAGAAGTATTGGGTAATATGGCTCGCTGAATGCGACTGGCATATCTTATATCGGCCATTATCTCGCTATTTTTTTGAGTTATAATGTCTCTCTGTTTCAATGTATTATTGTGCTGTACCTCAATATGTTTGTTTATTATCTCAATCTCGTTTTGTTTTTGTTCAAGTGATTTAAATGTTGAAATAAATTTAACAGCAGTTTTTATCGCCGACACTATAGCAATATCCGAAACAGGTTTTTGAATAAAAGAAATTATACCCGTATTGAAAATTTCATCAATAGAGGTTGCCTGCGATATAGCAATAACAGGAACATTAACCGATTGAATCAATTCAGGGAGAAAATGATTATTGTTGGTTGCAGTATGATCAATATCAATAATGATAAGATCTGGGGAATAATTTATAATCTGCTTATTTAAGTTTGTATAATCGTTTATAGTAAAAAAAATATAATCAGGTAATGCATTGGAGAGATTAGTATTCAAGCCATCCAGATTTTTTTCTAATGGGTCAATCAACAGAACGGTATATCCCATATTCGATTTTTATTTACCTTGAAATTTAGAAAAAAAGTTAATACAAATTAGTTTTAACTTAATTATTCATGAAATTTAAGCAGTATAATTGAAATTCGGACAATTTGCGTATTCATTTTTGGCAAGTGGACTAAAAAAATGCATGAACGAATGATTTATTTATTCAAAAAAATTATACTTTTAAACAATTAACAATTCCTTATTCACATTTATCTATGAGTTATAAAATTTTAGTATCTGATGATAATGGCGAAACAATCACGCAATTACATGATTTACTTATAGATGAAATTGACGATTTGCATATTATACAAACGAATAAGGAAGAAATATACAACAAAGCCTTAGAATACAGCCCTGATGTAATAATTGTATTTCCTAAAACCCTTGTTAGAAGTGGAATTGACAGTATAATGTCGTTAAAACAAAATAGGGCAACACATGGCATTCCTGTACTTATAGTTTCAGAATATTCGCCGGTAATTAATTTAGACCGTATTTTTGAATATGGTATTGTAGATATTATCCGAAAACCATTTACTAAAGAGGAGTTGCTGTTGCGATTTGATGCAGCTCTAAACCGAAGCGAGTTTCAGCATGATATTTATATTGAACATGAAGTATTGCGCGAATTATCGATAGTTGCAAAAAGATCAGCTAATAGTGTTATAATTATTAGTGTTGGTGGAGTTATTGAATGGGTTAACGAGGGATTTGAAAAAATGTATGGTTTTACCTACAGCGAGTTTAAAGAAAAATTTGAAGCAGATATTTTTAACGCAAAAACAAATCCTAAATTAGCGGATGCAATTCAAAAATGTAAAGATGGGTATGAGAGCGTTGTTTATGAAAATAAGTGGGTTACCAATTATGAAACTCCAATCTGGATACAAACTACACTAACACCAATTCTTAATGAGCAAAATGAGATCATCAAATTTGTAGCCATTGAGTCGGATGTTTCTGCGTTAAAAGAAGTGGAGGAAAGACTCGAAGCTAAAAATGAAAGTCTTCTTACATTGACTGAAAGTCTCGAAAAAACAAATCAACTGCTTGAAGAACAAAAGCATAAATCGGACGAGCTTTTACTAAACATATTACCTGCCGAGATTGCAAATCAGCTTAAGAAAAAAGGTTCAGCCCGATCAAAGCAATATAAAATGGTGAGTATTTTATTTACCGATTTTAAAGATTTTTCTAAACTGGCATTAAAAACGCCAGTGCATGATCTTATTGGCGAATTGAATACTTATTTTCAGAAATTCGATGAGATTATCGAAGGCCATTTTATCGAAAAAATAAAAACTATTGGTGATGCATATATGTGCGCTGGCGGATTACCACTAACCAATAAAAGTAATCCGATTGACGTAACTATTGCAGGACTTAAAATTCAGAAGTTTATTAAAGAGTATGGTGAACAGAAAAAAGCTAATAATCAGGAAGTATGGCAATTGCGTGTTGGTATTCATACAGGTGAAGTAATTGCAGGTGTTATTGGTAAAAAGAAATTCGCCTATGATATATGGGGCGATGCTGTTAATAGAGCAGCCAGAATGGAGCAGCTTGGACAAATAGGACGTGTAAATGTTTCTGGTGTTACTTATGAATATATTAAAGATTTTTTCGATTGCACCTACCGTGGCAAAATTGAGGTTAAGAATAGCGAAGAACTTGATATGTATTTTGTTAACCGTTTAAAACCCCAATATTCTGCCGATAATGATGGAACTGAACCAAATGCTGAGTTCTTAAAAATACTTGCTAAATACTAAAGTCTATTTTTTAGTTGATGAGCGAATCCTTTTTCTTCTATTAACCTTTACTTCGAATTCATACTGTTTACATATTTTATCTGATCTGCCAGTTGTTTTACAAGGCAAAGTAATCCTAAAACCATTACCAGGCAGTCGTATCCCAACTTTGTAAAATCATTTAAAATGGATTTATTGGCTTCAGGATGTATAAATCGCTGGATATGAAAAAATAAACTTATAACGAAAAGAAATATTATTGATACAAAGAAAATAACAAATAGCTTTTTTGTTGTTTTAGGATTTGATAAATCTCTTACCTGCTTCTCAGTAATTTTGGTAGTATCACTTAAACTAGTTAGCCCCATTGCAATTCCCGAAATAAAAATTACTTGTCCCACAAGCTGAATCGGATTTTCGGGACTCCAAATAAAAATATAAGCCATTAATCCAATCATCCATAATACAAAAACCCATTTTAGGTAACTAAGCTTATGTAGTATAGCTATTACTTTCATTGGTTAATAAGAATTACAATAAATCTATTTCTAAATCTGATCTACTTTAAAAAAGCATTTCACTGTTAAAATTTACAGGCAGAAACTGTTTTATGCTTTCTGCTGAGGTAATTTTATTTTCGCCATACAGAAATACCTTTATCGATGTTTTGAATTTATTTTCACTTTCTAGCATTACTTGAAGGCACGATCCACATGGAGGAATTGGATCCTTAGTATATCCATCGGCAGTTAAGGCAGCTACGGCTATTGCTTTTATTGGTTGTTCAGGGTATTGAGCATTGGCATAAAAAATGGCAACCCGTTCGGCACATAATCCCGATGGATAAGCAGCATTTTCTTGATTATTTCCTCTGATTATAAGTCCGTTTCCTAGTAAAACTGCAGCTCCAACTTTAAATTTTGAGTAAGGTGCATAGGCGCTCTCTGCAGCTTTCTTAGCATTATTTATTAATTCCTCGTAGATTTTTTCAAGTTCGGCAGAAGAATTGTAGTCTGTTAAGACTGAAATTATTTCTCGTTTTTTCATTCACATTTAATTTGGTTAATCCACTTTCTATTGATGTTATAAAACGATTATTTTTATATTTGTTCAAAATAACAAAAAAAAACTGAATTCTTAATAAGAGATTAATGGATTACCTTATTTTCAAGATAAAAAACAATTAGCCATGATAAAAAGACTGTGTTTGATACTTATTCCGATTATACTATATTCATGTTCATCAACGCGACAGGCAACCAATTCATCGAGTTTGCCGGTTATCACGCAAGATCGAAAAACTTATATTGCCAATTATAAAGATCTCGCCATTCGCGAGATGAATAGATGTGGAATTCCTGCAAGTATTACCATTGCTCAGGCTCTTTTAGAATCAGATAACGGAAATAGCACGCTGGCGAGAAAAGCAAATAATCATTTTGGAATTAAATGTCATAATGGCTGGAGTGGAGGTAAAATTTATCATGATGATGATAAAAGAGGAGAGTGTTTCAGAAAATATGATAATGTGTACGATTCGTACCACGACCATTCCGACTTTATTGTAAACGGTAGCCGCTATAGTTTTTTGTTCGATTATGGTACTACAGATTATAAATCGTGGGCACATGGATTGCAAAAAGCTGGTTATGCAACAAATAAAAGTTATGCTAGCATGATTATTAAAATAATTGAGGATAATCAGTTATATCTTTATGATTCGGGACTATTGCCAAATAATTCAACTGATATACAACCAGATACACAACAAATTAATCTAGGTAATGTAGATAATTTTAAAATTCAGCTAAACCGACATACTGTTTATGAGAAAAACAGAATTGATTATATCATTGTAAAAAAAGGCGACACATTTGTTTCTCTTACCGAAGAGTTTCAAAAGTTAACATGGGAGTTGGCTAAATATAACGAGTTACCTCAGAATGCGGTTCTTAATGAAGGTCAGATAATCTACCTACAGCCTAAACGCAATAATGCTGAGCATGGAAAAAATTTTCATACAGTAACCGAAGGCGAAACAATGCACTCTATTTCTCAACTTTATGGTATAAGATTAAAAGTATTATACGAAAAAAATAGAATGAAAGAAGGTACAGAGCCAGAACCAGGTGAAAAACTGTATCTGAGAAAAACTAAACCTGAATTAGAAACGACTGCTGAAGAGAAAAAGGAAGAACCTGTAATTACAGAGTTTGATACTGAGTAATCGTTTATTTTAGAGTATATGTTTTAATATTCTGAAATCCTCTTAAAAATTCATTAATTAATAAGGGTTTCTTGCCAGCCTGTTGCAGCCTGATGATATTTATATATCCGCCGGGTACTGTAATTTTAAGAAATTTTCTTTCATCAGTTACAATGGTTCCAGCTTGTAATTGATGATTAGCTAATTCTTTTAAAGTATCAAAGATCTTTATCTGAACAGGTTCTTTTTCATGTGTTAAAATCTCTGTCCATGCAGTAGGGTAGGGACTTAATCCTCTTATAAGGTTATAAATAGATTCAATAGGTTGATTCCAGTTTATACGACAATCATCTTTAAAAATTTTTGGAGCTGCTTTTATTTGTTTATTAGGCTCAATTAACCCTGATTGATTAATCTGTGGATAATTTCCGGCAATTATAGCATCAACAGTTTTAACTATAAGCTTGGCTCCATTTTCCATTAACCTGTCATGAAGAGTTCCTGCTGAATCATCTTCAGATATTGAAACTTCCTCTCTAAAAATAATATTTCCTGTATCTATTTCGTGTTTCAGAAAAAAGGTAGTGAGTCCGGTTGTTTTCTCCCCATTAATGATAGCCCAGTTAATGGGAGCAGCACCTCTGTATTGAGGCAATAATGAGGCATGTAGATTTATTGTTCCTAATCGCGGCATTGACCATATAACCTCAGGAAGCATTTTGAAAGCAACAATAATTTGTAAATCGACTTTAAGATTTGATAACTGATTAATAAATACTGGATCTTTAAATTTTTCGGGCTGAAGTATATTCAGGTTTTTACTTTTGGCATATTGTTTTACAGCCGATTCCTGAATTTTTTGTCCTCTTCCTGCTGGTTTATCCGGATTTGTAACAACACCGACAATGTTATATCCTTGTTCGTAAAGTAGTTTTAGCGGGGCTACAGCAAACTCAGGTGTTCCCAAATAAACAATACGTAAATCTTTTTTATTCATCTTAAAGCCAAAATAAATTCAAAACAAATGTATAAAATTTTATATTTATACCTATTTTGCTAACTATTTAACCATCAACTCATGAAAAACAGGTTTAGTTTAACAAGCTTTATTAGTATCGGGTTACTTTTTACTTTCTTACTCATGCTTTTTTCTGGTATTGCACTGTATATCGCTCCCGAAGGAAGTGTTTCGCGGTGGATAGGATGGAACATCCTCGGATTAACAAAAAGCGACTGGGAAAATCAACATGTCGTGTTTTCTTTTGTATTTATTTTGTTTGCATTGCTTCATATTTTTATAATTAATTGGAACTTAATGGTTTTGTACTTTAAATCAGAGAATAAAAAATCTATGGTTTCTGTTGAGTTTTTGGTAGTTTTAATTTTGACAATTGCCATTTTTATTGCCACCAATTATAATTTAAAACCAGTAAGCAAATTGGTTGGATATGGAAAGGTTTTTTCTCAGAACATGGTTAAAAATACAGTAATGCCTGATGTTGCAAATCCCGATCAGCTATCTCTTAACGAGTTTGCAATCCTAATTCATATTTCTTACGATGAATTAGCGGTTTTATTAAAGAATAAAGGGTATAAGGTTGTTAGCAAAGAAATACAGATTAGTGATTTCTGTAGAAAGAATAATACCACACCCCAAAAATTGTATCTTTTACTTATTGCTGAGGGTAGGTAAAATTGATTATCACTTTTATTAATTGTTTTTCTTTTCTTGGTTTTCTTGATTTATGGGTTTTACCAGTTCAAGGGTATGACCCATTTTTACTCGTTTTGTTTCGAGGTAAAACTTGTTATGTTTGTTTGGTTCAATTTGCAGAGGAATATTTTCTGTTACTATTAATCCATAAGCCTCAAGTCCTTTTCTCTTAACAGGATTATTTGTTAGCAATTTTATTTTACCTAAACCAAGATCACGCAAAATGCTTGCGCCTACACCATAATCTCGTTCGTCTTCCTTAAATCCAAGTTCTATATTAGCTTCAACAGTATCCATTCCTTCTTCTTGCAATTTGTAAGCCTTAATTTTATTAAATAAACCAATTCCTCTTCCTTCCTGATTCATATATAAAATAACACCTTTACCCGCTTTTTCAATTTTTTGCATTGCCAAATGAAGTTGTTGTCCGCAATCGCATCGTTTTGATCCAAAAATATCACCGGTAACACATGATGAATGTACGCGAACACAAACTGATTCATCGGGAGTCCATTCTCCTTTAATTAGTGCTACATGCTCCAGTCCGTTTGATTTCTGAAGATAGGGAATGAGTTCGAAGTTACCATATTCAGTAGGGAGTTTTACTCTTACACCACGTTCAATAAGACTATCTTCTTTTAATCGGTATTTTATTAAATCAGCAATGGATATTATCTTAAGATCAAACTTTTTAGCGATAACAAAAAGTTCAGGTAACCTGGCCATAGTTCCATCTTCGTTCATAATCTCAACTAAAGCGCCACCGGCTTTTAATCCTGCCAAACGGGTAAGGTCAACCACTGCTTCGGTATGTCCCGGACGACGAATAACACCTCTTTGTCTTGCTTTTAGCGGGAAAATATGTCCTGGACGAGCTAAATCCTCAGGTTTAGTTGCAGGATCAACCAAAGCTTTTATTGTTTTTGCTCTATCTGATGCAGAAATTCCTGTTGTACATCCATGTCCGAGTAAATCAACAGAAACAGTAAATGGTGTAGCATGCAAAGCCGTATTGTTTCCAACCATCAATTCGAGCTCAAGTTCTTTGCATCGATCTTCGGCAAGTGGCGTGCAGATTAGCCCACGGCCATGTGTTGCCATAAAATTAACAATCTCGGGAGTTATAAGTTCTGCTGCAACAACAAAATCACCTTCGTTTTCACGATCCTCATCATCTACAACAATTAAAACTTTTCCAGCCTTAATTTCTTCAATTGCTTCTTCTATGGTGTTTAGCTTTTGTTGTGGAATATCTTTTGCCAACATGATGTTACTATTTTAAAAAGGAAAATAATCTTGTGCAAAAGTATAATAAGAGTTTATAAATAACTAGGATATTAATCACAAATTATAGGTTTTAACCTCTTTTTGCACGTTCCCAATTTACCGGCTGTGTTTTTTTAATAAACCGAATAAATCCTGCCAGTAATGAATAGTTCATGATAAAAATATAATAGGGGGTGAAAATAATTTTTAGTTTTATTTTTTTTGTTTGTAAAACAAAACCGATGAGTACTAATAAATAAAAAAGGATTTGGAGTAACAAAAGTATTATATACAGTTTATTTTGGGTTGATGTAAGAACTAAAAGGATATTTAAAAGAGCTATTATCGGTAATGAGAATGGAATAATTGTCCATCGAATTACTTTGTGCGAAATATACTGGAAAGTTAATAAGGGATTTAGAAAGGGATTCATCAATTCTTTTAATCTGAACAGAGTTTGAAAAGCCCCAAATCCAATTCTTTTTTTGCGTTTTAGTTCTTCGTTGATATTTTCTGAAGCTCTTTCCTCGGCGAAGGCTCCTGAGGTATATTTTATTTTAAATCCTTTTTGTGCAATTTTAAGAGATATAACAAAATCATCAAGTATGGTATCGTTTTCTATTTCGGTAAATAACTCTGTGCGAATAGCAAAAAGCTCACCAACAGCTCCAATAGCAGAGTTTACGTTCGATTCGCATCTTTTTATTAACGATTCATATTTCCAGTACAAACTTTCGCCAGAATTAACCGCATTATCCTTTACAAAGGGAATAATCCTTTTTTCGCCTGCCACACAACCTGTTTTTTCATCATTAAATTCAGCTACTATTGCGTTTATACAATCTTTATTGAGCATTGAGTTTGCATCCGAGAATAATACAAGAGGAGTTTCGATAAACTTCATTCCTCTGTTTATTGCATTTATCTTCCCTTTTCTTTCTTTTTCATGATAAACCGTAATTTCAGGATGTTTTTTTAACTCTATCTCTGTACCATCAGTCGATCCATCAGTTATCCAAACAAAGTGCAGTTTATCTTTTGGGTAATTTAACTCAAATGAATTTGCAATTTTTTGATGTACTATGTCGATTTCGTTATAAGCTGAAACAAAAACAGTTACATGTGGTTCAAAGTTAATTTTGTTTATGTTAATTTTGCAAAAAGCCTTTTTGAGAGTTGATAAAATAAACATAAACAATGGATATCCAACATAAGAATACACAAGGATTATAACAAGTATAATGAAAAGAATTTCCATATTAATGTTGAGATATAAATTGCAAGGTTTTTTCAGCTATTGTATCTGAATTATAATCTGTTTTAATACGTTGCTTTGCAAATTTACCTATTTCAATTTGTTTTTCTTTGTTATTAATAAGATCTACAATGCTTTCGGTAAACTGAATAGCATTTTCGGCAATTATTATTTCGTTCGAATTTACTTTTATTCCTTCGGCACCTTTAGGTGTTGAGATAATTGTTTTGCCCAGTGCCATTGCTTCAATAATTTTAACTCTCATGCCACTACCTGCGAATAAAGGAACAATTACAAGTCCATTTAAAAATAAAAATTCTAACGCATTTTCAATTGCTCCATAATAGTGTACATTGTTTTTAGATAGTTTTTTTATTAGCCAGGGTGGGGCGTTTCGGCCAGCTACTTTTAAACTGATTTCTGGTATTTTGTTTTGAATTTTTGGTAATACATCTTTTATAAACCAGCCTAATCCTATCTGGTTTGGAATCCAATCCAATGATCCTAAAAATAGCAAGGTGGGTTGATGTTCGTTGTTCTTTTGGGGAAAATTTAAATTAGAATAAAACTCAGAATCTAATCCAAATGGAGTTATTAATAAGGGCTTATTATTTTTAAATTGTTTATAGTACAATCCATCTGTATGCGAAATTGGAAGTATCAAATCATAGTTATCTATTTGCGATTGTTCGAATTTTTTCAATCTCTTCGATAACAGGTTAAAATACAATTTCTTTAGATAAGATTGCGAATACGATGCATTTTCTTTCCATATAATATATTCAATGTTATGTGACCGATAAACTATTTTACCCGCATAATTTTTTCTGATAATATTGATATAAGGTAGCGTATAAAGGCTTTCGAGCTGAATAAAATCAAACTGCCTATTTTTTATTAGGTGAGTAATTTTTTCAGAAAATGCTGTTGAAATAAATCGCTCAAGATTATATGGTCTGGTTGAGAAAAAAAGATTTTTAACCAATTTATAAATTGAAATATGAGTATCAACACTTACGCCTGTTATATCAATTTGTTGTTTTTTTAAAGCTGAAATATCCTCAGGTCTATTGGTATGTTTGTGTGTAATCATATTTAAGATAAACACATGATGCCCTTTTTTAGCATAACCCTGAGCCAGGCTTAACATAGCCAAATTGCCACCATCTCTCGGATAAACTGCCTTATTTGATATAATCAGAATATTCATCAGCAAGCACTAAGTGTCTGACTTTTTTTTCGAAAATCGAGCAACAAGTTTTTTAATCCCTGTAAAGTATGTGTCGGCATTCAGAATAACTGAATCAGTTGTTGCCTTATAGGTTAAAAATATACCCAGAGGCATTAAAACAAACGACGAAATCCACATTCCAATGTAGGCCGGAAGTACGCCTTCGCGAACAAATTTCTCACCCGAGATGGATAATATATAATAAAAAATAAAAAGGAATATAGAAATAACAACAGGAGTTCCAAAACCACCTTTACGAACAATTGCTCCTAGTGGCGCTCCTATAAAAAAGAATACAAAACAGGCAAAAGATAAAGCAAACTTACGGTGCCATTCTATCTGATGTCGTCGTATACGATCCTGCTTGTAGTTAAAATGTTTTTTCGAATCTTCAACTGAGCCTTGAGCTGCCCGGGCATAGGTTAAGGCATAACCAATAGCCTCATTTTTTTCGGAAATAGTTAGGTTGTTAAATGCCGAATCAATATAAAAATCTTTATTTATAACCGAATCGGTAAGTACTAATTTAACAGGTTTTTTACTTTGTAAAGTATCGCTTATACTATCTATTTCTGCCTTAAGAGTGTTTTTTTCTATTTTAGTTTTGCTCAACAGTTTACTATTCTTCTCACTCCGATATTTTTTAAGTTTAACTGGATCATTGATTTTAATAGACACACCCTCTTCATTAATTGCTTTATGCTTCTTTTTCTTCTGTTTTTCTATTTCTTTTTTAATATTCTCTTCGCGTTTAAAATAATTATTGTCTGAGAGTGTTTTAGAGAAATCTTTAACAATCTCAGCATATTCCTTTTTTAAAGAGTCTTCAAAATACACAAGCTGAGAGATATTTAACATCTGGTAATTATCCTTAAAAAGATCTTCGTCGGAGCGGTTAAAATCCAATCCCAATAACTCAAAAATTACAGTTTGTTCGTCGAAATAGTATCGTTGATGAGGGTATTTTTTATCTGATTTACGTCTGTCTTTTCTTGGTTCATCCACCTCTTCATATGTCGATCCATGATAAAGAGTAAGAATAATATTTGTTTCATCGGCTGTCATTCGCATATAGCCTGAATCGGCAACTGTAACCTGCACATTTTCTTTACCATTGGTATGATCATAAACCATTATATGTTGAAGCAGGTTTGTTTTATGGTTTTTCTTTCCGATTTTTATGCTATATCCTTCAATGCCATTATAAAAAATACCTTCATTTATTTGCAATTCGGGTCTTTGATGCTTAACATCGTAAATAAGGGCACCTGCTTTGAGATTGGTGTAAGGTATAATATAATCGGAATAGTAAAATGCTGCAATACTAACAGCAATAATAAGGTAGATAAGCGGTGCCATAAATCGTTGTAACGATATACCGGCAGATTTAATAGCAGTTAGTTCAAAGTTTTCACCCAGGTTTCCGAAGGTCATAATTGATGATAACAAAACAGCTAAAGGAAGCGCCATGGGAACTAACCTGGCCGAAGCATAAACAATTAATTCGGCAATAACGGTCCAATCTAATCCTTTTCCTGCTAGATCGTCAATCATTTTCCAAAGAAACTGCATAAGCAGTATAAACAGTGAAATAAAAAATGTCATGACCAGCGGGCCAAGATAAGATTCTAAAAGAAATCGGTGTAAGCGTTTCAATGGTTATAGTTTTATTGTAAAACGATTACAAAAATAAGTTATTTTGTGTAAAGGATTTTATGAATTGTAAAAATAGATTAGATTCCTAATGTTCTTTTTAAGTCTGCTATTTGAGAATTCCATAGCTCAATAACATCATCCTTCTCGTTATCATCGGCAAAGTCGGTAATAATTAAAGCAACTTCGTTAGTTAACTCATCCTGATGTATTTTAAATTCAAAATAATAATCATTTTGGTCATCATTTACCCACTTAAACCGAACAGAGGAATTTTCTTTTTTAGAAACCAACTCTGCTTGCTGCTCGCTTTGGTCCCACTTAAATGTAAAAATATTACCATCAATATTAATATCATCGGCAAACCATTCAGCTAAACCACTAGGTGTTGATAATCGGGGAAAAACTATTTTTGGTGATGCATTAAGTGTAAATTCAAGCTCAAATTTCTTTTTCATTCTTTTTAATCATTTATTTTCATCATATTCTGCAATATATGTAAAAAAATCAGATTTTTTTAATTTCTGTTAACAAGATAAAGCAAAATATTTTATATTTGCAGCCCGAAAGGATAGTTGAAAGTTCTTAAAATAAATATATTTTGGCGAGGTAGCTCATCCCGATGGCTATCGGGAGGTTAGAGCGCAAAAATGGATAGATAGAATTAAGTTCTTAACAATAAAATGGCGAGGTAGCTCATCCCGATAGCTATCGGGAGGTTAGAGCGCAAGAATGGATAGATAGAATTAAGTTCTTAACAATAAAATGGCGAGGTAGCTCAGATGGTTAGAGCGCATGATTCATAATCATGAGGTCGCGAGTTCAATTCTCGCTCTCGCTACAAGGTAAAGCCCTTGTGCTGAAAGCACAGGGGCTTTTATTTTTACCAAATTCCAAGCTTGCTATGGGATTTGGTAAAAATAAAAGAACGCCAAACCGTTTTACGGTTCGGGCTTTACCTTGTAAAGCATTCCATTTGATAATCACGAAGTAATTCTCGCTCTCGCTACAAAGCAAAGCTCTTGTGCTGCAAGCACAGGGGCTTTTTGTTTTGAATATCCCAAGCTTGCTTGAGGATATGAAAAACAGAAAGACCTATGATAAAGCGAAGCGAGATGAGCTTTGCTTTGTTAGTTTTTCTTTCACAGAATCACAGCAGCATGCTGCTGTAATTCTCGCTCTCGCTACAAGGTAAAGCCCTTGTGTTAAAAAATACAGGAGTTTTTAGTTATGACTATCCTATTTATTAAACGGGTTTTTGAGTTACATCTTATTTAGTGCTCTATCTATTCCCAGATTATACTTTTTATCGTTGTATTTTAGCATAAGCCCAAATATTACTCCCAACAAACCGAGGAACGCAAAAAGTAATATGGTATAGGTGTAATTTAGTATTGCCGGATTGCCTGTATTGGTTTTATCGAGGATAATACCTGCCAGAATAGGAAATCCCCAAAGACCGAGGTTTTGGATAGAATACATGAGTCCGTAGGCTGTTCCGATTTGTTTTTCGGGTACCAGCTTTACCATTGATGGCCACATGGCAGCAGGAACCAACGAAAAAGCTATTCCTAACAAAATCATGGGGAAATAGGGTGGAATAGTTGTAAGTGCAAAACTTAAATGCACCAGCAATAAAACTGATGAGCCAAACATCATTACGCTTGCGCTTTTGCCCACCCGATCAATAAAAAAGCCAAAAATCGGTGTAAAAATCATGGTGCCTAATGGCAATAAGGAGGTTATCTGCCCGCTCTGAATAGTTGACATCCCAAACTTATTGGCAAAAAAGTCGGGTGCAAAAGCTACAAATGGAAATACTGCCGAATAAAATGTTACACAAAGTAATGCAATAAACAGATAGGAGCGGTTTGTAAGCAGTCCTCCAATATCACTTAATTTAAATCTGTCTTTTTCGGTTAACAAACTTGTTTTTTCTAAGTTCTTATCAATTTTTAAATCAAAAAGCATATACACTAAAAAGGCTAATAATCCAATACAAACAAGAATTGCAGCAAACCAAATGGCAATATTTAATCCTTCGCCATTGCCTGCCAAAACCGGCGAAATATTTAATGCAGCAAAAGTTCCTAACCGGCCAAAGCCAACTTTTAAGCCAAAAGCCAATGCAAGATCTTTGCCTTTAAACCATTTAACTAATATTTTGCTTACGACAACAATACTTGTTTCAGCTCCTAATCCAAAAAAGAATCGACCAAGCAACATCATTTTTAGTTCAGGAGAATAGTTAGTTAAAAATGAACTCATAAACTGGTTACCAATACCACCATGCTGGTAATATTTTGAAGCTCCATAAGCAGTAAGCACAGCACCAAACGCCATAAAAAATACAAACATAAATCCTGTTCGGCGAATACCTAATTTATCGAGAATAATTCCGCCAATAACGGCCATAAACAGGAAGGTATTCGGAATAGAATAAAATGCTACAAATAAACCATATTGTGTATTTGAAAAATTGAACTCTTGTTTTAGTAAAACTTTTAATGTCGAAAAAGCATCGTAAAAATAATAATTAACTGAGAGTATTAATCCTACAAGAATTAATATACCCCATCGCATATAGGGAGATTCGTTGATGTTTTTTTGCAATTTTTCCATGGGTTGATGTTAAACCACAATGATACAAATAAAAAATAAAAAAGGCTGCTCTCCCGAAAGTTATCAGGAGAACAGCCCTTTTTTATAAAAATATAAAACTTATTTTTTAATATTTGGAATATCGAGTCCGTATCCTTTTTTCTTATCTACCATTTTAAGAGCAATGCTTAATATTATAGCAAGAACACCAAATCCGGCAAAAATAAGTTCAGGAACCATATAGTTGTATTTTGCTCCTTCAACTTTTGCAGCGATAAGTTCTGATACGCCAGGATTAGCAGCAGTAATTGACCATCCAATTAAAAATGGCACTAACATTAACCCAATATTTTGAATCCAGAATATTGATCCATACGCAGATCCAAGGTATCGTTCTTCAACAATTTTTGGTAACGATGGCCACATCGATGCTGGAACCAAGGAAAATGCAGTTCCTAATATTACGATTGTTCCAATAGCAATAGGTACATTGAATACATCGGTCGGTACCAATGCAAAAATCAAATGCGATATGGTTAATAAAATGGCACCGTACATCATCATCGAAGCGCCTAATCCTTTTTTATCTAAAAAGAAACCAATAAAAGGAGTCAGCACCATTGCTCCAATTGGGAATAATGAAACGTATTTAGCCGCTATTTTTAGATCAACACTTAATTTCGAAGCCAACATATCAGTTGCAAATTTCTGGAATGGAAATATTGCCGAATAAAATAATACACAAAGACCTGCGATAGTTAAAAATCCTGGGTTTGTAAATATTTTCTTCAAATCGCTAACCTTAAATTCATCTTCGGGCGAAGTGATTTTTACGTCATCACCAGTTTGTTTATCTAGTGCAACATCCATAAAGGTATAAATGAAGAAAGTGATAAAACCAATGCATAAGAAAACTAATCCCCAAAGTACAGAGTTTGAAACTCCGCCTCTTTCAGCAAATATTGGGCTTAATTGGAATACGGCAAAAACACCTAAACGAGCAACGGCCATTTCAAGACCCATTGCTAAGGCCATTTCTTTACCTTTAAACCATTTAACGATCGTTTTTGAAACGGTAATACCAGCCATTTCAACTCCAATACCAAAAATGGCGAAACCTACAAATGCTAATTTTGCTGTTGATGGTACTGAAATCCAGAATGAATTAAGCCAGGTTGAGAGACCTGTTTCAACAAATCCTGGTGTTAATGCATAAAATTTAAGAGCAGCTCCGGTAACCATTGTTAAACCGGCAGTTATTAATGTAAAACGGATTCCCATTTTATCAAGGATTATACCCGATAAGATTAAGAATAATGCAAAAACATTTAAGAAAAACTCCGAACCGCCCAACATTCCATATACTTCTGGTGTCCAATGGTAGTCAGTTTCCATTAAAGTCTGAAGTGGAGCAACCACATCAACAAAGAAGTATGCAAAAAACATCGTTGATGAGATCAACAATAATGCAATCCATCGGGCAAAGGTAGAGTCTCGTAGAGTCTTTTTTATAGCTTCAGTCATAAGTTATTATTTTAGGTTATGAAATTTTATAATCATGCGAATTTAAAATATTACTTGTTTATAAAAAATATTTTAACGTAAATCCTCATTAATAATTGTAAACTATTTTGCATGTTTGAAAAGAACTAATAAAAAAAGCCGGTAAAGTATACCGGCTTCAATATATTATTCGATTGATTTTATTGACCTTTTATATAGATCCAGGATGTAGCCTCAACAGCTTCGCGTGCTTTTTGAAGATCTTTTACAGCTTCGCCCCATGTTTTATAGGCACCAATACTTATCATCTCGAATTTATAGCTGTTAACTAAAATTTCAGTCTGATATCCTTTTTGGCCAATAAAATCTTTGTAAGCAGCAGCATATTTTGGGGTTTTAAAACTTCCAACGATAACATGAAATTTGTAAAGTCGTTGACGCTCTTCTTCTGCTTTACGAATAGCTTCCTGTTTAGCTTGTTCTTCTTCTACTTTTTTAAGTTCTAAAGCTTTGGCAGCTTTCTGCGCTTTTGCTAAACTATCTTTTCGAAGTTGTTCAATGCGAGCTTTTTCTTGTGCTTTTTTCTTCTTTCCAAACATGTTACATCCTGACGAAAGAAGTACTAAAATTGCTAAAACGAATGCGATTTTTTTCATAATATCATGAATTTTTAGGGTTTGCAATGTCAATTATAACAAAGATATATAAAAAATAAGTTGATAATCAAAATAAAACTAATAATTCTGAACAAAATCCAATGATTAATTAAAGAAAAGTATTGTCAATTGTTAATAACTTATTTATCTGCAATGATCTATCACGTAATTATTATTTTAAGTGATTTTTTAATATTCTGTTTATCAATACAATAAGCTGATTGACGTTTAAAAAATCTATGATTAAACCAATGGTTTGTAAATTGACTTGATCAAATGGCCAAATTAATTTGATTTTTTATAAATTGTACGTTCAATTAAAGAACCTGAATTATGACAACAATTATTGAACTTTTTGAACAGAATGTTAGTAAATATGGATCAAATCCGCTGCTTTGGGAAAAAAAGATTGATACTTATGAGTCCACTAATTACCGTGATACTCGTGAGAAAGTAAGGTTACTGGCTGCGGGCTTATTAAATCTTAAAATTAAAAAAGGCGATCGTATAGCATTGCTTTCCGAAGGCAGAAACTATTGGGTAATAAGCGAATTGGCAATTTTATATACTGGAGCAGTTAACGTTCCTCTTTCGGTTAAGCTTGATGCTGCTACAGAGCTTAAATTCAGGTTAGAACATTCGGGTACAAAAATGATTTTTGTTTCGGGAGGACAGGCAAAAAAGATTAAACAAATTAAAGATAATTTACCTGAGCTCGAAATGATTATTTATCTTGATCCACAAGAGAAATATGAACAAGATGAAATTTCAATCGATGAGGTTTTTAGATTAGGTGAAAATTTTGAAAAAACAAATAGCAAAGATATTGAAGTTGCAATAGCAAGTGTAAAGCCTAATGATTTGGCGAATATTAGTTACACATCGGGAACAACGGCTGATCCAAAAGGAATTATGCTTTCGCATCGAAACTACACAGCCAATGTTGAGCAGGCTTGCAGCCTGATGTTTATTCCTGAGCATTATAAAACTTTACTAATATTACCCTTGGATCATAGCTTTGCGCATACAGCAGGTATCTATAGTTTTATAGCTTACGGTGCAAGCATTGCGTTTATTCAGTCGGGTAAAACGGGTTTAGAAACGCTTAAAAATATACCGATTAATATTAAAGAGATAAAACCGAACATTTTGCTGAGCGTTCCTTCATTGGCCAATAACTTCAGAAAGAATATCGAAAAAGGCATTCAGGATAAAGGGCCTAAAGTAGAAAAATTATTCAGGACAGCTTTAAAAATGGCTTATAGCTATAACAAAAACGGGTTTAAAAAAGGCAAAGGATTACATGTAATTAAAAAACCAATTCTTAAATTGTTTGATAAGGTTTTATTCTCTAAAATACGTGCTAGTTTTGGTGGTGAGCTCGATTTTTTTATTGGCGGAGGAGCTTTACTCGACATTGAATTGCAACGCTTTTTTTATGCTATAGGAATGCCTATGTTTCAGGGTTATGGATTATCAGAAGCTGCTCCAATCATTTCGTCTAACTCAAAAACAAAGCATAAGCTCGGATCATCGGGGTATCTGGTAAAGAACCTGGAATTGAAAATTATCGATGATAAAGGAAACCAATTGCCTGTTGGCGAAAAAGGTGAAATTATTGTTAAAGGCGAAAATGTAATGATTGGATATTGGAGAAACGAAAAAGCAACCCAGGAAACAATTAAAGATGGTTGGTTATATACAGGCGATATGGGTTATATGGATAAGGATGGATTTTTATATGTGCTAGGTCGATTTAAAAGTTTGTTAATTGCTAACGATGGCGAAAAATATAGTCCTGAATCGATTGAAGAAGCTTTTGTTCAGCAATCGAAGTATATTGATCAGTGTATGCTGTATAATAATCAAAACCCATATACTGTTGGACTAATTGTTCCGAATAAAGAGGCTTTGCGAAAATATCTAACTGAAAACAATACCGATTTTGAAACTGAAAAAGGGCAGGAACTCGCTCTAATCAAAATCCAATCAGAAATAGATGAATACAAAAAAGGAGGGAAGTTTGAAGGAATGTTTTCCGAAAGATGGTTGCCTACAGCAGTGGCGGTTTTAGGTGAGCCATTTACCGAAGAAAATAAAATGATTAACAGTACACTCAAAATGGTTCGTGGTAAAATTGTTGAGTATTATAAGTTGAGAATAGAATATCTTTATCAGCCCGATGGAAAAATTATAACTAATCATCAAAATAAAAATATTGTAAGTAAATTTTAAGTTTACTTGATAGATTAAACCGCTAAAT
The DNA here is from genome assembly GCA_050179935.1 of Bacteroidales bacterium. GTDB lineage: Bacteria > Bacteroidota > Bacteroidia > Bacteroidales > UBA12077 > UBA12077. The sequence continues at coordinate 54,251 of JBFXEQ010000004.1, read as the reverse complement.
CGTTATAAATTTTGACGATTTAGCGGTTATTACTTCATTTTTTTTATTAACTTATGCCCTCTAATACCAAGGATATGTTAGCAAAGAAAATCTATAAATTTATTCTCCTTTTATCTTTAATGGGTTATGGATATGCTTTTGCTCAAAACGGAACGCCATATATTACTCATTACAAAGAAATCAGGGAGATAGAAAATCAAAACTGGTCAATTTGTCAGGACAAAGAAAACAATATGCTGTTTGCAAACCGCAGGGGCATAATTATTTTCGATGGCAGTAATTGGGATATTATTAAATTACCATATATTCCTTTTGTGGTTCGTAAAAATCCATTTAACGATATTGTTTACGTAGGAACTAACAATAACTATGGATATCTTCAAAAGGACTCGAAAGGTTTTTATCAATATATTTCACTCTCAAAAGATACTGCTGATATAGGGGTAATTACAAAAATTATATTTTCGGGTTCAACGATCTTTTTTTATGGAGAAAATTCTATAACCCGATATCAGTTAGATGAACCTGAAAAATCTCTGAGATGGTATGCTAAGATGAGTAATCCATTTACCGGATTATTTTTAACTCCCAAAAATACATTTATAAATGTTTATGATAAAGGATTGTACCGAATTGAAAGTGATACTCTTTTTCCTATTGTTACCGGTTATCTAACTCAAAAAAACGAAATCCTTTTTATGCTACCATACAATAAGGAAAAGGTTTTGGTGGGTACCGATGAAAATAAACTCTTTCTTTTTGATGGTATTAAATATTACGATTACACCATTAATGATGATGGTTACCTTAGTGGAAGTATTCTTTCCGAAGGATTAGTTATATCCGATAGTTTGTACGCCTTTGCCACTCTAATTGGTGGTGTTGAGATTGTAAGTAAAAATTCAGGAAAAATTGTATATACCATTAATTATCAGAATGGATTACCCGATGATGAGATCTATTCGTTTGCTTTAGATAATAATAATGGATTGTGGGTAGCTCATCAGTATGGAGTAAGCCGAATAGATCTGCGATTACCAATACAGAATTTTACTACCTATCCCGGCCTAAAGGGTAATTTAATTACAACACTCTGGCATAATAACGAATTATATGTGGCTACCAGCGATGGGTTATTTTATTTAACCCAGGTAAGAGATTATGCCGATATTCAAGTACTTGTTAAAAATAAACCGGTTGAAGAAAAAATTCGTATTATTCCAACACAGTCAACTGATGAGACAGGGATAAATGCAAAAACTGATGAACAAAAATCATCAAAAAAACTTTTTTCAAGGCTTTTTGGTAAAAAAGAAAGTTCATCAGAAAAATCTAAATCCGAAGATACAAATACTGCCGAAACGATAGCACCAACCAATAAAATAATTCAAACTCAACCACAATACACAAAAAAAACAGTATCAACATTAAAATCAATAAATTATTTATTTAAAAAAGTTGATGGAATAAATGAAAAGACAAAACAACTTATTTCTACCGATTACGGAATATTGGCTGCTACCAATAGTGGATTATTTCAAGTCACAAACCATAAAGCTGAACCAATAGTTAAAAACAGTTACATAAATCAGATCAGCAGAGAAACTGCAAATAATTTGTATCTCGTAGCTACCAATAAAGGTGTTTTTTCGATAAAAATTGATAAAAACAATTGGGTGCCTGTTTATAATTTTATCGATTTTACTGAACCTATTTATTCTATTGCTTTAACCGATGATTATCATTTATGGCTAGGCGGCGATAATGCTGTGTATTCGTTTTTGCTAGATGATAAATCAGAACCTAAAGCGTTAAAAACTTATACCATCGAAACTCCATTTCCCGAACGATATTATATGCAGAGTGTTAATAATCAGATAGTTTTGTTTCTTGAGTCAGGGTTGTATTACCATGCTATCTCTTCGGATAGTTTTTTACCTTATAAACCTGATCTATGGCAAAACGATTCAAGAATACATTTTATTCTGGCTCAATATGGATTGCCTTGGATAAAACAGAATAACGAATGGGTTTGCCTTTCTGATGAGAATAAATGGGACGAGAGTGAAAATGTTTTTCTAAAAATATTTACTGATATAACCTATATTTATGCTGATTCAGATAATAATTTATGGGTTATTGCAGAGAATAATCAGTTATTTAAAATCTCAAAAGCTTCCGAAAAAGCAAATACTGATTTTACTGTTTATTTTAAGCAAATTACTAATGAGGAAGGATTGTCTTTCGAATTATCTGATTTGGTTTTCGATGCCGAAAATAATGCTGTTTATTTTAATATAGTAGCTCCGTACTATGTTAAGCAAAATTCAACCCAGTACCAGTATTTTGTTGATGGCTTAATGAGCGACTGGTCTAAATGGTCAACAAGCACTAATATAAGCCTTATTGTAAAACCCGGAGATTATTCGATAAGTGTTCGTGCAAAGGATTTGTGGGGTAATATGAGCGATGAGCGAAGTCTCGATTTTACATTGAAAGCTCCGTTTATTCAGAGCATTTGGTTTTACATGATAATTGCATTGGCGGTGTTGGCATTGTTTTATATTGTATCAAAAGTACGTGAAAGAAAGTTGCAACATGATAAAAATGTTCTGGAGCAAAAAGTAAAAGAACGCACTATTGAGATTCAGGAGCAAAAAGAAGAGATTGAAAATCAGCGGGATGAGCTCGCTAAAAACAGAGACGAGATTTTAAGGCAGAAAGAAGAAATTACTGATAGCATAACATACGCAAGTCGAATACAAAGAGCAATGCTTCCGCTGCGCGATCATTTTGAAAGAACATTTGCCGATCATTTTATTTTTTATCGCCCTCGTGATATTGTTAGTGGCGATTTTTACTGGATCGCCGAAGACCACGATAGAGTGTTCTTTGCTGCAGCCGATTGTACAGGACATGGAGTGCCGGGAGCTTTTATGAGTATGTTAGGCATTTCAGCACTTAACGAAATAATACGATATACAACCAATAATCTTAATGCAAATCAGGTTTTAAGCTTGTTGCGCGAGAAAATTAAATTTTCTTTGCATCAAACAGGCAAAGAAGGCGAAGCAAAAGATGGAATGGATATCGCTTTATGTATCTGGCATAAGAATAAAATGACACTAGAATTCTCCGGAGCATACAATTCGTTGTATCTGGTAAAAAATAATGTTTTAGAGGAGTTTAAAGCTGATCGAATGCCAATAGGTATTTATCATGTTGAAAAGGAGAATTTTACAAATTATGAAATAAAAATAGAACCTGGTAATGTGATTTATATTTTTTCAGATGGATATGCCGATCAATTTGGTGGACCAACAGTTACCAAGTTCAAGAGTTCTGGCATGAAGAAATTATTTACAGAAATTGCTGCCAAACCAATGGAAGAACAAGGCCAGATTGTTGAAAAAACATTTGACCATTGGAAAGGCAATGAGTTTCAATTGGATGATATCTTGGTTATTGGTATTCGGTTTTAGTTAATTACCAAAAAAATAAATAAGCGGTTCATCAATCAGGGCGCGCCAGTTGCCCCACGAATGGCCTTCGTTTACTTCCTTATACATTAAAGGATAACCTTTGTCGTTCATAATTGTTTTCATGGCTCGGGCTCTATCTTGCGTGTCGTATATTACACCTGTACTCATATAAATCTTTAAAGGTATTAGGGCAGAATTATTGTAATTCTGTATTATTGCATCATCAAAAGCAGGTGAATGGATTCCTATTAATTGAAATTTATCGCTGCGAATATAACCAAAGTAAGCGGAGTTCCAACCGCCAAGCGAAGTTCCAAGTATTGCTCGTGCATCGGCTGTTGTATCAGTTTTGTAATTCGAATCAATCACCGGTACAAGCTCATCAGCAACAAAAATGGCAAATTTTATATTTGCCCTGTATTCATCTGATCGCCTGTTTTGCGATAAATCCGAAGGATTTCGAGGATCAATAAACACAGCAATTACAGGATTTATTTGTCCTGAAAAAATAAGATTATCTAAGACTATAATCATTGATCCTTTGGCATCATCAGCATATTCGTGACCATCGGTAACATAAATTACTGGCAAATTACTTAATTCGGTGTAACCGTATGGAGTATAAACTTTATATTGAACCGAATAATTTAGGTTTGATGCATTGCTTTGAATAATTAAGTTTTCGCTTAATGTTCCTCGGGTTATACCTTGTAGCAAAACTGTTTCCTGAGGAAATACCCAGTCGGGCATTCGTAATTCTGAGTTTGGCCCAAAACCACTCATTTGTATGTATGGGTTTGCCGGATCAAGAATCCAGTTGCCGTTCACTATAATCTTATAGTCGAGGCGAGCATTGGAAGGGAATTTTTGTTCGTTAATCCATATATTGCTTAATCCAATTTGGACTCCCTCGTAACCTATAGCAGCTTCCCACCATCCATTAAAATCACCCGCCCAACTCACTATACTAGCCTCACCTTTATAAAGAAATGCAACAGAATCGCCAAAAATGAATGGTATTTGATTGCGGTTTTTCAACGTATCCCAAAATTGCGTGATTAATAAATTTCTTTCAGTTTCTGATTCTATTAAAGCAATTTTAGTAAGCTCGGCCTTAAAATCAGCAAAAGACTCAAAAGTAAAATCAATTGTGTATTTTGGATTATCGTTTTCGGTGCTACAAAATCCAAAAAAAATGAGTGCGAGTAAAATCAATATATTTTTCATAATAATCAATTTTAGTTTGAGGTATATGTTGTGGTATAAGGTATATTAAATCACTAAAATTCCATCACCGATCACGGATCACCATTTTCTTACTCATCTCGGTTAACTGTTCCGGCCGAAAATGCAGGTAAACAAACGGCAATATATTCGGCTCCGCCTTTAAATGGAGAGCTGTACTGTATCCATTCGTTTTTTTCAACCAATATAGCCTGTCCGGCTTCAATTACATATTCTTTTGTTTTTGTTTTGACTTTTAGTTTTCCTTTAAGAACTACTGTGTACTCATTAAATTCTGGAGTTTGACCTGGTTCTTCCCATCCTTCGGGACTTATCATTTTAGCAATGCTTACTTCATTTGATTGAGAATTAACTCTGCCGAAATACTCATCAATTATTTTTTCTTTTGTGCCAACGGCTTTTATTCTTGATGGAATAGTAATGTATTTAATCATTTTGTTGTATTTATTTTGATAATAATTATTATGACAAAAAAGAACTGTTTTTGTTAAAACAAATATACGAATATTGAGAATAGCATATAATAAAGCAGGTTTCAATTCTCTGATTCTTATTATTTGTTTCATTTCATTTAATTATTGGAGAAAAAAATATGTGTTAATTTTTGAAAATGGATTGATATAAAAATCTTTTAATATTATCTGCTATAGATTAATTTGCAATATCTTGATTATTCTTTCTCTTTTACTTAACTTGTTGATTTCCATAATTCAACATCTTTAAATGAGTAGCTTTTAGTGCAAGTCTTGTAATACTTGATATTAACGTGATTAATAACATAAAAGTAAAAGAAAATGAAAAAACTAATTATGATCTGCATAATTGGGCTTTTATTAATTTCAACACCAATTTATGCACAACGTACAAGTGACATTGAAAACAGCAAGGATTATCCTCTCATAAGCCGTTTCGAAGGTTCAATTATCGAATTTTATAAAGAAACAAAATGGGGTTCTTACAAATTGCCTTTAAATGAAAAAGGAATTATTGACTGGAATCAGCCACAAGTAATTGAAGGTAAAGTTATCAGAATACAATATTCTGTTTCTAAGGATAATAACTCAGAATACGTGATGCAAAATTACAAAGCAGCATTTAAAGCATCCGGATTTACTGTTTTAATTGCCATAGCAACTAATGAACTGGGTTTTAGCGATAGGCCGCATAGCTGGAAGGATAAATATTACCAAACAGGATTATACGGTAATGATGGTTTAGGCAATGACAAGTTTGGATTAGGCATTGGTTTTCCTATCTGGAAGAATGATCATTCGTTTATTGCAGCAAAGGGAAATAAAGATGGTAAAGAAATATATGCCATTATTTATACGGTCGTCTCAGATGAATATACATTAATTACTCAGGATATTATTGAAAAGCAACTTGTTGAAACGGGTAAGGTAACTGCAGAAAACATTGCCAAAGGAATTCAAACCGATGGACATATTGCTATTTACGATATTCTTTTCGAAACAGGTAAATCAGATATAAAACCCGAATCGGAAACTGAAATCAAAAATGTTGCTGAATACATGAATACTAATCCAAACAAGAAATTTTATATTGTTGGCCATACTGATAATGTTGGCGATTTTGCAGCAAATATGACCTTGTCTGAAAATAGGGCAAAAGCAGTATTAAACGAACTTACTAAAAAATATGCAGTAAAAGCAGAACAACTAAAATCTTATGGGGTTTCTTCTTTAGCACCGGTTGCTACAAACAAAACAGAAGAAGGCAAAGCGAAAAACCGAAGAGTAGATATTGTTGAACAATAAACTGGAAGCAGGAGGTTAAAAACTCCTGCTTTTTAAGAATTATTTAGCTACCAAAACGCCCGTAATTATTCCAACTGCAACACCTCCAATTCCAATCAAAACTTTTTTACCAGCCGAATTCCATCGTTCTTTTTTTAGATGATCATTCGCTATTTCGAGGTTTTTTATAGTTTCTTGTAATGAGTTTTGTGTATTAACCAAAGTTTTTTGAGTTTCGGCTAACGAATGTTGTGTAAAAGCTGCTAATTCGAGAGCTACTTTTTCGGCATTACGGCTTTTTTCGACTAACTGTATATAAGATTGTTCGTGATCTGAAAGTCTTATTTCGTATGCTTTTAACAGGTTTTTGCATGTTGAATCATTATCGTTTTGTATTGCCGAATGAATATTTTTATAAAACTGATAACGTCCTTTATTCATGATAAAAACTGTGTCGCACTCAATTTTTATGGTGTCGCCAGCAATAAACATAATGGGTGCTTTACCCGATGATGAATAATCAACAGGGATAGTTTTTATTTCAGATTGTTGTGCTAAAACCGAACTACCTATTATTGCGCAGAACTGGATTAAAAGGATTAGGTTTTTCATAATTCGTAAGTGTTAGCTTCTTCTTTTAACTTCTCTTTTAATTCTTCAATTCGTGTTATTTCATTTTTGAATTTTTGAAATTCTTCCCAATTTTTAGCTGATTTTTTCTGTTCCTCCAATACAAGAATTTCGCGTTCCATTTTTAACACTTTTAATTCCGTTTCGGTTGCTTTAATTTTCTGCAATGTAATAACTATTGTTTGCTGCGCCTGCTTTAAGCTATCTTGCACCGATTGAAGCTCATTATTTACGTGGTTAATTATTTTTATGGCTTTTTTTGTTCTTCTTGTGGAGTTAAAAGTTAAAAATATTAGAACCAGCAAAAGAAGTATAAAAATGTATTTCAAAATACTCGAATTATCTTTCATAAATTAGAACTATATAAAACAATTTAATGGGGGTTTAAAAATAGCAAAAAATAAATAACAAATTTTGGAGCATTCATATTTGTTTTAAATGCTATTTCATTTAAAAAGGAAATCCAGAATTAAAGATCAAGGCCGGAAATAATGAATTTTACTTAAAATCTTTCCTAATTTTCTTTTGTCCGCGATAGAGGAATAACAATTCCAATAATAATGGCCATTATGAAAGAAGTTTTCCAGTCAATTTCTGTTCCGACTTTTTCAATTATAATATTCCATAACAGTGTTACAATTCCACTAGTAACAAGGGTTATTGCAAAAGTTAATAAAATCTCGGTAATAAGTTTTCTTGTTTTCATTTGGATGTGTTTTCGTTATAAATATTTTATTCTTTAATTATTTTACCAGATTTAATAGTAACTCTACGAGGGTTTAAAACCCTCGTAGGGTTATTACTATTCGAAATATTCAAAAGCATCAATAATGTCGAGATAAACACCATCAAAACCTGCATCGAGAATCTTTTTCAGATAAGATTCATTATTTCCATAAATAATTGTCTGCCATTCCTGTTCCCAGTACAAAACTTTGTAATTTCCTTCCCAATCAGGGTTTTCTGACTTTAACCATGAAGGATTACCAATTTCCCATGTGCTTTGCCAATAATACCTGTAGTTTTCGGCTTCGCCAATGCTCATATAAGAAATTACTAATCGCTGTGCGCCATTTTGTTTTGCTTTTAATTGAGTTACTTCATCGGCTGTGAAAAGGTCATTGTTAAAAAAACAATCCATTATAAGAACATCGTAATTTGTTGCTGTAATGGCATTTATAAAATTCTGTTTGGTGGTAAAATTTTCAGGATTGATTAAATAAAGGAAGTTTTTTGCGTCTGCCAGAAAATATATATTATTGTTGTTTTCGTTATAAACAACTTCCGGATAATCAGGGATAATGTTAAGTTCGCGTTCGGGTGCAGCAAAACTGATGTAATTTTTTGAATTGTTTTGAGTGTAAGAATCATCCATTTTCGAATGCGTCCAGCAGTAGTCTGTGGTTAAAACCTCTACATTATTATTTTCGCAAACATCAAGAAAAGTAACCATATAATTTTTTTCAGAAGCTGGAGTAGATATATCATCATTATCGTAACCATAAAAAAGATCTTCGCGACCAACACCATCGATGGCTGATAAATAGAATAGGCAAGGGGTTTCTGTTTCTTCACCATCCATAGTTACTAATTCCTGTCCATTTTGTGGAATAATAATAAAATCAGGATTAATTTCTTTGGCATATTCACTTATACCCACCACGAAGTTTCGCATTTCCTGCCTAAAATCTTTGTCGTAGTTAATATCTTCTTCATTATCTGAACATGAAAAAACTACGGCAAATAAAAACAGAACAATAGTTATCTTTTTCATAATCAATACTTTTTTTTGAATGTCCGTTTTATGTCATAAATATTATGTAAATAAATTGAAAATCAATTTGTTTGCCCCAAACCCCTAAAGCTTGCCTGCGGCAGGCAGGGGTGCAAATTGATTTTCTTCACACCCTTTAGGGACGGGGCAAATGAAGAAAATCATTAACAACAATTATGAATAAAAGCGGCCAATCGTACTTTTTTTAAATGAAAAAGCAAGTTATGAAATTAAACAACTATTTACCAGAAAACTATGCAAACTCCTTGGCCGAAAACAAAAGAACAAACAGAAAAACTATAGCAATAGTAATAAAATATAGAGTCAATGCTCCACAGGATTTAAAAAAAGCACCAATCAATTTTCGGTTATAAAACCTGCTAATTCCAATCATTAAGTAAACAGGAACGCCCCATAATAAATACATAAAGTAGCCTGAAACTTTTTCGGGAAGCACTAAGGATAAACCAATTACTATGGATAACAATCCAAAAACAAATGAGTGATAATTAATTGAGAAAATAAGGTGCTTAACATATAGATATCTGGATTTCCATAGAATCAAAGTAAGTATGAGTGCGAAAAAAGGCATGAGCAGAATTAAAACATACGATAGGGTTTTAAAAAACTTTGTCATTATGGCATCTCTATGTTTCCATAGGTTTTGTCCACTGGTAATTATATTTTTTGTTTCCTTTAGGTCGGTACTGTCTTTCGAAAGCTCCTGCGAAAGAAGAGTGGTTAATGAATCAGTTGTTTGAAAATTATAAACTGAGTCATTAACAGATGCATTAAAATTTATCGAAAAAGGCTGACTAGTACTATCATTAGCAAGGTTTTCTATTTCTATATTATGCAGTTTTTTTGTACCAGCAATTTGTGCTAAAAAGAAAAAGATAACACTAAAAAATAAGTATAGCCTCATGGGTGGCACATAGCGTTGTCTGCGGCCTTTAAAATACTCCTGGCTTAAAAACCCTGGTTTTAGGAAAAATGGTTTAATGGTATTTATTAATCTTACATCAAAATTAATTGATCCGGCTAGATCACCGATAATTTCTTTAACAGGTTTGTTAAAATCTTTGTTCGATTGTCCGCAATCAGGGCAAAATTTGCCAACCTCAGTAGCTCCACAGTTTGGACAAACAGTAAAATCATACTGGGTTACTTCACGATCCTTCTTATCGGATTTTACAACCTGGTTATTTTCTTCCATGATATAAAAAAATTTACCAAATATAGCCAAAACCAAGCTATACAAAAAAACTGAAGTTAAATTAACATCAGTTTTCTTAGATTAAATAAGTTATTGTTTTATGAATTTTTCACCCGGAGTCCTGATTTTCAGTATTTTTCTAACTTCTCTTTTCGAAGGATTTAAATAGTATTTAGTTGATTTACCTGGTTCTGTGGTGTCAGTATATGATTCAAAAATGGTAAAACTCTTTATTTTTTCCAGATCTTCTTTTGTAAGAATATTGCCCAGCTCAAGGGTGTCATTTTCCAGTTTTAGGATTTCGACCCGCCATAAATTATTGGTATCCTCATAATTCAGAAAGTAGTATCCTTTGTATTTTCTTAAAATATTTTTATTTGATATAGAAAAGAATTCCTCAACACGGCTTGATTTAACATCAATTGAATCGCCGACTGTTTTCATGTTGATCAACCAGTTGTCAGTAAAAAGAAAAGTAGTATCTCTGAATAACGTATCACCAGTTTCTTTTGAATATTCATCAAAAGACATAATCATATTTTCGAATCGCTTTTTAACTATTTTCTGCGATTCAATTACAATTATGGAACTATCGGAAAGCGATAAATAGCTGCCAAACAGATCTTTTGGAAATGAGGATAGATTACTTTTTTTTGCTGGTTGTGGTGATTTAAAATAAATAAATGGTCCACACCCTATCAGAAATATCAGTATAAGAAATAGTATTATCTTTCGGTTCATAACCATGTTTTTGTTTATTTTAGAAAGTTACAAATTATAGCGGATTAAGTAAAGATCTGATGGCAATAATCAATTCTGTTTGTTTATTTTGTCTGTTGTGACAGGCTTTCTAGAGATTAGTTTTAATAAATAACCCCAGCCTTTAGGCTGGGGTTATTATATATTTAAATAATTGGGCTTTAGCCCTTTTATAAAATTCAGCTTTTATTTCTTCGGAATATTTTTCAATGTTTCCAACAAGAAATCGTAGAATTTCTGAACGGTATCTATTTTTACTTTTTCGTCGGGTGAATGTGGATGACGAATAGTTGGGCCGCACGAAATCATATCGAAGTTTGGATAATTCTTACCTATAATTCCGCACTCTAAACCAGCATGAATAGCTTTTACCTCAGGAACTTTACCAAACTTAGTATTGTAAACCTCTTTCATGGTTTTAAGAATTGGCGAGTTGATATTTGGTTTCCAACCTGGATAAGCTCCCTGATGTACAACTTCGGCTCCAGCTAATTCAAACACTGAGCAAATCATATTTGCCAGATCTTCTTTTGCTGAGTCAACAGAACTTCTTTGTAAAGAATCGATCTGAATATATTTATCTTCCTTTTTAATAATTGCAAGGTTATTCGATGTTTCGGTTAATCCAACCATTGCATCGCTCATTCTCATTACACCATTTGGACATCCATAAATACCTTTTATCATGTTATTTTGAGTTTTTTCATCAATAACAGAATTGGGCATTGATGTTTCTGAATAACTTATTTCCAGATCAGGTTCAGTTACTGATAATTCTGCTTTTATTACAGGAACTAATTCATCAATAAAATTTTTAAATTCACCAATCTGACTGGTTGGAACCACAACAACAGCAAAACCTTCGCGAGGTATAGCATTGCGCAAACTTCCCGATTGAATATCGGCTAAACGAATAGACAACGTTTTGTTAACAGTATAAAGAATACGATTAAGTGTTTTATTTGCATTACCACGACCAAGTATAATATCCATTCCAGAATGGCCACCTTTCATTCCTTTAACATCAATTCTGAACGCTTTTACATCAGCTGGTACTTTTTCGGATTTGTAATAAAATTTTACAACCGTATCAACACCACCAGCGCAACCAATATAAAGTTCGCCCTCATCTTCCGAATCAAGATTTATCATTATATCGCCATTCAACAAGCCTGGCTTAAGATTTTCGGCACCAGTCATTCCGGTTTCTTCGTCGATGGTAAATAATGCTTCGATTGGACCATGAACTAACGATTTGTCCTGTAATACAGACATTGCTGCAGCTACTCCGATACCATTATCAGCACCAAGTGTTGTGCTTTTTGCTCTAACCCACTCACCATCGATAAATGGTTTAATAGGATCTGTTAAAAAATCATGGTTTACATCGTTATTTTTTTGAGGAACCATATCGAGATGACCTTGTAAAACAACAGTCATTCTGTCTTCCATTCCTTGCGATGCAGGCTTTTTAATAATTACATTACCTATTTCATCAACGATAGTTTCAAGACCTAATTTTTCACCGAATGATTTTACATATTCGATTATTTTTTTTTCATTTTTCGATGGATGTGGAATATCACACAAATTCTGAAAAATATCCCAAACTGCTTTTGGGTTTAAATTACGTATTTCGCTCATTATATATCCTCCTGATTTTTTTTATTATAATTATTTTATAAGACTATTGTTTCTGATTATTGTTTAATCATTTTTATAGAATGCCAAATTTAGCAAAAATTGAGCAAGGATAAAATGATAAATACATTTAACTTAAATTAAGATTTTAATTAAAACAAAAATCTTACTTTTGCGTTAAATATACGTATCTAAATAGTTAAATAATTTAGAATTTGATTTATATGGTAAAAAAAGCATGGATTGTTCTAACTACCTTGATTTTAACAACATCCCTTAGTTACGGGCAAGGGGTTGGCGTTAAATGGTATTCTTTAGAAGAAGCTCTTGAATTGAATAAAAAGGAACAGAAAAAAATATTTGTCGATGTTTATACCGATTGGTGTGGTTGGTGTAAAAAAATGGATGCAGCAACTTTTAATAATCCTGCCATAGCAACCATATTAAATACTGAATATTATGCAGTTAAATTTAATGCCGAAAGTAAAGATACTATTTTATTTGGCGGCAGATCATTTGTTAACGAAGGACCGAATGGAAGAAGCCCACACCAATTGGCTATTGCTCTGTTACAAGGTCGAATGTCTTATCCGTCAGTTGTATATCTGAACGAGGAGAGTCAGTTGCTTACAGCTGTTCCTGGGTATATGACTGCCGAAGGAATAGAACCTATCTTGATGTTTTTTGCCGATGATGCTTATAAAAGTCAGAGTTTTGAAGACTTTACAAAACAGTTTGTCTCCAAAGTAAAAACACAATAAAAAATAAATTTAAATACTAAAATCCCTCATTTATCTGAGGGATTTTTTAATAATTACAAATTCTGGAATTAGTCTTTCCCAGGATAAAACTCGATAAATGTTTCATCATCCATTAAAAAGCTGGTCGGAATGGTTGTAACTATTCCAAACTGCTGAATAGATACTTTTTTATCAGCGATTTTTTTATTTCCGTCAATTAACCGGATTATTGCTTTATCGGGGAAACGATAATATAGTTTGTCCTTATAATTCGATCCTGCTTTATTTAAACCATTCACAACATAAGAAAGGTTTTTAGTAAGATTAGTTTTTTCCATCTCAACTAATATTGGTTTTCCTCGCAAGTCGTTTGGTTGCAAAATACCTTTATCATCGCTAAACCTGAATAATATATATGGCTGGGTTAAATCCTGTTCAGTCGGAGTAAATTCGAAAACAGCATTATAGGTTGATGTAAATCTTTTACCAATAAATAACGACATATATTCATCTTCGAGATTATCAAGACGCTTAATAGCTACCTCAAGAGATTTCCCTTCGGGATAAAAATCAGCCATTCCAGATATCAGTTCAAAACGCTTGGCTCTAATCATAAAAATAAAATTCGAAGCTTCTTCGGCTTTATCTTCGAACGATTTCTGAACATACTGTTTTTTAACTACGGGAACACGGGCAAAAACAGAGTCGCGCTGTACTCTTTTATAATAAGTAACATCTTCGTTTCCAACATATTGTTTTACACTCAGGTCGGTAAAAACGATTTCGTCTCCGGGATCGGTATCACCGAAAAAATCATTGGTTAAATTTTCGCTGGTATTAGAGTTTACTGGTAAAATCAATGCAGCCTGAACGAGTTTTAAAAAATCAAAATTAAATTTTCCCGATGGCTCAAGAACATAATAGTTCTCCGGGTCAATTTCGTTATATGAATCAATGGCGATATTCGAAATCTGCCATTGTGTTTCTTCATCAGTTGGTGCGTTTTCAATACCCAAATATTTGAGTGAAAACTCAGCATAAGGCCCAGGGATAATCTCGGTTCGCTTTGCTTCAACAGTAAAGCGGAGTGTCGTTTTTGGCAATGCATAAATAATTCCTTTGTCAGGAAGATTATTTACTTGCTTTAATGGTGTTACAGTTGTTTCTGAGGTCGGTTTGCACGATACTAGTACCAAAAAAAACAAATAGAGAAGGGATTTACTTTTTTTCATTTTTTTTCTTTTATAGTTTGTAGTTTTATTGTCCCCCGCTGGCGGGGGATCGAGGGGGTGGATATTTCATTCTTTCCACCCCCTTAGTCCCCCTCATAGGGGGACAGGTATTTTTCATCCAACATTTTTATTCTTAGTTTTTAAAAAAGCATTACCTAAGTTTTCAGTTATATCTGAGGCAATTAATGCTTCCTGTCCGATTTTTTCAGCAGCGATATCACCTGCTAAGCCATGTAAATATACACCAATTATTGATGCTGTTTTTGGTTCATAACCCTGGCCTAATAACGAAAGAATAATACCGGTTAGTACATCGCCACTTCCTGCTGTGCCCATTCCCGGGTTTCCGGTACTATTAAAATAACAATCACCATTTGGACAAGCTATAGACGTGTGTGCACCTTTAAGAACTACGAATACCTTATTGCTTTTTGCAAATTCGATTTGTTTAGTCAGTCTTTCAAAATCATTATTCCAGTTCCCGGTCAATCGTTCAAATTCTTTTGGGTGGGGTGTTAGAATACTATCTTCAGGAATTTTCTTTAAAAGATCTTTATGTGCTGATAATATGTTTAATGCATCAGCATCAATAACCAAAGGTTTTTGGTAGTAATTAAGTAAATATGTAAATCCTTTAACAGTATTTGGGTTGGTACTTATTCCGGGTCCAATTCCGATTGATGAAAAATCCTTAGGATTTGGTAATTCCGAAAAAATATGTTCAGATTCGTCAATACTTACCATTGCTTCGGGTACGGCAGTTTGCATAATCTCATATCCCAATTTGGGAATATGAACGGTTACTAACCCGCATCCGGCTCGTAAGCTTGCCTTTGCAGCCAACAAAGCAGCACCCATTTTGCCATAACTGCCAGCTATTAAAGCAACATGCCCAAAAGATCCCTTGTGATCGAATTTTTTTCTGATTTTGAGATTTTCTTTTATAAAATCATCCTGCACATAAAAAAATGAAGTTGTTGTATTTTTGATCGCTTCAGGATGCAACCCAATAGGCAGAACAATCCATTTACCAACAAACCGATCGTTTTCTGGTAGTAAAAAAGATAGTTTCGGAGACTGAAAAGTCAAGGTGTAATCAGCGCAAATAATTGATTCAGGATCATTTGCTGAGTTATCTTCGCCAAATAATCCTGACGGAATATCAATGGAGATAATTGTTGCTTTTAATTTATTTATATGTTTTATAATATCTTTTGCCAATCCTTCTGTTTTGCGAGTAAGGCCTGTTCCGAAAATGCCATCAATGATTATTGTATCAGGCTGAATATTCGGAAAATCATCTTTAGTCCTTATCTCCATTATGCGAACAGATTTAAGTTCTTGCAAGATTTTTAAATTTGCTTCGCAATCAGGCGAAAGTTTTTCCGAAATCATCACCGGATAAACAACAATATTATAATTATATTGCGACAACTGTCTTGCAACAACTAGCGCATCACCGCCATTATTTCCCGGACCAGCAAATACGTGAGCCGTTTTGGGTTTATCGATGTTTTCTTTTATCCATTGAGTAACACTGCTGGCTGCCCGAATCATTAGATCAATTGATTTTATTGGTTCGCATTGAATTGTATAACTATCAATTTCGCGAATTTGCGATGATCGAAATATTTTCATAAATTCGATATTTTTAATAACAAATTTAGTAGGTTAAACCTTTAAATAAAAACTTGGTCTGAAAAAAAAGATTTTTATATTTGTCTTTCTTAAAAATGAATAAGTAATACTAACTAAAAATAATAAATTATGTTTAAAAACCATCCAAAAGGATTATTTGTTGCTCTTTTTGCAAATATGGGAGAGCGATTTGGGTATTATACAATGCTTGCAATATTTGTTTTGTTTTTACAAGCCAAATATGGTTTTAAATACGAAACAGCATCACAATATTTTGGTATTTTCCTAGCCTGTGTCTATTTTATGCCACTTCTTGGTGGAATTTTAGCAGATAAAGTTTTTGGATATGGAAAAACAATTAGTCTAGGACTTTTAGTGATGTTCACAGGGTATATACTAATTGCAATTCCAACAAATTGGTCAGCTGAATCAGCAAGAAGTGGATTGCCATTAGTCATTGCAGGTTTAGCTGTAATTTCGATAGGTACAGGTTTATTTAAAGGAAACTTACAAGCTCTAGTTGGAAATCTTTACGATGCTGATCAAAAATTTGAAAAATTTCGATCGTTAGGTTTTAATATTTTTTATATGGGTATTAATGTTGGTGCTATGTTTGCTCCAACTGCAGCTGAAGCTATAAGTAATTGGATGTTAAAAGGATCAAAATTGACATATAGTGGAGGTATTCCTGCATTAGCTCATAAATTTATTGATGGTACTATATCAACAGAAGAAACTGTAAAATTAACTGAGCTTGCAAATCACCAAGCTGCATTTTCATCAATGTCAGGTGATTTGGGGCAATTTTCATTGTACTATATAAATAAATTATCAAATTCCTATCATTGGGCATTTGGAGTTGCAACTCTTTCATTAATAGCTTCGATGTTAATTTTCTGGGGATTTAGAAAATATTATAAACATGCAGATATTACTGAAAAACAAAAATCTAAAAACAAAGATTATGTAAATAATGTTATTCAACTTACTAAAAAACAAGTAAAAGAAAGAATGGTTTCATTAGTACTTGTTTTTGTTGTTGTGATTTTCTTTTGGATGGCATTCCATCAAAATGGTGCTGCAATGACTGCCTTTGCAAGAGATTATACTGTTGATACAGTTAGTAAACTTACAAATATTTGGTTTGATTTATTTGGATTACTTTCAATTGCTTTAACTGTTGTAGGCGTTTTTTTATTTGCAAGACGCAAAAACAATAACACTTTAAGAATAGTTGGTCTTATTATGGCTGCTGCATTTGCTGTAATAGCATTCTTTAGAATTAATGGATATGAAATAAGTAATTTATTTACACCACAAAAATTTCAACATTTTAACCCTTTCTTCATAGTTGCTCTTACACCAATAGTAGTTGGTATATTTGGAATGTTGGCAAATAAAGGCAAAGATCCTTCCGATCCAAAGAAAATAGGTATAGGGATGATAATAACTGCTGTTGGGTTTACTATACTCGTTGTTGGTTCGTTATCGCTTATTGGTATGGCTCCTGGTGACATTGGAGAAACAAGAGTTGGTAACAATTTTGCTGTTGGTCCTTACTGGTTAATAAGTACATACTTTATTTTAACAATTGCTGAGTTATTTTTAAGTCCAATTGGATTGTCCTTTGTTTCTAAAGTTGCTCCTCCTCAGTATAAAGGTCTAATGCAAGGTGGTTGGCTTGCTGCAACTGCAATTGGTAATTATGGTGTTGCTTTAATTGGTATTCTTTGGAATAAGGTTCAATTGTGGCAATTTTGGGGTATTTTAGTCGTATTATGTATATTAGCTGCTATTTTCATTTTTTCAATACTAAAAAGATTAGAACATGCTACAAAGACAGCATAAATAATAATTTATATTAACTTCTAATCCCGGAGTAAAAATTACTTCGGGATTTTTTTTGAATTTTTTTTCGTTTTTTGCAAACGTTTGAAATAAGCCTTTTGGTTTGTTTTGTACTATTGTAAATAATTGCTTACTAATATTTTACGGTATTATATCGCTTTTTTTATTATCTTTGATAATAGTTAAATTATCTAAGTTTACAAATCTTCTAATCCATGAATAAGCATAAAAAATCACTTAGTTTCTGGCAAATCTGGAATTTAAGTTTTGGATTTCTGGGCATTCAGTTTGGCTTTGCATTGCAAAATGCCAACGCCAGTCGTATTCTCCAAACCTTTGGAGCAAATGTAGAGCATCTTAACTGGTTTTGGCTGGTGGCCCCATTAACAGGAATGATTATTCAGCCTATTGTTGGTTACTATAGTGATAGAACATGGACAAAGCTAGGCAGAAGGCGTCCTTTCTTTTTAGCAGGAGCGATTCTAACCAGTCTTGCTTTAATTGCCATGCCTAATGCTCCGCATCTGGCATCATTTATTTCGCCCATGTTTATTGGTGGCGGGATGTTAATGATCATGGATGCATCAATTAATATTTCCATGGAACCATTCAGAGCATTAGTTGCTGATAAATTACCTGAAGAACAACATACCTTGGGATTTTCGGTTCAAACTATGCTTATTGGAATTGGTGCTGTTATCGGATCATGGTTACCTTATATTCTTGGAAATATTTTCGGAATATCTAAAGAGGCCGAAGTTCAAGGCGAAATTTCACCAAATGTTATATGGTCTTTTTACATTGGCGCCTTCGTTTTAATATCATCAATTGTTTGGACAGTAATTACTACGAAAGAATATCCACCTCAATTTTACGATGAGGAAGAAAATAAGGATGAAAAAGTGAAGAAGAAATTTACTATTCCTAAAACAATGATTCAGTTATTGGTGGTTCAGTTTTTTTCATGGTTTGCACTTTTCTCCATGTGGGTTTATACGACTCCTGCTATCGCTTCAAGATTTTATGGAACTACAGATCCTCATAGCTTGCAGTTTCAGGAAGCTGGCGATTGGGTAGGGATATTGTTTGGTATATATAATGGAGTTTCTGCTATCATAGCTTTATCTTTACCAATTATTGCAAAACGTATTGGACGCAGGGCTACACATGCTTTAGCTCTCACAATTGGCGGATTATCATTTCTATCATTCTTTTTATTTAAGAACGATACATGGCTTATTTTACCAATGATAGGCGTTGGTATTGCCTGGGGAAGTATTCTGGCTATGCCATACGCCATGCTGGCAAATTCTATTCCGGCAAAACAAATGGGCGTATTTATGGGTTTATTTAACCTTTCAATAACTATACCTCAGATAACCAATGGATTACTTGGAACAGTTTTATTTAAACATGTTTATGGAGGAAATCCTTTTAATGCGATTCTTGCTGCCGGAATTTGTATGATCCTTGGAGCAATAAGTACTTACTTTGTTGATGATAAACTTGATAAACGAATAGCAAAATAATGAATGTAGAAGCTGTTATTTTTGATTTAGATGGTGTTATTGTAGATACAGCCATTTTTCACTATCAAGCTTGGAAAAGACTCGCTAACGAGCTTGGTTTTGATATAACTATTCATCAGAACGAACACCTTAAAGGGATTAGTCGACTCGATTCTCTTGAAATTGTTCTCGAAATAGGCAAAATAAATAACTTATCTGAAAAAGAAAAGATTGAGCTGGCAACACGAAAGAACGACTGGTATAAAGAATACATTCTTAAAATGACTCCTGATGATATTTTACCAGGGGTAAGTGATTTTCTTAAAAAGCTTAAATCAGCAAATCATAAAATTGCAATTGGCTCATCAAGTAAAAATTCCGGAATTATCCTCGAAAAAATTGGTCTTAGTAATTATTTCGATGCCGTTATTGATGGCAATAAAATTTCGTTCTCAAAACCCGATCCGGAAGTTTTTATTAAAGCAGCAAAAGAGCTGAAAGCCAACCCGAAAAACTGCATTGTGTTCGAAGATGCAGCTGCTGGAATTGAAGCAGCGCATAACGCGGGAATGAAAGCTATTGGTGTTGGTACTCAAGAGGTGCTTTGCAAAGCCGATCTGGTTATTCCGGATTTTAAAAACCTCGACATTTCAATATTTGATAGAATTAGTTAAAAATTTTAAATCCTACGTAAATGAATACGTATTTAAAAAACGACGATTGGTGTATAATCGAAGAGGATTTTAACCCTAAAAATCAACGCTCATCAGAAAGTATTTTTTCATTGGGTAATGGAAAAATTGGACAACGGGCAAACTTCGAAGAACGATATTCAGGTGATTCGTTACAGGGAAACTATATTGCTGGAATTTATTATCCCGATAAAACAAAGGTAGGATGGTGGAAAAATGGATATCCCGAGTACTTCGCCAAAGTTTTAAACGCACCCAACTGGATTGGCATTGATGTTATGATAAATGACCAATTACTTGATCTGGCAAAAGTTAAAGTAGAACAGTTTCAGCGTGTTTTAAATATGCACGAAGGGGTACTCGAACGTTCCTTTATTGCTGAGTTTGATAATGGTAACAAAATAGAAGTAAATGCAAAACGATTTATTAGCCTTACCGAACCCGAACTTGGGTGTATAACGTATCAGGTTAAAAGCCTCAATGTTAATGGTAAAATTACAGTTACTCCATATCTCGATGCTGATGTAATTAATGAAGATTCAAACTATAACGAAAAATTCTGGGAAGAGGTAACTTCAAAAAGCAATCCGGGGGAGGCTTATATATCAACAAAAACCAAAAAACTCAATTTTCATGTTTGCACAGCCATGAAATACAGAGTCGAAAAAAATGATACGGTAATTAGTAATTCATCTATCGAAGATCGTAGAAAAAAATATATAAGTCAGAGTGTTTGTGTTAACTGTAAAAAAAATGATGTTGTAACCATTTATAAGTATGCAGCAATAACTACATCAGAAGATTATGAAAAAAGTGCCATTGTTGAAGCTGCAAGTGCTGTTTTAAAAAGATCATTTAAAAAAGGATTCGAAAAGTTATACGAAGATCACAAAAAAGCCTGGGCCGATAAATGGTCCGAAAGCGATATTGTGATCGAAGGAGATGTAGCAGCTCAACAGGCAATCCGATTTAATATTTTTCAATTAAATCAAACCTATACTGGCGAAGACGAACGCCTTAATATTGGCCCTAAGGGTTTTACCGGCGAAAAATATGGTGGCTCAACATATTGGGATACCGAAGCGTATTGTGTGCCTTTTTATTTGCGTACAGCCGATCAACGGGTTGCTAAAAACTTATTACTGTATCGTTATCGTCAGCTGGATAAGGCTATCGAAAATGCCGAAAAGCTGGGATTTAAAAATGGAGCGGCCTTGTATCCTATGGTTACAATGAATGGTGAAGAATGCCATAACGAATGGGAGATTACTTTTGAGGAAATTCACCGAAATGGAGCTATTGCTTACGCTATCTATAATTATACACGTTACACAGGTGATGAATCCTATTTATTTGAGTATGGTATAGAGGTTTTAATTGGTATTAGCAGATTTTGGGCACAACGGATAAATTTCTCAGACGAAAAGAAAAAGTATGTTATGTTGGGTGTTACAGGCCCCAATGAGTACGAAAATAATGTTAACAATAACTGGTACACGAGTACTATTGCTACCTGGTGCATGGAATATACCATACAGAGTATTGCAAAAATTGAAGAAAAATCTCCCGATCATTTTAAAAAGGTAAAGGATAAACTGCATTTTAATGAGCTAAAAGAGGTTAGCTTCTGGACAAAGATAATCGATAATATGTATTATCCTGAGAATGAGGAGCTGGGTGTTTTTTTGCAGCAGGAAGGATATATGGACAAAGAACAGATTCTTGTTAAAGATTTACCTAAAGAAGATCGTCCTATTAACCAAAAATGGTCGTGGGATCGAATTTTGAGGTCATGTTTTATAAAACAGGCAGATGTTTTACAAGGAATCTACTTCTTCGAAGATAAATTTGATTTAAACACCATTAAACGAAATTTTGATTTTTACGAACCACGTACCGTTCACGAGTCGTCACTTTCGCCATGCGTGCATTCTATTCTTGCATCAAAATTGGGATATAAAGAAAAAGCGTATGAGCTTTATTTACGAACTGCCCGGCTCGATCTGGATGATTATAATAACGAGGTGTACCAGGGATTGCATATTACAAGTATGGCCGGAACATGGATGTCGGTAGTTGAGGGTTTTGGTGGTATGCGAATAAAAAACGACGAGTTACATTTCAATCCTTTTATCCCAAAACAATGGAAACAATATTCGTTTAATGTTAAGTTTAGAGGTCATCAGGTTAACGTTCAGGTTACCAATAAAGAGATTACAGTTCAGAACAACTCATCTAAAAACCTGAAACTATTTATTTACGAAGAGGAGCATACGATTAAATCAAAATCGGCTATTAATGTAAATTCAATTGAATAATGACTGTGTATAAAAGAAGTATTTATATTTTATTGATTTTTGTTTTTGTTTCTGTTGATCTTTTTTCGCAGGTTATTAAAAGAGTTGAACCTCCGTTCTGGTTTGCCGGAATGAAAGAAAAATCATTACAAATTATGATTTATGGAGAAAATGTTGCTGTCCTTGATGTTGCTTGTGATATTCAGGGACTTATTACAGGTTTCTCAAAAATCGATAACCCAAATTATTTATTTATTGATTTGATCATTCCAGATAATTTGAACAAAAATTTCATAAAATTGGATTTTTACAAGAACAAAGAAAAAGTCGAATCATTGAATTATGAAATAAAACCTAGAAATAAAGATAGTAATCAGCATAAAGGATTCTCAACCTCCGATGTGATTTACCTTTTAATGCCTGATAGGTTTTCGAATGGCGATGTAACTAACGATGACTCTGAAAAGATGCTCGAAAAAGCAAACAGAACCAATCCTGATGGAAGACATGGTGGTGACATTCAGGGTATTATCAATCATCTTGATTATATTCGTGATTTTGGCGCTACCACAATTTGGATAACTCCTTTGCTCGAAAATAATCAGCCAAAATATACCTATCATGGATATGCTATAAGCAACTATTATCAGGTTGATCCGCGTTTTGGAACAAATGAAAAGTACACTGAACTGGTAAAAACTGCCCATCAAAAAGATTTGAAACTTATAATGGATGTAGTTTTAAATCATTGTGGCAGCGGTCATTGGTGGATGAATGATTTACCTGTAAAAGATTGGATTCATCAATATAATGAATTTACGCAATCTAATTATCGGTCTGAAGTAGTTCAGGATCCGTATGCATCAAATATTGATAAAAGCCTGCAAAACGATGGCTGGTTCGATATAAATATGCCCGATCTGAATCAAAAAAATAGATTTCTGGCTAATTATCTGATACAAAACACGATCTGGTGGATTGAATATGCCGGGATTGATGGTATTAGACTGGATACACAGCCTTATTCAGATAAAGATATGGTTGCGCAATGGGCAAAAAGGATTCAGGATGAATATCCTAGTTTAACGATAATAGGAGAGGCCTGGTTGCAGGAAATATCACATACAGCTTATTGGCAGAAGAATACAAAAAACTTTGATGGATACTCATCAAATATTCCTGTAGTTACAGATTTTCCAATGCATTATGCAATCGAGAACGCTTTCAACGAAGAACATAGCTGGACAAATGGCGTTTCGCGACTTTATTATATTTTGTCGCAGGATTTTTTGTACAGTAACCCAATGAATACCATTGTTTTTCTCGATAATCACGATCTTACACGAATATTTTCATCATTTCAGAAAGATATTAATAAACTCAAGCTGGCTATAGCTTTTCAATTAACAACACGTGGAATACCT
Organism: Bacteroidales bacterium; assembly: GCA_050179935.1. Classification (GTDB taxonomy): domain Bacteria; phylum Bacteroidota; class Bacteroidia; order Bacteroidales; family UBA12077; genus UBA12077. Next base: position 30,368 of record JBFXEQ010000004.1, on the reverse strand, counting down.
TCGGTATTTTATGGTACTGAGCTGCTTATGGAAGGATTTGCACACGAAGCTCACGGTATAATGCGCAGCGATTTTGCAGGTGGTTGGTCGGAAGATTCGATAAATGCTTTTACTTCTGAAAGTAGGACAGTTGCACAAAATAATGTTTTTAATTATTACCAGAATATTCTGAATTGGAGAAAAACCAAACAGGTAATACATTCTGGCAAACTGTTGCATTTTATTCCAGAGAATAATATCTATACCTATTTCAGATACACAGAAACAGATTGCGTAATGATAATTCTGAACAACAATAGTTCTGTGCAAACTATTACTACTGATATGTTTGCAGAAGTCCTCTCGAATTATAAAACTGGTTTTGATATCATTTCAAAATCCAGTATTAATGATCTTACTAAAATTAAATTGCCTGCAAAAGGTGCTATGATTATTGAATTGAACCCATAAATCAACTACTATGCAAAAAAATCATCTTTTATTATTCGTTATACTGGTTTCTCTGTTTGGTTGTAGCAAATCAGTAAACCTGAAAGTTCCTAAATCAGCAGAAATGTACGAAGCGTCGGCTCCTGTATATGTTACAGATGCCGGGGCAGAGATTTATCTGAACGGGTATTTTAAGCAGGTTGAAAAAATTGACTCAATTTCTCTTGAAAACTATACTTTTAAGCTTTCTGATGATAAGAGATGGTTGTATGTTACACCAACTGAAAGTACTCCTTCACTTGAAGTTGCTCAGGCTTGGATTAAGGGTTATGCACATTCAATTGTTTTGTTATATCAGAAAATGACCCAGTACGAGTTTGTTTTCGATTCTAAAGGTTTTAATTATAAGCAAATTTTGCTGGCTGGTAGCTTTAATTCATGGACACCGATCGATACTTTAATGAATGATAAAGGACAATGGAGAAAAATACTAAAATTATCACCCGGCAGATATCAATACCAGGTTGTGGTTGATGGCAAATGGATGCTCGATCCAGACAATAGGGTTCAGGAAAGTAATAATATTGGTGGATTTAATTCTGTTCTTGTAATCAGTGATCCTGCAGAGAACGCTCCAAAGCTTTATACAAAGACTTTTACTGAGAGAACCATTGAAATAGGTATTAATGGTGAAGCCGATAAAATAGTGTGTTTGTGGAATAATTACTCAGTACCCTTTACTGTCCAAAATAATACGATAGCAGTTGATATTCCTAAAAATGCCAAAAAGTTAAATCGCTCATATTTAAGAGTTTGGACTAATAATGAGTTTGGATATTCAAACGATGTGCTTGTTCCGCTTGAGTTTGGCAAAGTTATCTCGGATGCAGCGCAATTAAAGAGAACCGACAAACATGCACAGGTACTTTATTTTATGCTGGTTGATCGGTTTAATAATGGCGATAAATCAATTGATAATCCATTGAATGATCCTGAAATACATGAGAAAGCAAATTATTGGGGTGGCGATTTGGCAGGTATTACGCAAAAAGTAAATGACGGATATTTTACTGAATTAGGTGTGAGTATGATTTGGCTTTCGCCAATAACGCAAAATCCAAAAGAGGGGTTTGTCGAATATCCGGCCCCACATCGTAAATATTCCGGATATCATGGTTACTGGCCAATAACTTTAACAACCGTTGATAATCGTTTTGGAACTGCAAAAGATTTAAGTGATTTAGTTTCGTCAACTCACGAAAAGGATATGAATATTATTCTCGATTATGTTTCGAATCATGTTCATCAGCAAAATAAAAACTATATCGACAATCCTCATTGGGCCACGCAACTTGATTTGCCAGATGGTCGAAAAAATATCAGAATTTGGGAAGAGCATCGGTTAACCACCTGGTTTGACACGTTTTTGCCATCGTTAAATTTTGATTTACCCGAAGTGGAAAATATGATGTCGGATTCGGCTATGTTCTGGATAACTGAATATAATATTGATGGTTTTCGTCACGATGCAACAAAACATATTCCAACACCTTACTGGAGAACACTTACAAAGAAATTGCGAGATGAGACTAAAAATGAATTTGTTTTTCAGATTGGGGAAACATTTGGAAGTCGCGAGTTAATAAGAAGTTACGTAGGTACTGATTTACTCGATGGGCAATTTGATTTTAACCTGTATTTCGATATGCGAAATATAATGGCTTCTGATAAAGAGTCATTTGCAAAGCTTTCTCAATCATTGAAAGAAAGTCAGAAGTACTATGGAAGTCATTCTCTTATGGGTAATATCACAGGAAATCATGATCTGCCTCGATTTATATCATTTGCCGGTGGTGCCTTAAAGTTCGATGAGGATGATAAAGAGGCTGGATGGACTCGGGATATTCAGGTTGTTGATACAATCGGTTATTACAAATTATTACAGGTTTCAGCCTTTATTCATACTATTCCCGGAATACCCGTAACCTATTATGGCGATGAGATTGGAATGCCGGGTGCTGGTGATCCTGACAATCGCCGACCAATGAAGTTTGATAGCTTAACGGTTTTCGAACAAATGGTAAAAGATCAAACTACCCAAATTATTAAAGAAAGAAGGGATAACCTGGCATTAATATATGGGGATCTTATTTTGCTACACACGGATGATCATACCATGGTTTATGCCCGAAAATATTTTGAAAAAGTAAGTATTATTGCTTTTAATAAATTCAATCAATCAGAAATTTTAATTATTAAGCTGCCAAAATATTTGGATGTTAAAGAATTAACCTCACTTCAAGGTTGTGATTTTCAACTTGTAGATGATGAATTGGAGATTACATTAAAACCTTACTCTTATTGTATTTTAAATAAAGAATAGATTTTTATATCCCTACGAGGGTTTGAAACCCTCGTAGGGATAATATTTTTAGAGTTAATTCTGCATCTTATAGTTTTTAGTTAGAATAGGAAAAAACAAAAAACGACTTTTGAAATTCAGATGTCGTTTTTTATATTAAGCCCTACGAGGGTTTCAAACCCTCGTAGCGTTTGATTATTTTTTAATCACCAAAACTAATTCCAACACCTCTTGCATTGCGCATTAGAGCGGTGTCAAGTGTAACATAGTTAGGAACTGTAATAGCTTCCTTAAATGGAACAGAAGTGATATGTGGATGACGGTATGAAACCATTTCGCCAAACTTACCAGCCAAAACCATTTCGAAAGCATGAACACCAAATTGTGTAGCAAGAACCCTGTCGTATGCTATAGGAATACCACCACGCTGAATATGTCCCAGAACTGTTTTACGCATACTGTGTTTGCAGCCAGCTTCTTTTAATTCTTCAACTAGTCGTGATGCTGCTCCTGAAAGTCGTGCATTGGTATAACCAACTTCATCGCTTGTTTCAGATGACATATCTTTACCAATAGCTCTTGCCCCTTCAGCTATAACTATAATTACAAATCCTCTATCACGAACAAAGCGAGAGTTTATTTTCTCAAGTACTTTATTTATATCGTAAGGAATTTCAGGTAATAAGCAAATTTCTGCTCCACCTGCTGTTGCTGCATTTAATGCAATCCATCCGGCATCACGACCCATAACCTCGAGTATCTGAACACGATTATGACTTGCAGCAGTAGTTACTAACTTATCAACAGAATCGGTTGCAATCTGCACTGCAGTTTGAAATCCGAATGTGGTATCTGTCGCTGATAAGTCATTATCGATGGTTTTTGGAACTCCAATAATATTGAGTCCTTTTTCGTAGAGTGCTTGCGAAATTCTCTGCGAACCATCTCCACCAATATTAATCACTGCATCAACACCCATATACATGAGTTTACGAATCATTTCTTCTGATCGGTCAACAGATGTCCATGAACCGTCTTTATTTTTTACAGGCCATGCAAATGGGCCTCCACGATTTGTTGTTTCTATAATTGTTCCACCCTGGAAATGAATTCCAGCTACCGCTTTTTCATCTAAAATTTTAATCTCTGTTGGCTCCCATAAAATTCCATTAAAAGCCTGAATACTACCAATAACCTCCCAGTCTTTTTCCTGAGAAGCTCTTTTTACAATTGCTCTTATTACAGCATTAAGTCCGGGACAATCTCCTCCCGCAGTTGCTACTAAAACACGTTTCATTTTTTATCTATTAAATTTAAAATTCTGTCATTAGAAATTATTCTGTTTTCTTTAATTTATAAGCCTTTCATGCAAATTATTTAAGATATTTTTTCTATCTTTAAAAAAATAGAAAACAGAAAGGTAAAATTACTAAAAACCCTTGATTTATCACAATTTAGAGTTAATTTAATTTGCAAATCTATTAAAAAAATATTCATGAAAACAACAACACAACTAATCAGTAGAATTTTCTTTTTTAGCAGTTTAATTAGCATCATTATTCTTACTTCGTGCAAGTCAGAAACTAAAACTGTTGAATATTTATCAGTACAACACCCTGAGTGGAGTAAAAATGCAAGTATTTACGAAGTTAATGTTAGACAGTTTACTCCCGAAGGTACGTTTAATGCATTTGTAGAGCATATGCCCCGACTAAAAGAAATGGGTATTGATATTCTTTGGTTAATGCCAATTCACCCAATAGGTATTGAAAACAGAAAAGGATCTTTAGGTAGTTATTACTCGGTTAAAGATTATTTTGATGTTAATCCTGAATTTGGTACAAAAGAAGATTTTAAAGACCTTGTTGCAAAGGCTCATGAGCTTGGTATGTTCGTAATTCTTGACTGGGTTGCAAATCATTCATCTTGGGATACTGAGCAAATTAAAAGCAATCCGGATTGGTACACCAAAAACGATAAAGGAGAAATTATTCCTTCAGTACCCGATTGGAGTGATGTGGCTGATTTTAATTATGATAATCCCGATATGCGCAAGTTTATGCTCGATGCACTTAAATATTGGGTTACCGAATTTAATATTGATGGCTATCGCTGCGATGTGGCTGCAATGGTTCCTATTGATTTCTGGAATCAGGCCAGATATGAACTTGACCAGATTAAACCGGTATTTATGCTTGCCGAAGCCAATGAGCCTGAGATGCACGATTTTGCTTTCGATATGACTTATGCCTGGGATATGCATTTCTTGTGGAATGAAATTGCTCAAGGTAAAAAAGGAGTTAGTGACTTGGTAAATCTTATCGAAACTGAAAAAGTGAAATATCCCGAACATGCATATCACATGAACTTTACCTCGAATCATGATGAAAACACATGGAAAGGAACAGAATATGAGCGACTTGACGATGCAGTAAAAATGTTTACAGTGCTTTCTGTTACTATGCCCGGAATGCCATTGGTTTATAGTGGACAGGAATCGTGTTTAAATAAACGATTGCGTTTTTTTGATAAGGATACCATTGATTGGACCGTGAATTGCGAATTGGATGAGCTTTATACGACACTATTAAAATTGAAGAAAGAAAATCAAGCATTGTGGAACGGTGAATTTGGTGGCGAATTAGTGAGAATACCGACAACTGCTGACGATAAAATATTAGCTTTTATTCGTGAAAAAGAGGGGAATAAGATTATTTCTGTTTTTAATTTATCTACCGAAAAGGTTGATTTTACAATGAATTATGAAGTAGGTAATGATTCTTTTACTGATATTTTTACAAATACTTCAATTTCAAATTCATTAAGCCTTGAAACTTGGGGGTATTTGGTGTTTAAGAAAAATTAAAAGCGAATAAATAATGGGTTAAAGCCCATAAAATATGAAGATTTTATAACCCCAGCCTTAAGGCTGGGGTTATAAGTTTAAAACGAAATATGGACTTTAGTCCATTCATTATACTTGGATTATCAGTTAATAGACAATTACAACAAAGGTCAATTCGAGAGACTTTCCAAATTATTTGGGCACAATATAGATACAATCTCCCACATAAAAAGTCACTGCGAGGGAGTCCTGTAGAGGCGTTCCGAAAGCTTTCGGAAGAAGCAGTCTTTTGTTATAATTTTTAAAGTTTGCTTCACTACGCCCTGCCAGCCCTGTCCGACTGGGTCATCTAGGCGGGCAGCAGGCTGGTTCGCAAAGACTAAAAATTGACTAATAAAACAATCGCCAGGCTTTAGACCTGGCGATTTCCATTGTTAACCATTTTATTATCCCTAAAAATTAACCCCTAAAAAACTAATCGTTTAATATTTTATTATTTTGCCTGAAAAGCGTTTGTTTTCTGTCATAAACTCATAAAAATAGAGACCATTATCAATTGCCGATAAATCAATTTCTAATGTTCTGCTTTCCTGATAATCTGTTTTTATTGAAACCAACTGACCATTCAAATTGTAAATTTTTAATTCAAATGGTTGATTCTGAGAATCATTAAAACTAAAATAAAATATTCCGGTTGATGGATTTGGATAAACATTCAACTCTTGAGTGTGAATAAAATCTTCAAAAATACCAACAGGAATATTAGGAGTAGTAAGTTTAACCGTTGTATATAGTTTGTACTCACCTCTATTAAGTGGAATTTCTTCCTGTGTATCTGTTACATTTATCGAATCACCCGAATAGAATTCGTACCATTTACCAGCAACAGGAAAGTTTGGGTTTATATTTTTCAACTCCATATCGAAATTACCAAGAATAACAACATTCATATCATCATCAAGAAGTTGCAGATTCTTTAATTTACCCGATTGTGTTAAGGTGAAATTGGTTGTTTGAAAAATTGGATATTGTTGTTTTAGTTCGTTTAGTGCTTTGTAAACATAATAAATTCGCTGTCGCCCTTTGTCTTCGAAATAATCCCAACGAATAGGTTTGTTACAAACCCTGCAATCATAATCAATGGAGTAATCGTACCCCAGCTCTCCAAACTGCCAGATCATTTTTGGACCGGGAATAGGAATAAAGAAATTGGCAGCCAATTCGATACGATTCAGAGCAATCCATAAATCCTGTATGTGATAACCATCAGTGAAATTACCATACTGAAGATTTTTATACATAAGCCGCTCTTCATCATGACTTTCCATGTAAGAAACCAAATTTGGTGAACTCCAACCTCGGGTTTTATACGATGCCCACGAAATATCAGATGAATATCCCATTGTGGCTTCGTTGTACTGATAATTGATATTTCCCCACAGCATCATTCCAAAATCAGAAAGATTTTTTTCTTCAGTATTATCAGCAAAATGTTCAAGAATCACATAGGCATTATGGTTTGTATCCCAAATGCGCAACGCCATTCTTTTTAAGATATTTATTCGCGATATGTCATAAGCTCCGCCATCGCCGGGAGTATTAGTAAAACCCTTGGTAAAATCAAATCGAAATCCATCAACCTTATAGTTTACTAACCAAAATTTGTTAACACTGTCAACAAACTCTTTAGTATGCACACTTTCGTGATTAAAATCGTACCCCCATGAATACGTCGAATTTGGTGACTGCACATTATACCAAGGGTTTTGTAAAGAGGGTGCGCCATTCTCAAAATACATTTGTACTAATGGAGACTGGCCATAGGAATGATTCAAAACAATATCCATAATTACAGCAATATCTCTTCCGTGGCAGGAATCGATAAATGCTTTAAGTTTATTTTTTGTACCGTAATATTTATCGGGAGCAAAATAGAAACTCGGATTATATCCCCAACTTTCGTTTCCTTCGAACTCACTAAAAGGCATTAATTCGATGGCTGTAACGCCTAAACTATCGAGATAATCGAGTGTATCGATAAGTGTTTGATAATTATGACTTTCTATAAAATCGCGAATAAGCAATTCGTAAATAATTAAATTATTTTTTGCAGGTGGCGTAAAATCTGTATTCTTCCAAGTATAATCGGTTTGAGCAGTTTGCAGTACAGATGCAATACCGCTTGTTTTACCCTCGGGGTAACTAATCAGGCCAGGATAAGATGCTGTGGGAATATATTTATCATTTGGGTCGCTGGTTTTTTCAGTATATGGATCAGCAATACGCAATGATCCATCGATATAATACTGATAAATATACTCGTGTCCGGGAGTAAGTCCTCCGATTGAAATCCAATAGATCGAATCATTTGGAGTAACGTGCATCATGTAGTTTTCGTTTACTCGCCAGTCGGTAAAATCACCAATTACATAAACAAAAGATTTATGCGGAGCAAATAAAACAAGACCAACCGAATCATCTGCTAGGTAATTTATTCCTTTTTTCCATCCTACAGGCAATTCGCCTACTTGAGGTTCTCCTCTTACTTGCAGATAAACCGAATCATGAACAATATCTTCGGTATTTTTTGCAGTAACTTTGATCTTGTGAGATCCGGGAGTATTTTCAGTATAGTCATATGAAACTGATGTTCCAGCCAATTCTGAAATCAGAATATCATCAATAAATAAAAATAGACTGTCTGATTCATTCGATGAGGCCTGAATTGTAACTTGCTCACCCGGTATAACAATCATATCATCTGTGGGATATGAGATATTTACATTTAATCCTTCGGGATACACATTATAAAAAATATCGTCACCATCGGCTTCACGTGCCACTTTAGAACCATCGGAATTCCTGAACACAAAGGCTAGTTTTAACACTTCTTCGTTTTCAGCAACACCGTAAAATTCTTTTATCGATGGGCTTATGGTAAACTGATACAGATTTGCAGATATTTTGGTAAGCTTTGCTTTTGTTGTATTAACTGTCCACTCGGCAATTACGTATTCCCATTCAGTTGATGAAGATGTAATTAATCCAGTATGAGCGTAAATATCACCGGTAAAGTCTTTTAATGCCTGGTTTCCCTCAGTGGTATTCAGATAAATGTTAACAGCATTAGAAACAGTAGGAAATTCCGGATCGGCAGTAATTACCTGCGAATTCGCATTAACAAAGAACAAATTAAGAATCAGAAAAGCTAAAATGGATCGGAATTTCATAATAGTATATTTGATTAAAAAGGAAAAAAGAAGGCATGCAAAAGCATGCCTTCTTAATTGAATAAATTAATTTTTTGTAATAGTAATATCAGGTGTATCGCTATCTAATACAATAGTATAGTTTCCAACATCTCCTGCTGCAATAGCCCATGCAGTTGCATTATTACTAAATTCTGCACCACCAGCACCATCATCACCAATTTGATAGTCCCATGCTCCGTTTGCTCTAAACTTAAATTCTCCTTCAACTAATTCTCCTGTCCACGTCCATTCAGTTCCATCTAAATTTGGAGTCATTTCTGTATCGGTCCATCCACCTGGAGTAGCACTACCAATCAAACTCCAAACATTATAAGTTGGATCACCTGTTTTTACTATAATAACTGAGGCTTTATCGTAACTAGCTGCATCAATTGTAAGAACAACATCATATCCTCCATCAGTTGTTACGTTAATATTAACATCACCGAATGAGTTAGTCGTTTTATCTACTACAGACATATTAGAGCGGGTAGTATCTAAAACTGAATACCTTAAAACTGTTCCATTATAGTTAGTGCCATCTACACTCCTTAAAGCAAAGCCTTCGCCATCTGCATTTACTAAAGATACATTTGTCCAATTATAAGTAAACTTAGCACCAGTAGCAACATCTCCTTCAATTGTTGGTGTGCTATTTGCAGATACAGCATATCCCCAAGCCCATGTACTTGCATCCACAACAGCTCCAGTTCCTGTTGGATCAACACCTGTTCCAAAAACATCAAATACAACATCAGACCAATCAGTAAATGATAGATCACCAGTTTTTGTTGCACTTGCAGTTGTTCCATCACTTAATGTCCAACTAACATTCATGGTATAAATACCTGGAGCTGTAAAATTAATGTTGCTGCCACCTGGTACTAATTCATTTATAGCACCACCAAAGTTAGTGTTAACTTTTACCCCTTTTTTGCCACTTCCTAAATCAACAACAGTATCAAGAATAACTTTCCAGCCACCTGAGTAACGATATTTAAATTCATTTTGTCTCATTTCAACATTAGTTTTTGAGAAAGTTATACTTTCCTTACTGAAAGTTCCTTGAGGTAATTCAGTATCATCAGTCCACCCACCTGGAGTTGCTGCACCAATCAAACCCCAATTAACAGGGATAATAGCAATTTTTCCTAATTCAGTATCAATTACAACATGATATAATCCATCTGCAGGAACTGAGAATTCGGTAGTATTTTCTGTATATGATCCTCTCCAAAAATCAACTTGTGGCTCTTCGTTATCACGATCTGCTGCACCAACAACAGCAAAATCAGTCCCTGGTCCATATTGGGTTTTTAAAGCACCAGTAACTTTCATAATTTTAAATGTACCTGTAGCACTAATAGCGATGTATTTTTCGTACAAACTAGCACGGTCCTCTTGAATTACTTCGTTTTTAGTTACTGCAAAACGGCCATCTGTGTTATAGGTATCCAATGCTGTTGCATCACCCATGATATAAAGACCATCGAGGATAATTACATCTGGGCTATCATCATCGTCATCATCACATGCTGTGAATGTTAACAATGCTGCCAGAACTAACCATGTAAGGTTAAAAATTCTTTTAAAAAAGTTTTTTTTCATAGTGTTAAATTTTAGTTAGTAAATAAATTTTAGTTAGTAAATAAATTCTTTATTGTGGATCCAGCAATAGATTTGGATTAGCATCAGATGCATATTTAGGGATTGGAAATGTTAATACCGAAGGATCTCCGGCCACTCCACCCTGAACATCACCTTTAGCCCACCATATATCGGTAAATTTTCCAAACCTGATTAAATCTTGTCTTCTGTGACCTTCGCAGAATAACTCACGGCCTCGTTCAGCCAAAAGCTGATCAAGAGTAGCGCCAGTCCAGGTGCCAACATCCGCTCTATCACGGATTTCGTTAATCCATGAATCGCCATCACCTGGTCCGCCAAGTCTAATTTGTGTTTCAGCTTTCATTAAGTAGAAATCGGTAATTCGGAACAATGGAAAATCATTACTCAAATTCTCTTTTGCTCCCATTTTAATTTCATATTTACCTACTCGGGCACCTGAATTACGATATTGATCAACAGTATAATCAGCAGCAGTCATATATAATGCTGGTAATATAGGGTTAATTACCAAAGGTTGTTTAGTTCCACCATCAATTATCTGGCTTCCGGTTGATGCATATTGAGGACCATAAATAAAATATGCCTCTTTACGTAAATCAGTATTTTCATAAGTATTAAAATGTGTAGGGGTAACACTTAATCCATTCCATGGTCCTACAGGCATATCATAAGTAAGGTTGTGATGATAGTGAAGAGTTCTCATATGAATTCTGAATCCCTGATATGTATCCTCTTCGAATGGAATAGAAAAGATTATTTCAGATGAATTTTCATTGTTAGTTAAAAACGGATCTGAGACAGTATTTGCCAAACTATATGGACCAGCTAGAACACTATCGATATAAGCATCAGCTTTTGCCCACTGTTGTGTTCCTGTATAAACTTCTGCATTAATATATAATTTAGCTAGCAATGCATATGCCATATATCGAGTTGCAAGGTATTTTTTATCAATTGGTTTTAATGAAGATAGTCCAGCTTCAATGGTTGATGTGAGGCTATCAAATATAGCTTCGCGGGTCAATTTGAAGGGTTGTTCAGGAGTGTCTGAAGCACTTGTAATATAAGGAACATCTCCATAATTATCGATAAGAAGATAATAATAGAATGACCGCATAGTTTCAACCTCATTTATTTTTGCTTCAACAGCATCGCTTTCGGGTAATTGACGTAACTGATCAAGTGTAATATTACAAACTATGATACCGCTCCACATTTTGTCCCACATACGGTTTACTCCTTCATCGTCGTTGCTCCATGTGTGCTGATGCATGTTTATCCATTTACCACCATCAAACCAATCGGCATCACGAGTTGGGCCACAAAATTCATCTGATGAAAGCTCCTGAGCTAAAAACCACCAGCCATTATCATCAATCAAGTCTTTCATACCCAAATAGGCATTAACACTTAGACCTGCAACCTGTAGCTCATTTTCAGGATATACATCTCCCGGAAGATTTTCATATACAACTTCATTAAGATCTGTACAAGAGTAACTTAACAAAGAAATTATGCTGAAAATTATTAGTATTTTTTTCATGTTGATAAAGTTTAAAAAGTTGCATTTATACCAAAGGTAAATGTTCGGGTTTTTGGATATGTATTATATTGATCAATTCCAAAAGCTACTCCTTCAACTTTAGTTTCAGGATCAATACCTGAGTAACCTGTTATGGTAAATAGGTTATTAGATGCAAAATAGATTTTGAGGTTTTTTATCGGAGTTATTTTTTTGGTATTAAAGTTATATCCAATGGCAAGATAATCTAATCTCACAAATGAACCATCCTCAACATAAATATCCATAACAGTTGATCCGGAAGTTCTACCTAGTTCTTCCCAATCCAAAGCTGAAGGACTTGCGTTTATCTGTGGTAAGTCAGGGTTATCAAAGAAACTTTCGGTTGCATTGTAAACATCATTTCCGATCATAGATCTGAATGATATATCAATATCCCAGTTTCTGTAAATGGTAAATGAGTTAGACCATCCAATTTCAATATCTGGTGCTGCTGAACCGACAATTTTGCGTTTGGCTTGGCTTAACTGATCTGTATAACCTCCTGTTTCAGATTCATAAATAAATTTACCATCCAACATTGTAACATAGGTGGGCAAATAGAATGAAGCTACTTCTTCACCTTCAATCAGTGCAATTGTGTAGTACTGATCTCCAACCATACCACGACCAGAAACCCAGCCTTCTTTTCTAATACTTCCTTCTCCAGCAAAATCTCCTAAATCAATAACTTTTGTTTTATTATGTGATAGGTTTAACATGGTTTTCCACTTGAAATTTTGTCTGTCGTAAACAAATGACTGCACAAATAATTCAATACCTTTATTTTCAAGTTCACCAGAGTTACCCCATGTGTAATTTGCTAAGTTTGGTGGTTTTGGAACGGCAAATAATCCTAATAAATCGTTTGTTTTCTTGTAGTAAACCTCTAAACTTCCGTTTATACGGCTCTTAAATATTCCAAAGTCGATACCGAGGTTATATTCTTGGGTTTGTTCCCATTTAAGATCAGGATTTGCATTCCATGGATTAATAAAGGTTACCACATCTGATCCTGATTCTGGGTCAACTGTTAAACCTGAGTTCTGGAATACTAGTTGACTGTGATATTCACCAATTTCTTGGTTACCTGATATACCGTAACTAAATCGTAATTTTAGCTGGTCGAGCCAGTTAATACTGTTCATAAAGTTTTCTCTTTGAATATCCCAGCCAAGTGCAACAGTAGGGAACCAGCCCCATTGGTTGTCCTCTCCGAATTTTGTAGATCCATCGCGACGTAGCGATGCAGATAAGTGGTATTTATGCATATAATTATATTGAACACGGCCAAAAAATCCGATTAATCTCCACATTCCTTTCCATGAATCTATATCACCATATTTTAGGTCAATAAGTGCTTGTAAATTATTTGCTGCTAAATATTCAGATTGTGCATCACGAGCTTGAGCTGAAAATCCTTCGTACTCACTTTCTTGCCAAGAATAGCCCAGCAATGCATTTAAATTATGTTTTTCGTTAATGCTTTTTGTATAATTACCAGTAACCTCCATCAATTTTTGAGTAGTATTACTATAACTTCTTCTTCCGAATCCATTGTCAATCAATCCGTTTGGTCTGTAATAATAATTTTCATGGTCATCGCGGGTGTACCCTAGGTTTACTGAACCGACTAAACCTTCAACTATTTCGAGGTCTGTTTTTAAGCTTCCAAGAAAACGTTTTGCATCACGTGTATTATCTATTTCATTAATAATAGCAATAGGATTTTGATAGTTGAAAACACGAGTACTTTCAAAATATGATCCATCCTCGTTATAAATAGGATCAGTAGGGTTTCGTGTAAATGCTTGCCATAAAATATCTTCTTTTCCCCATCCTCCATAACTTTCATAATCGTTGTTTTCAAAAGTGCCTGAAAGACTACCGTAAATCGTAAGTTTATCGTTTAATCCTTTTTGAGTTAAATTAATTTTTGCAATAGTACGTTCCTTTGATGTACCTTTCATAACACCATCCCAATTAGCATGGGTAATTGATGCAAAGTAGTTATTGCTTTCAGTTCCACCAGAAAAATTTAAATTATATGATTGGGTGATACCGGTCCTGAAAATCTCATCCTGCCAGTCGGTATTTGCTCCCCCATCGTTAAAAACACTATCAATCGTATAGTCGGGGTGAGCTATTTGAGCTTCTTCTAATAGTTTCTGTGCATAACTTCTTATATCGCTTGCACTTAACAGATCAAGCTTATTTGCAACTTGGTCAGCAGAAACTTTCATGTTAACCTGAACATTAAAGTTATCTTTCTTACCTTGTTTAGTGGTAATTAAAATTACCCCGTTTGAACCTCGAGAACCATATATTGCTGAAGATGCTGCATCTTTAAGAATATTAAATGTTTCAATATCTTCTGGCGAAACAGTTGTTGGATCAACTCCCGGAATACCATCTACAACATATAATGGCTGTGTATTTGAATCAAATCCCATAGCCCCACGAATACGAACTGTAAATCCTTCATTTGGGTCGCCACCTTTTTTAGTAATTAAAACACCAGCAGATCTACCTTGTAATGCCTGAATAGCATCAGTAATAACACCACCACTCAATTCTTCAGCTTTAACTTGTGCTACAGCTCCTGTCTTATCGCTTTTCTTTTGGGTTCCATAACCAATTACAATTACTTCATCAAGCAGTTCGACTTGTTTTTCGAGTACTACGTTTATTACTGTTTGGGTACCAACTATTATTTCTTGTGATTTATAACCCACAAAAGAAAAAACAAGAATGGCATCTTTTGGGACTGTAATAGAGTATTTTCCTTCAATATCTGTTATTGATCCGATTCCTGAATTTTTTTCGAGCACAGTAACACCAGGTAGTGTCGATTTGTCGTCAAAATCAGTAATAGTGCCTGTTACTGTAACCTGTGCAAGGAGTAAACCAGGAATAAATACTTTAATAAAAAGAATTATTAAAGTCAACTTTATTTTATTAATCATAAAATATGGTTTTTTTTGGTTTTTTTACAGTGTTAAAGATACGTTATTAAATTGATAAATCAAAGTTAAGTTAGTTACAATCAATGCGTTACAAAGGCAAAATAAGTCCTGTAAGTATTGTTTCAAACGTTTGCAACAATTCGAAAAAAAAGTTTATTTATTTTAATTTTTCTGCCTGATTTTGTCTATATTTAACGAATAAGTTAATCTTAATTCATAACTTAAACAATAATTTATCCGATTAGTTTATGAAAGGTCACCAGGTTACCATAAAAGATATTGCCAAAGAACTCCATATATCTCCTTCTACTGTTTCGAGGGCATTAAAAGATCATCCGGATATAAATCCTCAAACAAAAAAAAATGTACAGGATCTTGCTAAGAAGATGAATTATAAGCCTAATAAGGTTGCGTTGAGTCTTTTACAACAGGAGAGTAAGATTATAGGTGTAATTATTCCTGAGATTATTCATCATTTTTTTTCTACTGTTATTAGTGGTATTGAAAAGGTTGCCAATGATGCAGGATACCATATTATTATATGTCAATCGAACGAATCGTACTTAAAAGAAGTGGAAAACGTGCAGGCATTGCTATCGAGTAACATTGACGGATTTATTATTTCGATGGCTAAAACAACTACCCGCTACGATCATTTTAAAAATATTGAGGAAATTGGCGTGCCAGTTGTGTTTTTTGATCGTGCCTGCGACGAAATTAAAGCCGATAAGGTAATTGTTGAAGATTATATTGGCGCATATAATGCTACCATGCATTTAATCGATAATAAATGCAAAAATATTGTTCATCTTGCAGGGCCTCAAAACCTAGCTATTGGAATTGATCGTCGAAATGGTTTTTTAAATGCTTTAAAAGAAAAAAGATATCCAATACATGATTATACTATTCAATATTGCGATACATTTAAACATGCCCAGCATTTAATTCCTGAGCTTCTACAAGTACATCCGGAAATTGATGGTATTTTTGCAGTTAATGACGAAACAGCTGTTGGATCGATGATTGCAATAAAGAAACTCAATAAAAATATTCCTGCTGATATTGCCATATCAGGATTTACCAATTCGTTTATTTCATATATGACAGATCCTGAGCTTACTACCGTTGATCAAAAAGGATACGAAATGGGAATGAATGCTGCCCAGCTTTTGCTCAACAGAATGCAGTCTGTAGAAGATTTTGATCCTGTGACTAAAGTCTTGCATACAGAACTCATAATTAGAAAATCAAGCGTTAGAGAACGATAATCAACAAAAGCATGACTAACCAAGTAAAAAGTCACTGCGAAAGAACACTTATGGGTGATTGAAGCAGTCTATAAAGATTGCTACACTTCGTCATTTAACTTTGTTCGCATTGACCAATTGTTTTGTAACACTAAGTTGCACAAAGGAATGCACAAAGTTTCACAAAGAAAAATATCATCCGAGTTTGTGCAACTAATAAAAGATATGGAAATATATTATGTTGACAGGATAACGAAGAAATTTATTCACCTTCAACCTTCAATCTTCAACCTTCAACTAATCACTTAACAATCGTTTGTTTTCTATCCGGGCCAACAGAAATAATGGTTATGGGTACCTTAACTTCGTCTTCGATATATTTTAAATAAACAATAAATTCTTTAGGCAATTCATCGTAACTTTTGCAGGTTGTAATATCTTTTTCCCAGCCTTTCATTTCTTTGTAAACAGGTACAAGTGGTTCGTTTATCTCGTAAGGCAAATAATCGATGGGTTTACTATTTAATAAATAATGGGTACAGATTTTTATTGTCTTAAAGTTCGAAAGAACATCTGCTTTGGTAACAATTAAATTTGTTACTCCATTAATCATAATAGAGTATTTAAGAGCAGGTAAATCCATCCATCCGCATCGGCGTGGTCTTCCGGTAGTAGCTCCAAATTCGTGACCTTGTTGTCTAAGTTGTTCTCCAACTTCATTTTCAAGCTCAGTAGGGAAGGGGCCGCTTCCAACACGGGTGCAGTACGCTTTAAAAACGCCAAAAACTTTACCTATTCTGGTAGGTGCAACACCTAGTCCTGTGCATGCTCCGGCGCATATAGTGTTAGACGAAGTAACAAATGGATAAGATCCAAAATCAATATCGAGCAGTGTTCCTTGTGCTCCTTCAGCAAGCATTTTCTTTCCTTCGTCCAGATACTTGTTTATTACATGCTCACTTTCAATAATCTGAAAACTTTTTAGTGTTTCAATACCTTCGAACCAGCTCAATTCGTATTCATCGAGGTTATAATTGTAATCGTATTGTTTTAAAATATCCTTGTGTTTATTGGTAAGATTTCTGTAAAGATCTTTAAAATTTGGGTTTAAAATATCTCCAACACGAATACCATTTCTGCCTGTTTTATCCATATAGGTTGGTCCAATTCCTTTAAGAGTAGAACCAATCTTGGTTTTGCCTTTTGAAGCTTCAGATGCAGCATCTAAAATTCTATGTGATGGCAGTATTAAGTGGGCTCTTTTAGATATAAATAGGTTTTTCTTAATCTCAACACCCATTTTTTCGAGTGCAACAATTTCTTTCTGAAAAATTACAGGATCAATAACAACTCCATTGCCTATAATATTTATTGTTTCCGGTCGAAAAACCCCCGATGGGATAGTATGTAAAACATGTTTTATATTGTTAAACTCGAGCGAGTGGCCAGCATTTGGGCCGCCCTGAAAACGACAGATAATATTATAATCCGATGCAAGTACATCAACTATTTTGCCTTTTCCTTCATCACCCCACTGTAATCCGAGTAATATGTCTAATTTCATGTTTTTATTTTTTATCTGATTGCAATTTACAAATTCAAAAGTTTAAAAGTAAAAAATCCCAATCGATTGAGAGGGATTTATTACAACTATTTTTAAATAGTTTTCAACTATTTTCATTGTGCTTTTTAGCATTACATTCGCTGCATGTACCATAGAAATATAGGGAGTGATGATTAACAGTAAAATTCATCATTTGAGATACTGTTTGCTGTATATCCTGTATTCGTGGATCACAAAACTCAAGTACTTTCCCACATTCCTGACAAATTAAATG
Organism: Bacteroidales bacterium; assembly: GCA_050179935.1. Taxonomy (GTDB): domain Bacteria; phylum Bacteroidota; class Bacteroidia; order Bacteroidales; family UBA12077; genus UBA12077. Next base: position 12,240 of record JBFXEQ010000004.1, on the reverse strand, counting down.
ATCGTGTTGTTTGCAGTTATGTGCTTTTTCGAATTGAGCAATGTTTTTACCAAACTGGTGTTTTATTACCAGATTACTTTCGAGCAATAAATCGATGGTGTTGTATAAGGTTGCTCTGCTTACCCGGTAGTTCTTATTTTTCATTGAAATATACAACGATTCGATATCGAAGTGGTTTTCGCGCGAATAGATTTCAGCCAATATTGCATACCTTTCGGGTGTTTTTCTGTGTCCTCGGCGTTCCAAATACTCAGTAAAAATCTTTCTTACTGTTTCTTTTGTTCCAGTACAAAACATATACAATCCTTTTATTTAGATTGGATAAATATAAAAAGATTTTTGGTTATTTAGAATTATTTTAAAGAAAAATTAAACAGCAATATCCTCAATACGTTTAACCGAATCAACGCCTTTTATTTTACTAATATTCATAATTAGGTTATTAAGATCGGCCACACTGTAAACATAAAGGTCGAGATTACCTTCGAAAATGCCATCGTGGGTTTCGATATATATTTTACGAATATTTACATTAAGTTCCTCTGATATCACCGTTGTTATGTCTGCTGCAATTCCTACTCTGTCGATGCCATTCAGACTTAATTTGGCAAGAAAAGATAACATTTTTTGCGAGGTCCACTTAACCTGAACGATGCAATTTCCTTCGCTCGACATTATTTTAATTGCATTAGGGCATTTTGATTTATGTATAATGATAAAATCGTTCTGAGGGTTTTTATATCCAATTACATCGTCGCCCGGTATTGGATTACAACATTTACCTATTTTATACGACACATTCATGTCGTCTCTAATAACAAGAGTGTCTTTGTTTTTGTCTTTTTCCTGTTGGATTTCTTTTTTTTCTTTTGATGACCCTGATTTTAAAATCTGTAATCCCCAATACCGAACAAATTTGCTTTTTGTATTCTTCTTAAGAATCTTAATTAAATCATCTAACTTAATAATACCGCTGCCTATTTTGCTGTATAACTCATCTTTTGATAAAACATCGTATTCGGGCAATATTTTTCGAAAAACTCTTGAACTTGGCGGAACATTTAATTCTTTTAGTTTTGTTTCGAGCATTTGCTTGCCTTTCTCGATTCTGTTTTTTGTTTCGGCTTTAATTGCATTGGTAATGCTGAGTTTTGCCTTGGCTGTTTTAACATTATCAAGCCATTCTTTCTGTATCCGTTGTTTACTCGATGTAATGATTTCGACCTGATCGCCACTTGCTAAAACATAATTAAGCGGAACCAGCTTATGGTTAACCTTGGCACCAATGGCTTTGTTCCCAATTTCGCTGTGTATTTCGTATGCAAAATCAAGTACTGAAGAGTTTTTGGGTAAGGTTATTAAATCTCCTTTAGGAGTAAAAATCATTATTTCGGAGGCAAAGAGATTCATTTTAAACTCATCCAGAAATTCGAGTGCGTTCAAATTTGGATTTTCAAGCATCTCTCTGATTTTCTTTATCCATTTATCCAATTCGCCTTCGCTATCTTTCTCCCCTTTGTATCTCCAATGCGCAGCATAGCCACGTTCAGCAATTTCATCCATTCGCCGGGAGCGAATCTGCACTTCGACCCATTTTCCATTAGGTCCCATAACCGTTGTATGTAAGGCCTCGTAACCATTGGCTTTTGGTGAGCTTATCCAGTCTCTTATCCGGTCAGGTTTTGGTGTATAAATATCAGTAATTAGTGAATATATTTGCCAGCATTGAGCCTTTTCAACCTCTCTGTTTATCGATTTAAAAACAATTCTTATAGCCATTAAATCATATACCTCTTCGAAGGGTATATTTTTTACCTGCATCTTATTCCAGATACTGAAAATTGATTTTGGCCTACCACTAATATCAAATTCGATGTTGTTTTTTTCGAGTTTCTCTATTATAGGTAACGAAAAACGGTTAATCTCTTGTTGTCTTTTCTTTTCGTTGTCTTTTATTTTATTGGTAATCTCCTCAAAAATCTTTGGATGACGGTATTTTAAGCTTAAATCTTCAAGTTCACTTTTAATGTTATATAACCCTAATCGGTGGGCAAGTGGAGCGTATAAATAAATTGTTTCGCCGGCAATTTTCATTTGTTTGTTTGGAGGCATGGCATCAAGTGTGCGCATGTTGTGTAACCGGTCGGCTAGCTTAATAAGTATTACGCGCACATCATCCGAAAGAGTCATTAGCATTTTTCTAAAATTTTCGGCCTGCAATGATGATTGCTGATCGAACATTCCGGATATCTTGGTTAATCCATCGATAATCGATGCTATTTTATCACCAAACATGTGGCGAATATCTTCGAGTGTATAATCGGTATCTTCTACAACATCGTGTAATAATGCACAAACAATACCGATTGTTCCTAATCCTATTTCGGCAGTTACTATTTTTGCAACAGCAATTGGATGTAAAATATATGGTTCGCCCGATTTCCTTCTGGTTCCTTTATGCGATTCGAAGGCAATATTAAATGCTTTCCTTATGATTTCCTCATCTTCGGGCTTAACATGTTTGGATGTATTAGCCAATAGATCTTCGAAAAGGCTAAAAACATATTCTTCTTCCTTTTTTAATTCAATTTCGGTTTGAGGTATAACAGGTTCCATTTTTTAAAAGAATAAACTACAAATTTAATGAATCTGTACGAATGTACACTTATTACGGATAGATCACTGTAATGTTACCTCTTTTTTCGATGGTTTGATTACTTTGGGTAACAATCTTTATGTAATAAATATATGCTCCTGAAGGTACTAAGTTTCCGTTTAATGACCGACCATCCCATGATTTCTGAGGATCGGAGGATTCGAACACTACATTCGACCATCGGTTATAAATTATTATTTTATAATCTTCGGGAAGGAAAGAAAATTTAATATAAAACTTATCTCTCCCTTCTTTCCCTCCTGGGTTAAACGCATTGGGAATATAAATTTTGGGTTCAATGGTTGCACATGCAGTGTTTGAGTTGTTGGGTTCCTGGCTAGTGTTTTCTCGGGCAATTACAAAATAGCAAATCTTGCTTCCTGCATTTGTCCCAATTAAATCTTCAATATTATCCTGGTAGCTTGATTCATTATTAATTAAAGAAGCTATTTGCAGAGGATTATCATTTCCAATGCTTCGATAGATTTTATAATTACTGGCTGGGTTTGTTGCTTCTTTTAACAAGTTCCATTCAAGGTTATTAATATTATCAGTATTTGTAACAGTTAAACGAATTGTATTAATTATTCCCGATTCCGAATCCCAAATTGGTTGATCGCAATTGTTTAGAGGTAATAGTTTATAATAATAAACTCTTTTTGAAGGATCAGCAGTAGGATCATTGGTAATTACGCGATGCGATGGTGTGGTGATAGATTTTACAGTGTCGAACGGCCCTGAAATAGAGGTTGAACGAAGTAATTTGTATTTTGTAAGTTCGGAGATTGTATCTACCTCAAACTCAAGATGAACAATTCCACTATTAACCGATGCGATAATTGGATTTATGTACCTTGGAGATTGAGCCATTTCTGAATAAAAATCGATTGTATTTGATGTTGATTTTGATGTGGGCGCATGTTCAGGGATTGCTGCAATGTAAAAGGTATAATTGGTTTTTTCTTTAATATTGGGGATTGTATAATTTTGCTCAGTGGTTGAGCCAACTTTTATATAGTTGCCCGTGCCTTCTTTTAGAAAAATTTCATAGTTTAAAAAAATAACATTTGGTTGATATTGAAAATTAGGGATTGAATTTGACCAGGTTAAATTAATTTCAGCTCTACAGCTATCATATGTTGATGAAAGAAAGGTAGTAGGAAATTTCTTTGAATCAGGACTTTCTTTTGTAGATCTGAGCTTATAAACTCTATTCATGAAATTAGCATTTGCATAATTATCAGTATATTCTAAAATTGAATAGTTTTTAACTGAATCAATTATAACCCATACATTAAGTTCAATTGAATCTCTAAAAATATACACATTAGAAGGAACCTCATGTCTCCATCTAATTTTTACGTTCCCAGATGAACCTTCAACAATACTAACTTCTTCTAAAACTGGTATTATATCTTGTCCAATTCCATTGGAAATCATTGAAATCAAAGTAATTATTATGAGTAAAATTTGACGATTAAGTTTCATGAAAATTAGTATTCTATTCACAAATATAACAATTCCTTTAGTAATCCTTAAAAACCTGAGAGACGAAAATTAAAGCTTCGAGCTATGAGCTTCTAGCTTACCATTTTCCCAGTTTACCAATTCGCTAGTTAACCAAATCATTACGCAGAGTTTCACAGAGTTTAAAATGCAAAGAACCGCAAAGCAACCATTAAACCATTTTATCATTCAATCATTTTACAAATCACGAATCACGAATCACGAATCACTAATTCACCAATTCACCAATTCACGATTTTACCATTTTACTATTCACCATTCACTAATTATGCTCCCGCAACAGTAATAACCATATCTTTTTCGTTCAGATATTTGTTGGCTAAAAGTTGAATTTCATTTGGATTAATATTCTTAATAGCCTCAAGTGTTCGGTCAAAGAAATTATTTTCAATACCCATGTCGATTAATGATTTGTAGCTTTGTGCCTGCTCAAAAGGGCCATCGAAAGAACGCATCATATCGCCCAACATAAAGTTTTTTGCAATTTTAAGTTCATTATCCGAAATGAGTTCTGTTCGCAGTTTTTTTATTTCTGTAAAAATATCATTTATAGCTAATTGAGTCGATTCGGAGCCCACTTCGGTCGAAATTACGAAGAAACCGGCATTCTTTAAAGAAACCAAATAGGAGCCAATGCCATAGGTATATCCTTTTTCTTCGCGGATGGTTTTCATCAATCTCGATCCAAAATATCCACCCAGAATGGTATTAACAACTTCTAGTTTTGGGTAATCGGGATGCGATTTGGTAATAGTTAGTTTACCAATCCGAATAGCCGATTGGGAGGCATTTTCTTTTTTAACATATTCCTTACTCGGTTTTGGATTGGCAAGTTCGTAATTTATATGTTCGGTGCTTTTATTTTTTAGCCAGTCGTTTTTACCAAAATGCTCATTTATAACATCAACAACGGTCTGATCTGTTTTTCCGGCAACAATTATTCTACAATTGGCCGGATGATAATAGTGATTATGAAAATCAATTAAATCGGATCTCAGCACTAAATCATGATCTTCGAGGTTTGGATTTTTACCATATGGGTTATCATTTCCAAATAGTTGCTCGTTAAATTGCCTTCGTGCAAGGTTCGAAACCTTTTCCATTTCAACTAAAAAACTCTGTTTTCGTTTACCCATAAATGTTTTAAGCTCGTTTTCAGGAAAAACAGGGTTCTTAATAATATCAGCCAGCAACGTGATGGTATCAGGCAGGTATTTTTTTAATGTAAAAAAAGAAATGGTTGCGGTGTCTTTAGCAGGCTCAGGTTGAATAAATGCACCGTAATAGTCAAGCTTTTCTGCAATGTCTTTCGATGTAAAATTTTTAGTTCCTTCCAGCAGCATTTCGTTAACCGTTGATGCCACCAGCGATTTTGACTGATGCCACAATCCTGCATCAAAAGAAATATCTATTTTTAAAACATCCTGAGTTCCGGCATTTATAATGTATAATGGAATACCGTTGTCGAGGTTTGCTTTAACAGGATTAATAAGATTTATCGATTCAATTTGCTTAAATGGAGGTTGTATTTTGCGATTTAATTTCATAGCTATCAGTTATTTGGCAATATAATATAAGGTTGAGCAATTCGTGCTTTTGAACATTTTGGTGGCTACTCTTTTAATATCCTCTTTATTAACATTACGATAGTTCTGAACTTCGTAATTAATTCTGTCTGCATCGCCGAGTAGTTCTTGATAAGCCAGATCCATTGCTTTGTTCATTGCGCTGAGTTGCCCGAACTGATGAATTGATTCGAATTTGTTTTTTACTTTATTGATTTCGTAATCATCAACCGTATTTTCGCAAATTTTTCTTAGTTCATTTTCAATTGCTTTTTCAGCTTTATCAATCGAAATTCCTTTCATTATTTTGCCTGTAATAATAAAAAGCCCTTCGTCAATATCGCCGGTAATGTGAGCATCGATGCTACTAAAATATTGATTTTCTTTAACCAGCTCCTGGTAAAGCCTTGATGATTTTCCGTTTGACAGGATATCCGAGATTAAATCAGCAACATAGTAATCCTTATCAAATCTGGAACACATATGATAAGCTTTATAAATGGCATCAAAAGGTACATCGCGCTCAAGTTTTTGTTTGCGTTCAGCTGTTTGTAAAGGTTCTTTCGGTAATGTACGTTCTGCAATTTTTTTAGCCTGAATTGGGCCAAACCATTTTTTAACAAGTATTTCTATTTCCTGAGTTGTTACATTACCAGCAATTGACAGAATGCTGTTATTCGGAGCATAATGGCAATCGAAAAAATCTTTAACGTTTTGCAGTGTAGCATTGCGGATATGCGATATATCCTTACCTATGGTTGCCCACTGATAGGGGTGTGTTTTATATGCTAAGGGCCGTAAATAAAGATATGCATCACCATAGGGCTGGTTAAGATATCGCTGATTATATTCTTCGATTACTACATTTTTCTGAATATCGAGTTTCTTCTGGGAAAACGACAGGTTCATCATTCGATCCGACTCGAGCCAAAAAGCTGTTTCGAGATTTTCTTTTGGAATAGTGATATAGTAGTTCGTAATATCATTGTTTGTAAATGCATTGTTTTCGCCACCTGCAAGCTGCAAAGGTGTATCAAATGAGTCTATATTTTTGCTTCCCTCAAACATCAGGTGCTCAAATAAATGGGCAAACCCAGTCATCTCAGGGTTTTCGTCTCTGGCTCCAACATTATATAATAGGTTTACTGCAACCATCGTTGTAGAGGGATCATGATGTACAATAACTTTAAGGCCATTTTCAAGAACAAATCGATCGAATTTTATCATTTTAAGATATATTTTATTGAAATCTGACAAACTTATAAATAAACCAACAATTTTAGCATATGTTTTTAAAAACAGTGAAATAAAAACGATATTTAACAAAAGTTTTATTTCTTTTATATTTTTGTATCGATATAAATGGTTTAATAATGATAGGAACTCGATTTTCACGCTGGATTCTGATATGGAGAAATAAGTACATAAATGAACGCCAGCTTGTAATCATTCTAAGTTTTATTGTAGGGTTGCTAAGTGGTTTAGCTGCTGTAATATTAAAAACTACAGTACATACGACTCACTCATTTTTATCTACTAGATTCGATTCTGATTTTAATTATATCTACCTCATATTTCCTATTATTGGCATCATACTTACCGTTTTATGGGTTAACTATTTTGTTAAAGATAATATTGGTCATGGTGTATCGCGTATTCTATATGCACTTTCAAGGAATAATGGGAAAATTAAAAAACACAATAACTATTCATCCATGGTTGCCAACACCTTAACCGTTGGGTTTGGAGGTTCTGTTGGGGTTGAGGCTCCAATAGTTTTAACAGGTGCCTCTATCGGATCAAACCTGGCCTCATTCTTTCGGCTTAATTTTAAATCTGTTGCTCTTTTGTTGGCTTGTGGTGCAGCCGGTGCAATTGGTGGTATTTTTAAGGCCCCCATGGCCGGAATGATTTTTACTCTTGAGGTTATCATGCTCGATTTAACATTAACAGCTATTGTTCCTCTGCTGATTGCATCGGTTACAAGTACTTTAGTTGCATATTTTTTAATGGGCGAAGGAGTTACATACTATGTTACAAGCATTCAACCATTTGATATGAATAATGTTCCATTTTATATTTTGTTCGGAATAATCTGCGGGGTTTTATCATTTTATTTTACTAAAACCACTCTAAAAATTGAATCAGTAGCTAAGAAAATAAAAAATAAAAGTCTGAAAATCATTATTGGTGGTATATTATTAGCTATTTTAATTTTTTTGTTTCCCTCATTATATGGTGAAGGAACAACCACGCTACAATCTTTATTAAATGGATCGACAGATGGAATACCTAGAAGTTACTTTTTTTCCCTTGCTCAAAAGAGCAATTTTAATCTTTTAATTTTCTTAAGCATTTTGGTGTTATTGAAAGTAATTGCAATGGCTATTACAACAGGAAGTGGAGGTATTGGTGGTATTTTTGGTCCAACCTTGTTTGTAGGAGGTGTTGCAGGATTTACCTGGGCTCAGTTTATAAATTCCTTACAAATTGTTAATCTTCCTCAAGGTAACTTTGCCCTGGCTGGTATGGCTGGTGTAATGGCTGGTGTAATGCATGCCCCACTGACTGCAATATTTCTTATTGCCGAAATTACCGGCGGTTATGGATTGTTTATTCCTCTGATTATTACTGCTACAATTGCATATATTACTGTATTGCTCTTTACAAAACATTCAATTTATACCCAACGACTAGCTGAACGAGGCGAACTTCTTACTCATCACAAAGATGAGGTTATTCTTACACTAATGAAACTCGATAGTGTTATTGAGAAAGATTTTCTTGCGATTTATCCATATAATACATTAGGTGATTTGATTCAGGTTATTTCTAAATCAAAACGAAATATTTTTCCTGTGGTTAGCGAAAAGAATGAACTCATAGGCATTGTTTTGCTCGACAATATAAGAGAGATCATGTTTAACCGAGAAAAATATAATGATACCCTGGTTTTTGATTTAATGATTACTCCTCCCGAAATTGTTGATGTTAATGATTCAATGGAGGTGGTAATGAAAAAGTTTAATTCATCGGGAGCCTGGAATTTGCCTGTAAATAAAGAAGGTAAGTATTTTGGATTCGTTTCAAAATCAAAAATATTTAATACATACCGCGATTTGTTGGTGCAGGTTTCGGAGTATTAATTGCTTATAAAACTTATTTAGACCAAATCTTATTAAAAAATGTTTAAATATTTGATATTAATACTATTAACAGAAAACGCGGTTATCGGTTTTGTTTATTAACAAAACGTTCATTTGTTAATAAAATAATTCAAAATATTATAGTAATCTATTGGAAATAAGATCAATTATTTATAAAATTGATTTTTATTTTAAAATAGTGCATAAAACTGAACCCTTTTTCAAAGTAGAATTGATGCAGGAATCACATTCGGAGCAAAAAATCCTTGTTGTGGATGACGATGATATTAGTTTTTACCTTGTTAGTGAAATCCTTGCTGCTTATCCGTTCAAGGTAATTCGTGCTACCAATGGCAAAGAAGCACTCGATTATTTTAAAGAAGAAAAAAATCCCTTCGATCTTATTATAATGGATATTCGAATGCCAGAAATGAATGGCTACGAAGCTACACAAGAGATAAAAAAAATAGATCCATCAGTACCTGTTATTGCTCTTACTGCGTATGCTCACTACCAAGGGAAAATAGATTGTATTACCGCCGGATGCGATGAGTTTATCGCCAAACCATTCAATATCAATTTTCTTTTAAATGCCATTCAAAAGCACCTTAATTAGGGGTTGCTCTTTCTCGTTTACTTAATTTTGTTTTTTTTATCAATTATATCATTATTGATATTGTTGTATAATATGTTAGTAAATTTTTTAATCAAATTATAAATCTATAATTTTGGACAATTATTTTTGAAACCTTATAAAAACATACAATCATGAAAAGAGATTCTCAAATCTTTGATTTAATACAAAAAGAAAAAGATAGACAAATAAATGGAATTGAGCTTATTGCATCCGAAAACTTTGTAAGCGAGCAGGTATTGGAAGCTATGGGTTCGGTTATGACAAATAAATATGCCGAAGGATATCCAGGCAAACGATATTATGGTGGGTGCGAAGTTGTTGACCAATCGGAGCAAATCGCTATCGACAGATTAAAAAAGCTATATAATGCAGAGTGGGCAAACGTTCAGCCTCACTCAGGTGCTCAGGCAAATATGGCTGTATTTATGGCTGTACTCGAACCGGGTGATACTTTTTTAGGGTTGGATTTATCACATGGGGGACACCTTTCACATGGTTCCCCTGTAAATATGTCAGGGATTTGGTACCGTGCTGTTTCATATGGTGTAAAGCAAGAAACAGGTCGTGTTGATTACGATATGATGGAAGAAGTTGCATTACGAGAAAAACCAAAAATGATTATTGGTGGTGCATCAGCTTACTCGCGCGAATGGGATTATAAACGTATGCGTGCAATTGCTGATAAAATTGGAGCAATCATGGTTATTGATATGGCTCACCCAGCCGGACTAATTGCTGCCGGATTACTTGATAATCCAGTAAAATATGCTCATATCGTTACATCAACAACTCATAAAACACTACGAGGCCCACGTGGCGGTATCATTTTAATGGGTAAAGATTTTGATAACCCATGGGGAAAGAAAACTCCAAAAGGTGAAATTAAGAAAATGTCGGCCTTACTCGATTCTAGCGTATTTCCTGGTACTCAAGGTGGCCCACTCGAGCATGTGATTGCCGCTAAAGCTGTTGCTTTTGGCGAAGCATTAACTCCTGAGTTCAAAGAATATCAAACTCAGGTTAAGAAGAATGCTGCTGCTATGGCCGCTGAATTTATTAAACGAGGTTACAAAGTGGTTTCTGATGGTACCGACAACCATTCAATGTTAATCGATTTGAGAACTAAATTTCCCGAAATTACAGGAAAACAAGTTGAAAATATCTTGGTTAAAGCACATATCACTATTAATAAAAACATGGTTCCGTTTGATTCACGTTCACCATTTCAGACCTCTGGATTTAGAGTTGGTACAGCTGCAATCACAACACGCGGAATTAAAGAAGATAAAATTAGCGCTATTGTTGGTTTTGTGGACGAGGTAATTAGCAATATTAACAGCGAAAATGTAATCGAAAACGTTGGAAAAAAGGTTGTTGAGATGATGAGTAAATATCCTTTATTTGCTTATTAATACAATTAATAAATGCAAGAAAGCTGTCACCAATGCGACAGCTTTTTTTACATCCTTTTGTAGAATAAATAAAATGTATTATGGAATGGTATATTATACTAGCAGTTATTGGAGTTGGCATTGTAGCAGGATTTATAAATACCTTGGCGGGTAGTGGATCACTATTAACTTTACCTTTATTAATGTTTTTAGGATTACCTGCCAATATTGCTAATGGGACTAACAGAATAGGTGTTTTTTTTCAAGGTCTTGTAGCCTCAGGAAGTTTTAAAAAGCAAAAAGTACTCGATTTAAAGGCCACTAAATGGATGATTATTCCTAGTATTTTAGGGTCAATAATAGGTTCGGTATGGGCAGTTAATATTACCAATGAAATAATGGAGTATTTTATTGCTGGCTTGCTAATTGTAATGTTTTTTGTTATTCTTTATAATCCCGAAGCATGGATAAAAGGGCAGGCAGGTAAGGTGCACGAGAAAACCTCTATAATACAAATTATAATATTCTTTTTTATTGGACTCTATGGTGGATTTATTCAGGCGGGAGTAGGATTTTTTCTTTTAGCAGGATTGGTATTAGGTGCAGGGTACGATCTGGTTAAAGCAAATGCAATAAAAGTGTTTATTACTATGGCTTTTACACTTTTTGCACTAATCGTTTTTATGATCAATAAACAGGTCGATTATCTTCTTGGATTTATTCTTGCCATTGGGAGCATTATTGGCGCTTATATTGGAGCTCATGTTGCCGTAAGTTGGGGTCCAAAATTTGTTCGAATAATTCTCTTGGTTGCTATAATTGGTTCGGCATTAAAGCTATTGGGTATTTTTGATCTGATAATTAGGTTAATAGAATAAAAAAGACAGGTTAACCTGCCTTTTTTATTCTATATCCTTAAATCCGCAAACAATTAATTAAAAAAATAAGTTAAAGCACTGTTTAATATTATTTTAAACAGTGCTTTGTAAATAAAGTTTTATCACTTATTTTTATGATGCATAACAAAAAAACAAGATAAAACTTTATACGATGAAAGTACAAAAATTCAGTAAATCTATCAGCCCTTTTTCAGGAATTTCTTTTGTAAATAATACTTTTAATAAAATTGGATTGAATCAACTTATTGATACAGAACTTGGTAATAGAGTTACATTATTTGGTTATCAGTATCAATGTCGTTTAGTTAAGCTATAATGGTTTGTAATTCATATAGTAAAGTTTCTTAGGCCGTTTCTTTCTTTCATTTTTTCTTTCAGGTCGGATTATTTCCTTTGTTTTTTCTACATTATCATCAAAT
>JBFXEQ010000003.1:16435-126147 GCA_050179935.1 Bacteroidales bacterium | reverse complement strand
TAAATTTAGTTCAGGTTGATTTTTTGTGATCACAACAGTGATTATTGAAAAAGTATCTTCGATGAGTATATTGTAAAGATCAAACCGTCCATTTGTTAGTGACAAAACTTCAATTTCCTGTGGCCATTTTTTTCCGGATTCCGAAGGGTCCGATTGTTCAAGTACCAGCGACGATAATTTATTTTGTGTGTCAAATGCCTTATTAACCTTTATGGTCGGCATATTCGGTTTCTTAACCCAATTATCACTCCATGTTTTTAGATCAAAATCTGTTTTTGCAGATAAAATATCGATGAGATCATCCCATGTAGCATTAGCAAACTTGTATTTAAGCAAATATTCTTGTAATCCTGATTTTAAAATACTATTACCAATTGCTTTTTCAAGTTTATACATCATTATCGGAGCTTTATGGTAAATTATTGATCCGTAAAGTGTGCCAGCATCATTCTGGTTTTTAAGTTCTTGATCGATTGGGTTTGCTCCTGATGTTCTGTCAACTGAATAGGCTTCGGAGTAATGACTAATTAAAAAATTAAGCTGATGATTTACTTCGGGAAAAATTGGATTTACTATTTTATCGGCAATAAAATTAGCAAAAACCTCTTTTAACCAAACCTGACTAAACCAATCCATGGTAACTAAATCGCCAAACCAGATATGCGAAGTTTCATGGGCAATAAGGTTCGCCCGCGATAATTGTTCTCTTATTCCGGCCGATTCATCTAAAAATAATTTTGAGTCGCGGTAAAGTATTGCTCCCGGATGTTCCATGCCGGAATATTGAAAGGAAGGTATTACCACAAAATCAAATTTTTGGAAAGGGTAAGGTATATTAGTATATTTTTCAAGCCATTCGAGTGATGAAAAATGCAAATCGAAAATCTGATTAAGATTTCTGTTAACTTTTAACGAGTCGCTTTCGCGATGATACATGGTTATGGTTCTTCCGTTTTGGGTTGATGATACTGATTTAAAAACTCCGGCAGTAAACGAAAATAAATAAGTACTAATTGGCTCCGACTCAAAAAATGAGTATAATTTAAATGATTTGTTTTGTTGTGCAGATCGAACGGAAGAATTCGAAATTGCTGTCCAGGTTGCTGGTGTTTTTAACTCGAGCGTAAATCGTGCTTTTAACGATGGCTGATCGAAGCATGGAAAAGCCGTTGATGCTCTGTCAGGGACAAAAAGAGTATATAAGTATTCAGTATTACGATTTAAAGAACCATCGTTTGCAATAAAATCAATCTCTATAGTATTTTTACCATCTTTTAATTTTCGTGCTGGTACAATTATATGTTGGTTTTTAAACTGCAGACCAATTTTTTTTTGATTCAGTTTTAATTCTAAAATAGCATCTTTTGTATTTTTAAAATCAAGTAATAACGGTTGATCTTTTATGTTTACAAAGTTAAACCCGATGGATATTTTCCCTTGGATGCTGCTGGTTAATGAATCGGGGATATCGAAAAATGCAAAATATTGTATATTAGAAAGTTGTTGTTTTCGTAGTTCGGCTAAATCGATTGTTACACCATGAACACATAGATTAGTTTGCTTATCAGAACAGGAAAAGATAATTACAAAGCAAAATAATAACAGGTTTAAAGCAGAACGTGTTTTCATTATACAAGATTGGATTAAACTACAACATAAGATCAGTAACTACTTTCTGGATTTTTGAAAATGAATACGGTTTTGTAAGTAATTGATTAAATCCGGCATTTTTATAATCATCGAAAAAATCTTCGGGATTATAAGCTGTTATTGCAATTACAGGAATCTCGTTTAATGGAAATGGTAATTGATTTCGAATAAATTTAGTGGTTTCAAGGCCATTCATTACAGGCATTTCAATATCCATAAATACCAAGTCAACTTTTTTTGATCTGATAAGATCTATAGCATTTATACCATTATCGGCTTCATAAATTAATGGGCAAACACCTTTTAAAATTTCTTTTAAAAGTATTCGATTCATAAAAATATCATCGACAATTAAACACGAGTATGAAAGTTTGCTCATAATTTATAGTTATCCTAGTTTACTAAGTTTAGTAATAATATCGATACTGTTTACTTTTATTTTCTTACCATCAATATCAATAATCTTATCATTTTTAAATTCGGTTAATGTTCGAATGAGGCTCTCTTTTGTTGTTCCTGCTAGTTCGGCCAGCTCTGTGCGCGAAAGAGGAATTTCAAATTCAGTTGAGTTAAAAATAGTATTTACAAAATAGATCAGTATTTCAGCCACTTTCCCTGGCAATTGCTGTTGGTTTTGAGCCATGATTTTATCGAACATATAAAGATTATCATGGCTTAATAATTCGAGTAAAAGCGTTGCGTAACGTCCATTTTGCTCAAGAATCTGTTTAAAAATCGTGATATCGATAAAAAGGATTTCTGTTTCATTAAGTGCTGAAGCTGAATAGCGAAAAGTATCTTCACCAAACACTGAAATGTTTCCCAGGTAATGGTTAGGTGTTAAAAGCTTATAAATAATATTCTTTTGATCTTTACCTTCTTTATAAATCTTTACTAACCCCGATTTTACAAACATGATATGCGAAGTACGTGTGTTTTGTTTAAAAATTACGTCTTTAGCGCTGTATTTAACAATATTACTGTTGCTTTTAATATAACCAATCTGCTCGGTAGTTAAATACTCAGCATATGGTATAATGCCTGTGGAAATAGCTTGTTGGTTATTAGAAATCATGGGTTAAAGAGTGTTTATGTAAATGTATTAATTTTTTTTATTTGGAGTGATTTTAGATCATCTTTTTTGGTGATGCATATCATTATTTTTAAGTAAGGAAAGTCATTGATAGAAAATTGCTTTTAATCAGCATGAAACATTAATTTACACTTTCTACAATAAAATATTATAAAAGTGTAAATATTATGGATAAGTTAATGAAAGTATTGGTTGTTGATGATTCTGAAACCAATCTGGTATTACTTGAAGCAATTCTTGGTGACGAAGGATTTGAGGTAAAAACCTCATTCACTGTTAAAGAGGCAATTGAGTTGCTAGGTGATTATTTACCCGATTTAATTCTTCTTGATTTGCTCATGCCTAACGAAAATGGATTTGATATGTTAAAAAAGTTACGACTAAACACTCGGTACTCAAAAATACCGGTAATAATTGTTACTGCCTTTGCTAATAAAGAAAACTCGGCCATGGCTTTTGATCTCGGGGCAGTTGATTTAATAGAAAAACCAATTGATATTCAGTTATTTCTTGATAAAGTTCACAAAGCTCTTAAAATTGCTTAATTAAGCAGATATGACTGGCAAAAGAAAATCAAATCATATTGAAATTAATGCTTTGCTTAACACATTTACCGTTAAAGAAATAACGGAGATGTTTACAACCATTGAAGAAAAAATTATGTCTTTGCATTCTTGCTCATCGAATGATTTTCAGATGCTTAATGCAAATTTTAAAGAAATTTACAGGCTTGCCAAAGTAACAGATCAAAGTATAAATAAAGGGTTAAGTCGGTTGAAAAAAAATAAAATCGATGCATCAGTTGATTTATTGGTTAATTCAAATAACAAAATTGCTGAGTTTTTCAAAGATTCGGACATTAAAGTAAAAGAACTGGAAAAAACACTTAAAAATAGCTCTGATAAATTAACTTCTTTATTTATACCCCTTAAAAATCATAGCCAGGATTTAATGAGTCTGAAACTCTTATTAACAAACCTAAACTTTTACCAAACTACCGAAAAAAAGGGAAATACCGATTTAGAAAAACCAATTCGCGATGCAGAACATCTGGTTATTAAATGTAAGTTATTGACTGAGAAAAAATATAAAGAACTTAATTTGCTCCGAAGGAGAATTAAAGCTACTATTCTATTAATTAATCAGTTACTCAATATTCAAAGTGAAATTTCTAAGACAATTAAAGCAGAGGTAAAAAAATCAGCACAGATACTTACCCAAATCGAAAGAATAATCAAAAATAAACCTCTGTATGCAAAACGAAATGATGATTTAAGTACAAGTGTTGATTATATCATTATAAACCTTCAGTATCATGATATTATCAGGCAAAAAATGGAGCATATTCAACATACTCACAATGATTTTTTGCACGAACTGGATGTTTTTAACAAAGACAATAATCAGAAGAAATATATAAACGAAAAAGCCAAACAGTTTATTCGAATACGTGATATTGCCGGATTACATGCAGCTAAACTTTTACAAACGAATAAAGAATATAGGCAGGCAATCGAAATTATTGTAAAGAGTTTTTTAAGAATTACTAAAGCGATAAGTAGAAAATCTGCATATATTCAAAAATTAAGTGTTTACAATAAAAATGCAAATAATATTAAGAGTGAACTGGATAAAATCAAAAAAAGATTTGAAAACAAATACAACAGGGTTGCCGAAGAGCTTAATTTATTAAAACTCGGTTTTGATAGCGATATAAAAACCACCGCGCAACTCCATGAGTTGGAAGATCAATTACATCATCTTCTTTCTAAGCACAGTAGTGCTTTTCAGATTAGGTTTGGTGAAAATAAAAATGCACAGTATAGTTTAAGTCAGATATCGTTATATATTAATTATTTAGGTTCTAAATCGGAACTTAACAGCAAGCATTTTTTACCTTTTGCGAAGATGCACTCGGAGTTAAGAGAAACTAAATCGGAGTTGCCTGCAATAAAAACCTATAGCAGTAACATTTCTAAAATTAGCTCAGTAATTACTAAAATTCATCATAATTTCAAAGAAATACTTGGTAATGTAAAACAACACGATATAAGTAATAATAAACTTTTAGAAAATATTAAAAACTCGATCTCATCAATAAAGTATTACAGTATTTTCGATACTACCATAAACGAAATTATACAAATATTAAGTAGCATAAATATCAGGCTTAAAACATCTTATTCGGGTTATCTTACAGCATCATCCGAGAATCTGGATCATCTGAAGAACTATTACACCATGGATATTGAGCACAGAATCCATGATCGGGTGTTAAAGAAAAAAAGTACCTCAAAGAAAAAAAATAAAGGTGACGAAATGGATATTGAATTCTTCTAATACATAGAAATTATGAGCAATAAAGATTATAAACTAAAGATTATTCCATCGAAGAATAAAAAGGAAAATAAAGTAGAAATTTTACTCGAGAAAGAGTTAACGATCTCTGTTCTTGAAAGTATGCAAGCCGAACTAACAGGTGTTTTAAATGAATTTGAAACCATTGAGATCAAACTAAAAAATATTGAAACAATAGATTTGGGTTTTATACAATACCTCTATGCGTTTCAATCTACAGCCGAAACACGGTCTAAGATTGTAACTCTTACAGCAGCCTGTAATACTGAAACCGAGAATTTATTAGTTAATACTGGATTATATCGATTATTCAATTAAAAATAAATATTATGGCAAAAACTATTTTAATTGTTGATGATTCTGAAAGCATTAGAGAAGTTGTAAAATTTACACTCGAAAACGAGGGTTATAAGGTATTAGTCGGAATCGATGGCAAAGATGCTCAGCAGTTTCTTAATGGGCAAACCATTGATTTGGTAATTACCGATTTGCATATGCCTAATATGGATGGTATAGAGCTTATAAAACACATTCGAACCATTGAAGCATATAAGCGAATCCCGATTTTGTTTCTTACAACCGAATCTCAGGTATCTAAAAAAATGGAAGCAAAAGATGCCGGAGCCACTGGCTGGATAATAAAACCGTTTGTACCAGCAAAATTGCTGGAAGCACTTAAAAAAGTAATAAGATGAATATCGATAAGTTTAAAGAAAAATTTATTGAAGAAGCCTCCGATAATATTCACGACTTGGAAAATGCATTATTGGAACTCGAAGAAAATACAACCAATAAGGATCTTATTGAACGTGTTTTTAGAGCAATGCATTCGCTTAAAGGAGGCGGAGCAATGTTCGGATTTAATGCCTTAAGTGAGTTTACGCATAATCTCGAGACATTATATGATAAAGTAAGAAACGGTTTAAAAGTCATAAATAGACAAATTCTTGATGTAACTTTTGAATCAGCCGATCATATGAAATCATTATTATCCGATGAAACATTGGAAAATAATGATAATAAGGTAATTCATAAGCAATTATCATCAAAAATTGAGGATCTAATTGTTGACGATGAGCAAGATAAGGAAAAGAATAGTATTGATGTATCATCAGATATTTCTACCAAAACATATTATATCTATTTTGAGCCAAATGAAGATATCTTTGCCAACGGAACTAATCCTTTATATTTAATTGATGAGTTGCATACGCTTGGAAACTGTGAAGTATTTGCTCATTTTAACAAAATTCCGCTCATCGATGAGATTGATATTAATAAGTGTTATACCTACTGGGAGATTTTACTTGCTACAAGTAAAGGTGAAAATAACATTGCCGATGTTTTTATTTTTGTTGAAGATCAGTGTAAACTCGAAATAAATGAGTTGGTGGTTGGTGATTTAACAACCCATAAAGAATTTATTAAGGATATAAAACGACTTGCAATAGAGAAGAAGGATGTGGGTATTGTTGAAATAAAAAATCTGATTAAAAAACTTAAACTCTCAGAAGGTGATACAATCCATCAGGTAAAAGGAAACGAAAAAGCTATTGAAACGGTAAAAGTAAAGGAGAGTGCTATTTCGAGCATTCGGGTATCATCAGCTAAGCTCGATCAAATGATGAACCTGGTTAGTGAGTTGGTAACTACACAGGCTCGTTTAACACTATTTTCAGAGAAAAATAATAACCCCGAATTAAATGTTATAGTTGAGAATATGCAGAAATTATCGAGGCAGATCCGTGATAATGCTTTTGATATTGTACTTATTCCAATAGAAACAATGCTTACACGCTTTCAGCGGTTGGTAAGGGATTTGTCGAGGGAACTTAAGAAAAATGTAGTTTTTGAAGCCATTGGTTCCGAAACAGAGCTCGACAAAACCATTATTGAAACACTAACCGATCCATTACTGCATATTTTGCGAAACTGCCTCGATCATGGAATTGAAGTTCCTGAGGTTAGAAAAAAGTTGGGTAAACCTGAGCAAGGAAAAATAATTTTAAAAGCATTTTATTCAGGAACCAACGTACATATTCAAATTATTGATGATGGCGCAGGAATTGATCCACAAAAAATTCGTAAAAAAGCAATTCAGAAAGGGATGATTTCAGAAAGTGATGAATTGTCGGATCATGAAATTTTCGATTTAATTTTTAAACCAGGATTTTCAACAGCCGAGAATGTTACGGATGTTTCGGGTAGAGGAGTGGGAATGGATGTTGTAAAAAGAAATATTAACGAACTAAGAGGTGATGTGGTTGTTGATTCGGAAATTAATAAAGGAACCACATTAACCATAAAACTTCCTTTAACTCTTTCAATTATTGACGGATTGTTAGTCGGAATAGAGAATGATTTATATGTTTTACCGCTTTCCGTTGTTAATAAAATCCATGTAATCGAACATCAAGAGATAGCAAATAAGTTTAATAACCTTATTGTTCTGGATTCTGTTCAGTACTCGTATTTTACTTTGCGTAAGGAGTTGGACTACAATACAGAGAGCCCGAAAACAGAGAGAGTAATTCTTGTTTCGTACGAAGATAGCCTGGTAGGACTCGTTGTTGATGAAGTATATGGAGAAAACCAAGCAGTACTTAAAACATTGGGTAAATTATATAAAAATCAGGCGATAATTTCAGGAGCAACTATTTTAGGCGATGGCTCTGTTGCTCTGGTAATCGATACAAACAAAATGATTAAACAATTTTCAAAAAAATCAGAAATTATAAACTAAGGAGGGAAACCATGAAAAATGATTCTCAAGCTAAAATAAATTCATATTTATCATTTAAACTGGGTGATGATGAATTTGCTGCACATGTCAGTAAGGTTATTAATATACTCGAAATGACCAAGATAACACAGGTGCCGAAATCGCCAGAATATATGAAAGGAGTAATAAACCTTAGAGGTGCAGTATTACCCATAATCGATACTCGCATTAAGTTCGGAATGACACCTACTCAGTTTACTCAAGATACATGTATTGTGGTTATGGAAATACTTATGGAAAAAGATACCATTCAATTAGGTGCTTTAGTTGATTCTGTTTTATCGGTTGTCGAAATTGAAGATAGTCAAATTCAGCCGCCACCAAGTCTTGGAAGTAAGTATAAGTCTGAGTTTATTTTAGGTGTTGCAAAAGTAGATGAACAGTTTATTATGCTTCTCGATATGGATAAAGTATTTTCAACGGATGAACTTATTCTTGTAATGGAAAGTAAAGATGATTTATAATTAAAACCAGGGAAAATAATGAAATCATTAAATAATTTAAAAATAGGTACAAGGCTGAAAGTACTTGTCGGTTTAGCAATAATTTTTGTTATTTCCTTGCTGGGGCTCGAGACCTATATCATTAATAAACAAGTAATAATAAAAAATACTGACCTTAAGGTTTTCTCTCAGCTTGATCAAATTTCAGATTTGGTAAATCAGCAATTATCTTCAACAAAAGAAAAAGCATATGATTTACTTAGTTTAACAAATACTCTTTTTGTCGGGCAAAATGGATTAAAAATCAGCAAATCAAAGAAAGTTTTATCTGAATATGATTTACAAGAAAAAAATAATATTTACAGGACTTATGAGTGGACCTTTGGAGGAAAAACTCTTAATTCTAAAAAAGATTTCTTAGATCAGATTAATCCGCTGGATGAAATTAAAATATCCATATTTCAAAGAAACCAAGATGGTTATTATCTGGTAACTTCAACAATTGATAAAAATGATTCAAAATATATTTATCAAACTGTATTATTAAGTTCACAGCCAGAAGTACAAAAAGTTGAAAATGCAGATAGGTATGAGATTGTAAAGGATTTTAATAATAATTATATTAATTATATATGCGATCCCATATGGATTAATGGTGAAATAGTTGGGGTGCTTGTACTACAAAATGAAGCAATTGATTTTGACGTGTTATCTGAAACATTGAAAAATAAAATATCCTCTGAGGATGGATATATCTCCATAATAAAAAGGAATGGTTATATTCTGCAGCATCCAGAAATGACAGGTGCAATGGCAACCGAATATACTTTCTTTAAAAATCTGATTAATTCTGATACACAACAAACTAAGTTAGAGTTTACCTGGCCCGAAAATGAAACTGGTAAAGCAAAGTATCAATACTCAACATATAATAACAAATTGGATTTTTTTATTTCTATTGTTTTTGATGAGGATAAATTATTTGAATCATTAAATAAATTGGTTATATCGATACTATTTGCGATAACCTTAGGTATTTTATTGTTTTTTGCAATTATTTCAGCTTTTGCCAGAAAACTGGTAAGCAATATTTCTCAGGGAGTAAATTTTGCACAAAAAGTATCCGATGGTGATTTATCTGCCACCTTTAATTTAGATCAAAAAGATGAAATCGGTGTTTTGGCCAATGCGTTGAATAATATGGTTGTGCATTTAAGGGGTATTGTTGATCAGGTAAATATAAGTTCAACCAATATTGCATCTGCAAGTCAGGAGATTAATTCCGGATCGCAGCAATTATCGCAAGGTGCAAATGAGCAGGCTGCGTCAACCGAACAAATTTCATCATCAATGGAGCAGATGGTAGCAAACATCCATCAGAACACAAACAATGCGATTCAAACCGAGAAAACTTCAAAAAAATCATCCGAAGGAATGCGAAAAGTACTCGATTCGGCTACTGAAAACAGAAAATCAATAATAAATATTGCTGAAAAAATCTCAATTATTAACGAAATAGCTTTTCAAACCAATATTCTTGCTTTAAATGCTGCTGTTGAAGCTGCAAGAGCAGGTGAACATGGAAGAGGTTTTGCTGTGGTTGCTAATGAGGTTAGGAGATTAGCAGAAAGAAGTAAAATTGCTGCCCAGGAAATTGATGAACTATCTAAAACAAGCGTTAAGGTAAATGACGAGGTTGCATTGCTTATGGAGCAAATTGCCCCCGAAATTGAAAAAACATCACGACTGGTGCAGGAAATTGCTTCATCGAGCCTTGAGCAGAATTCAGGTGCTGAGCAAGTTAATAGTGCAATTCAGCAACTAAATCAGGTAACTCAACAAAATGCTGCTGCTTCTGAAGAACTTGCTTCATCAGCGCAACAACTCGAATATCAGGCTGGCAAGCTTAAAGATAATATTAAGTTTTTCCAGAACGAGAAAGCTGGTGTTTGATTGGATGTTGATATTGAAAAGTAGAATTACTCAATAATAGAATTATGAAAAGAAATGATTTAAAAATAGGCACACGATTAACAATTACTCTTATGTCTGCAACAATTGTAATTGTTTGTGCATTAGCAATATATGCTTTTATTAAAAACAAATCCAGAGTTCGAAATTATTCTGATGAATTGGTGCAAGGTGTAATTAAAGGATTAAATGATAATTTGAATTTTTATATCACTGACTTTCAGGATAAAATCTTAAAGAAAAATGATCTTACGGTTGATTTATTGTTAAAGGAAGGCTCTTATTCCTCAGCTAGTGATGAATTACTCAATCAGATTAAAGCAATTACTGAATCAAGTTGTGTCGTTTTTCAAAAAAGCCCAAAAGGATTTATATGTATAAGTAATTCAAATAATAAAAAGTGGAATACTGGTGATATTATTTCGTTCGATTCGGATACAATTCAGAAGTTAGAACAAAATATTCCATATTTCGATCAATTGTTTACTGAATTGAAAGTAGAAAAAGGTGTTTATAAACCCATATTTATTAACGAAAAACTGCAATTCATTATCTATACTGGGTTAGTTTACAGTAAAATCAATGAGATTAACCAATTGTTTAATTCAAAATCACTCTATGAAGATGGTTTTGTCTTCCTTATGGCGAAAAATGGCAGAATGATTATTGAACCAGAGCAACAAGTTAATTACCTTGAGGAAAATAATGTAAAAGATTTGATAATAAAAAATAAAAAAGATTTGGGTAAGGTAAGTTTTAAGGATAATTCAGGTGAACTTAAATACTTGTTTTTTAATTACAATCTTAATTCAAAAACATATGCAGCCGCAATTGTTTCTGATCATCAAATATTTGTCTTTATGGATAACTTTAAAAGGCTAATTGTTGTGAGTGTAATCTTTGCCCTTTTAATTTTCTTTATTCTGTTAGTCTTTATTTCGAGAAACATTACAAAGCCATTAAAAAAAGGAGTTGAGTTTGCGAAAGAAGTTACTGACGGAAATCTCGAAGCAACAATTGATATAAATCAGACCGACGAAGTTGGTGTTCTTATCAGTTCACTAAATAAAATGGTTATTAATCTCCGAAACATTATGGTAGAGATTAATAAAAGTACAGATCAAATTGCCGTTTTAAGTATGCAAATGAGCTCAAGCTCACAGCAATTATCTCAAGGAGCAAGTGAACAAGCATCATCAGCCGAAGAGGTTTCTTCATCAATGGAACAAATGGTTTCGAATATACAGCAAAATGCAGATAATGCGCAGCAAACCGATAAAATTTCATTAAAGGCAGCCGAAGGAATGAATACCGTTAAAGAATCGGCTTTGCATAACTATAATGCTGTAAATAATATTGCCGATAAAATATCAATTATTAATGATATCGCTTTTCAAACGAATATACTGGCTTTAAATGCAGCTGTAGAAGCAGCTAGGGCAGGTGAGTATGGAAAAGGTTTTGCAATGGTTGCAAATGAAATACGTAAGCTTGCTGAACGTAGTCGTGTTGCTGCCGATCAGATTGAGAAGTTGTCAAAATCAAGCGTTAAAGCTAACGACCATGTTGCACGATTGATGGAAGAAATTGCTCCTCAGATAGAAACTACGGCTAAACTTGTTCAGGATATTGCTGCAGCAAGTCTTGAACAAAACTCAGGTGCCGATCAGGTTAATAGTGCTATTCAACAATTAAACCAGGTCACTCAACAAAACGCTGCTGCTTCCGAAGAACTTGCTACAAGTGCCGAAGAACTTGCCAGTCAGGCACAACAACTCAAAGAAACAATCGCATATTTTAAAATTGGAATAAATGTAGAAAAATCAGAGACGATTTTAAAAACTTCTGAAGTGAAAGTTGGCTATAATGAACAAATTGCTGGAATCCCATCAAACAGAAAAAACGAAATTCAAAAATCTGGAGTTGAAATAAATTTATTAGATGATAAAAAACTTGACGATAGTTATGAAAGTTTTTAACTGAATAATTAATAAAAACTCAAAATAAATCAATTATGAAGAAAAGCTACATTTTATTATTCCTTGTTTTTACAACATGGTTTAGTTTTAATGCATTTTCGCAAGAAGATGAAAAATCAGGCTGGAATGCCAGTGTAGGTGCCGACCTTGTAAGCAGATATATTTGGAGAGGTCTTGCCAGCTCAAAAACGCCTGCTTTACAACCTTACATGGAAGTTACTAATAGTGGATTCTCCGTTGGAACATGGGCTTCTTATACTCTTGGTGAAGAATTAATTCAAGAGGTTGATTTGTATCTCTCATATTCTATTTCGGATTTTACAATTATGGTAACAGATTATTTTGCTTATGAAGATACGCTGCCTTCATTTGATTATTTTAATTTTTCAAGTGGATCAACAACCCATCTATTAGATGCACAATTAATTTATGAGGGTCCCGAAAATTTTCCAATAACAGCAACATTATCTACCTTGTTTTTTGGTCCTGATAAAAATGCAGCCGGAAATAATAATTATTCAACTTACATTGAACTTGCTTATAATTTTAGTATAAATGATTTTTCAATCATTCCATTCGCAGGTTATAGTTTAAACGAGGGATATTACAACACAAAAGCAGGTTTTATTAACTGTGGTCTTACCGGCGAAAGTGAAATTAAAATTAACGAAACTTTTGCTGTTCCAATTGCAGTTTCTTTTATTACTAATCCTTTGGACAAGAATGTTTTTGTGGTATTAATGTTAAGTCTATAAAACTTTTAAAAACTACAAATATGAATAATTTAAAATTATCCTTACGGGCAAAAATGATTTTATTAATACTTTCGACAGTATTTGTTGTTTTTGCAGCCATTTTTTCATATCTGGCAATCTCGATCCGATCCGAAGCAATTAATAAAGCTAAAGAGCTTGCAGTTATTACAGCAAGAAGTGTTGCGCACGAAACCGAAGCATTTTTTTCGCAGGGAGCATTAGTTACACGAAGTGTAGCTCATAATTTCCTTGCCCTAAAAGAATCTGGAATGACTGAAAGGAAGCACACAAACCAAATTTTAATTTATACATTAGAGCAGAATAAAAACTTCTTATCTTTCTGGACTCAATGGGAACTTGGTACATGGGATGGTAAAGACAAACAATATATTAACCAAATTGGATCTGATAAACTAGGAAGATATGCAAATACCTATTTCAGGGATCAGGGAAAAACTGTTTTAAGCGATGCAACCTTAACTGAGGTTGCTGATGAGGAAGATTACTATGCTATCCCTAAAGATTCAAAAAAAGAAACTATTCTTGAACCCTACTTTTATAGTTATACGATTGACAGCGAGACAGAATTTTATGAAACATCCTTTATTGTTCCTGTATTATACAAAAAAGAATTTTTGGGTGTGGTTGGAGTCGATTTTGAACTTACTGAACTTCAAAAAATTTGCGATAAAGTAAAATTGTTTAATTCCGGATATGCATATATTATTTCAAATCAATTTATTATAACTGCATTTAAGGATTCTTCATTTATTAATAAAAACTACTTTGATTTTATCAAAAATGATGCTGAGTTAATTAAGAATGCTATTTCATCAGGATTTGAATTTAATAATGAAGATGTATCATTCCTTGACAAAGAAAAAGTTTTCCGTTCGTATGTTCCTATTAAAATCGGTAATACGACTACTCCATGGAGTGTTTGTGTTGAGGTAAACAAGGATGAAATACTTGCAGAGGCACAGGGTAAGTTTATAACCATTATTTTAATTGGTATCGCCGGAATACTATTTATTGCAATGTTAATTTCAATTATTGCACGTAACATAACAATCCCATTGTTTAAAGGAGTTGAATTTGCTCAAAAAATTGCCGATGGCGATTTGGAACATGATATAGATATAAATCAGAACGACGAAATTGGTTTACTTGCCGATGCTTTACAAAACATGGTAGTTAAGTTGCGGGAAATTGTTAATGGTATTATTTTTAGTGCCGATAATATATTCTCTGCCAGCCAGCAGTTGAGCTCAAACTCACAGCAAATGTCGCAAGGAGCTAACGAACAAGCATCTTCTGCCGAAGAGGTATCTTCATCTATGGAGCAAATGGCTGCAAATATCCAACAAAACACCGATAATGCTCAACAAACGGTTAAAATCTCGATTAATGCGGCTGATGGTATGAAAATAGTAATGAAAGCAGCCAAAGATAATAGCGTTGCAATTAAACAAATAGCGAAAAAAATATCTATTATCGACGATATAGCTTTCCAAACCAATATATTGGCTTTAAATGCAGCTGTTGAGGCAGCCAGAGCAGGTGAACATGGAAAAGGTTTTGCCGTAGTTGCAAACGAAGTACGTAAATTGGCCGAGCGTAGTAAAGTAGCTGCCGACGAAATAGATACTTTATCAAAATCAAGTGTTGATGTAAATGACGAAGTAACGAAACTAATTGAATCAATTGTTCCTGAAATCGAAAAAACTTCAAAACTCGTTCAGGAAATTTCAGCTGCAAGTCTTGAACAAAACTCAGGAGCCGAACAAGTTAATAGTGCTATTCAGCAACTTAGCCAGGTAACTCAACAGAATGCTGCTGCATCTGAAGAATTAGCTACAAGTTCCGAAGAATTAGCCAGCCAGGCTAAGCAGTTAAAAGATAATATAGCCTATTTTAAAACCGGTGTAGAAATGGAAGACGATGAATCTGAAGATGAAATTGTAGCTGTGAAAAAAACAAAAAAAACTGTTTCTAAACCCAAAAAGGTGACTGTTATTAAAAAGACAAAAACAATGTCAAACCATGGAGTAGAGATTAATCTTAACGACGATAGAAAACTTGACAGTGAATATGAAAGTTTCTAGTTTGATTTTTCAATGGATGATAAAATTTTATTTTAGGTTAGGGGGTTAATTAGTATTCAATTTATCATCTTTTGAACCAGAGAGGGAGTTTTACTCCCTCTCCTAACGTTAAAATGCTATGCAAGATACATATCCATTCTCATTCTATAATGCTAAATTATCTCAAGCGGATTTTGATAGGTTGAGTCGTTTTATATTCGATCAGTCGGGTATTAAATTACCTCAGGTAAAACTTATAATGCTTCAAAGTCGGTTGCAAAAAAGATTGCGAGATTTGCAAATGACTACATTTAAGGAGTATGTTGATTATGTTTTTAGTCCTGAAGGTCTCGAAAATGAACTTGTACACATGCTTGATGTGGTAAGTACCAATAAAACTGATTTTTACAGAGAACCTGTACATTTCGAGTATTTAAGTAATATTGCCTTACCCGAATTTTACGAAAATGGAAAAAATCTGAATAATTTTCTAGTATGGAGTGCAGGCTGCTCAAGTGGAGAAGAGCCTTATACAATAGCATTTACCTTATCAGAATTTAAAGAAAAATTTTCTGTTTTTAATTTTAATATTGTTGCAACTGATATTTCAAGTCAAATTTTAAATAAGGCTAAACAAGCAGTATATAGAGAAGAATTAGTTGCATCGGTTCCATTTTTTATAAAAAAGAAATATTTATTAAAAAGCAAGGACAGAAATGATAAAACTGTTCGTATTGTTAAGGAGTTGAGGGATAAGGTCAGCTTTTTCAGATTTAATTTTAAGGAACCTACTTATAATTTATCCTATATGTTTGATGTAATATTCTGTAGAAATGTACTAATCTATTTTACACGAGAAATTCAGGAGCAGGTATTAACTAAACTCTGTTTAAAACTTAAACCTGGAGGTTATCTGTTTATCGGACATTCAGAATCAATTCTGGGTATGGATTTACCTATTCAGCAAATTAAACCAACAATTTATAAAAGAATATAAATTACCATATTATGAAGCAATTAACTGATCAGGAGTTGTTAAATGAACTTACAAAACGCTTCGATAAAACAAAAAAAGCTTTGAGCGAAGTTCAAAAACTAAATGAAGAACTAACCCATGTTAATAAAAAATTAGAAGAATCAGAATCACTTAAAAGTCATTTTATTTCAAATATCACAAACGAAATTGTAAATCCTTTTGCATCGATTCTTGCACTTTCAAAAAATATCCTTTCCGTTAAAAAAGAAGACTGGAAAAAAGTTGAAACAATGGTTTCCCATATCTATAATGAAGCTTTTCATCTTGATTTTCAGTTTCGTAATATTTTTGCGGCTGCAAAGCTCGAAGCGGGCGAAATAATTCCTGAAATACAAAATATTGATATTAAATCATTATTCGATAGTGTTATCGATATGTTTACTTATTTGGCCAATAAGAAAGATATCAAATTGCAATTTGAGCTGGATTGTGAAAAATGTAATAATAACTTGTATTTATTTAAAAGCGATCCAGAAAAGATTAGACTTATAGTTTCGAATTTGTTAAGTAATGCGATTAAATTCAGTTTTGAAAAAAGCCAGATTATTATTAAGGTCAAAAAAAACAAAAAATTCTTAGTTATTTCCGTTAAAGATTTTGGAACTGGTATCTCTCCCGAGAATCAAAAAATAATATTTGATCGGTTTAAAAAACTAAACTCTGGCATCGATTCAATAAATCGTGGGCATGGGCTGGGTTTATCCGTTAACAAAGCCATGATTGATTTATTGGGTGGCAAAATTGATATTCAAACAGAACTAAATAAAGGCTCTGTGTTTACTGTTGCCATTCCTGAGTACGATGGAGATATACCTGGAATAGCATTTGATGATAATGAATTCTTTTTTAATTCTGATGAGATTCTTTTACCAGATGATGATCGTGAAGAAGTATTTTAAATTAGTTTAAATGGAAGTTAACGATTCATATTTCTTATATCCATCAGCACTTTTTGCAACACAAAAGCCATATTATATATCAACAATACTTGGTTCGTGTGTGGCTGTTTGCCTATGGGATAATAAATTGAGATATGGGGGAATGTGTCATTATATGCTGCCATTATGGAATGGTGAGGGATTGGCTTCGCCAAAGTATGGAAATATTGCGATCGAGAAACTAATCGAAAAATTGCTTCTTTTTGGTTCGAAGAAAGAATATATGATTGCTAAAATTTTTGGTGGAGGAGATATTTTTCAACGTCGTCTGAATAACTTTAATATTGGAGAAAAGAATATTTGGATGGCCAGAAACATGTTAAGTGATCAAAATATATCAATAATTAGTTCTAGCGTTGGTGGTGAGTTGGGACGAAAAATAATTTTTAATACCCATAATGGAGAAGTAAAGCATAGGTTTATTAAAAAACAATTAGATCCTTTATCTTAACAAAATAAGCTATGAGTGATAAAATCAAAGTATTAGTAGTTGATGATTCGGCCTTAGTACGCCAAAATCTTTCAGATATTATTAATTCCGATCCTGATCTTGACGTTATAGGCACAGCTTCTGATCCGTTTATTGCTGCAAATAAAATAAAAATGGAAGTTCCTGATGTAATTACGCTTGATATTGAAATGCCTCGGATGGATGGACTTACATTTCTTCAGAAAATTATGTCACAACATCCTATTCCTGTTGTTATCATTTCAAGTTTAACCGATAAAGGAACCGAAACAGGCATTAAAGCCCTCGAGTATGGTGCGGTTGAGATTATTACCAAACCTAAAATGTATAGCAGCGAAGCATTAAAGGAATCAAAGATTCTTATCTGCGATGCTATTCATGCTGCTGCAGGGGCTAAGATTCGAAGAAAATCGATTAAGCAAAATATTATACAAGTCGAACCAAAATATTCGGCAGATGCCATTTTGCCACCGGTTCAGAATAAAAGCATGATCCACACTACAGAAATAGTTGTTTCGATTGGAGCATCAACAGGAGGAACCGAGGCATTAACAAAACTTATTCAAGAACTTCCAGCTGATGCTCCGGGAATTGTAGTAGTTCAGCATATGCCCGAAAAATTTACTACTTCGTTTGCAAAACGATTAAATGAATTGAGCAAGGTTACAGTTAAAGAAGCCGAAGATGGTGATTCAGTTATTCAGGGAAGAGTTTTAATCGCACCTGGAAATTTTCACTTGCTTTTAAAACGAAGTGGAGCTAAATATTTTGTCGAAGTTAAAGAAGGACCAATGGTAAACAGGCACAGACCATCGGTAGATGTTCTTTTTCGATCAACAGCACGTTATGCTGGTGCAAATGCCGTTGGTATAATTCTTACCGGAATGGGCGACGATGGCGCAAAAGGATTGCTCGAGATGAAACAGAATGGAGCTTTTACTATTGCTCAAGACGAAAAAACGTGTGTTGTTTTTGGAATGCCTAAAGAAGCCATAAAATTAAATGCAGCCGATAAAGTCCTTCCTCTTGATAATATAAATAGTGCATTTCTTGCTTTTGCCAAAAACAGGCATCATTAACAGGGATTAAGGTCTTTTTTACGACCTTTCTTATAAAATATCAGGATATTATTTTTTTAAGGTAAAAGATTTTTTAAATTTAAGCCTTGTTTTATTGCTATTTGCAAAGCGAAAAAATAGTTTTCTATTTTTCACGTAAAGAGAAAGAATTATGAGTGAACGAAATTCTCAAAGTATTGTTTTTAAATACACAGTGAGTGGTTTTATTATTGGTCTTGTAACTGTGTTATTTATTATTGTTGTCGATTTTTTAATTAAAAGAATTAGCTTTTCCGAATTAACAGAGTTACATAAAACCAATCCTGTATATATTTTACTCGACTTATCTCCTATAGTTCTTGCTTTCTATGCTTATCTTATTAGTAAAAAGTATGCCGATACATCAAATACATTGCATAACTCATTAAAA
Organism: Bacteroidales bacterium; assembly: GCA_050179935.1. Lineage (GTDB taxonomy): Bacteria > Bacteroidota > Bacteroidia > Bacteroidales > UBA12077 > UBA12077. The sequence goes on along the minus strand of JBFXEQ010000003.1, from coordinate 107,101 downwards.
CACGAATTTGATAAAACACAGAAGATTTACCGCTTTGTTGAGAAAATAAGACATGGACAATTTGACACTGAATATAAAGTGCAGGGATCCGATGATGTTCTAGGTCAATCAATTCTTGATTTAAGAGATAATTTGAAGAAAAATAAAATAGAAGAAGATCTACGCCGAAAAGAGGACCAACAAAGAAATTGGATTGCCGAAGGATTAGCTATGTTTGGCGAAGTATTAAGAAAAAATACGGATAATATCCAGGAGCTTTCTTACAATCTTATTTCACAGCTTGTAAAATATATAAAAGCTAATCAGGGGGCTTTTTTTATTATTAACGACGAATCAGTTACTGACAAACATCTTGAAATGACAGCATGTTATGCCTATGAGCGTCGTAAATTTGCCGATAAGCGTGTTGAATGGGGCGAAGGTATTATTGGTGCGGCAATACTCGAGCAACAAACTATTTATATGACCGATGTACCTGAAACCTATGTTAGTATTACATCAGGACTCGGACAAGCAGTTCCAAAGTGTTTGCTGGTGGTGCCTTTAAAAATTAATGATGAGGTTCATGGTGTTCTTGAGATTGGAGCATTTCAGCCATTCGAAAAACATTATATTGAGTTTGTTGAAAAGGTTGCCGAAAGCGTTGCGTCAACAATTTCAAACGTTAAAATAAATACCCAAACTGCAAAGCTCCTTAAAGAATCTCAATTGCAAGCCGAAACACTTGCTTCGCAAGAAGAACAGATGAGACAGAATATGGAAGAGTTGCAAGCTACACAAGAAGAAGCTGCCAGACAGAGCGAAAAATTTATCACCTTTACAAATGCGGTTAATCATACCCTTATTAGAGCCGAATATGATGCAAACGGTTATTTGATCTACGCAAACACTAAGTTTCTAAAAAAACTTGGTTACGATAGCAACTCAGAGGTTGAAGGACAACATATATCTTTGTTCATTAATGAAAAAGACCGAGAATGGTTTGATGAACTTTGGGAAGGCCTGGCAAAAGGAGGAAAGCATTTCGAAGGCGATATGAAACACGTTACCAAGCAAGGTCGCGATTTGTGGACAATGTCGACATATACTTGTATGCGTAATGATAATGGATCTGTTGATAAGATATTGTTTCTTGCTATCGATACTACTGAACAGAAAAAACAAAGCCTTGACTATCAGGGACAGATACAAGCTCTTAATAAATCAACTATAAAAGTGGAGTTTTTACCTACCGGTGATTTATTGGAATGTAATCAGAAATTTATCGATTTAATGGAGTATTCATTATACGAACTTAAAGAAAAAACCATTTTTGATTTTGTTGATAAAACAGATCTTAACAGACTGCGTGAGATTTGGGATGATATTGCTTTGGGTAATACCTGGGAGGGAACATTACGCCACAGAACAAAAGAAGATAAGGATGTTTGGGTAAGAGTATCACTATCTGCTGTTCGCGATATGTACGAAGATATTTCGAAAGTAATTTATATCGGTACCGACGAAACAAAAGAACGATTGATGGAGATCGAAACAAAAAAACAGACCGATTTACTTAAAAAACAGGAAGAGGAATTACGAATGTCAAGGCTTGACCTACGGGCTCAGCTTAAACAATCAAAAGACGAAATACGTCAGCAATTTAAAGAAATTGAAAAAGTAAAAATAAGGAACGAGAGAACACTCGAAGGGGCTCTGGATGCAATAATCACGATTGATAATCACGGAATTATTAAATTCTTTAATAATGCAGCCGAAGAGCTTTGGAATATTAATAAAAATGAAGTGTTAGGGCGAAGTATTAGTAAATTATTCCCTGAAAATGAATATACCGATGGATTTATTAATTCTTTTATCGATTCAAATGCTGAGAAAATAGTTGGACAAAGACGCGAAGTTACAATCAAAGATACTAAAGGCGAAGAGAAATCTGTAATTTTCTTACTATCGCAAGCCAGACTTGATGATGAAACTACCTATACGGCTTTTATTCAGAATATTTCGGTTGATTTATTTTAGCTTACAAAAGCTTCTCTTTCTTCTGTTTTGTTGATTATTAGTTATAATATTAAACTTGTATTTTTTTTGCTATTATTAAACCTACTAGGAAAATGTTGTTCTTTTCAACTTTTCAATTGAACTTATTCTAACTGATTTTGTATAATAACTTTCGACATAAATCTATTTGAAAAATAAATAAATGTAATGAAATTTAAAAATAAACTCTTTTTTGTATTAGTGATAAGTATTCTGTTTTCAGGTTGTTATGAAAATAAAAAACCATCAGAATTCACCTTAAAGATCATTGAAACAAGCGATGTTCATGGAACTATTTTTAACTATGATTTTATACTCGATACCATATTAAATTCATCTTTATCGCAGGTTCAGAGTTTTGTTAATCAGCAAATAAAAGAATACGAAGTGATATTATTAGATAATGGTGATATTTTGCAGGGCCAGCCTGTGGTTTATTATTATAATTATCAGAACACAACCGATTCGCATATAGTTTCGAGGGTTTATAATTATATGCAATACGATGCCATGACTATTGGTAATCATGATATTGAAGCCGGTAGCAAGACATACGATAAGCTGGTTAAAGAGTTTAATTTTCCAGTACTTGCTGCAAATGCAGTTCGTAAAGATAATGGGAAACCATACTTTAAGCCATACACAGTAATTGAAAGAAGTGGTTATAAAATTGCTGTTTTGGGACTTATTACTCCTAAAATACCCGAATGGCTTCCTGAGGAATTATGGAAAGATATGGAATTTTTAGATATGATTGAAACGGCTCAAAAATGGGTTCCTGTAATTCAAAAAAACGAAAACCCTGATTTATTAGTTGGGTTATTTCATGCAGGATTCGATTATACCTATGCAAATTCAGATGAAACAACTTATAAAAACGAAAACGCATCCGTTTTAGTGGCAAAAAAAGTTCCCGGATTTGATATCATCTTTATTGGGCATGATCATCATTCATGGAACGAAAAAGTAATTAATTCAGAAGGAAAAGAAGTTCATGTATTAGGACCAATCGATAATGCGCAGCAAGTGACAGAAGCTGTCATTTCGTTTAAAAAGTCATGGTTTGGTAAGGTTTCTCGAAATATAGAAACACAAATTATACCAATAAAAAATTATACAACAGACAGTCTTTTTGACAAAACATTTATGAATGATTATAACGAGGTTAAAACCTACGTTTCGAAACCTATTGGTAATTTTACATACCCATTATGTTCGAAGGATGCGCTCTTCGGACCATCTGATTTTATGGAATTAATTCATACTATTCAGCTTGAGATTTCAAAAGCAGATGTTTCGATTGCAGCATCACAATCGTTTAATTCGTGTATTGATAAAGGCCCAGTGTATATCCGTGATATGTTTAAATTATTCAGATACGAGAATTTTCTTTATACTATTAGTCTTTCAGGATCCGAAATAAAAAATTACCTCGAATATTCTTTTGGTAATTGGTTTAACGATATGAAAACCGATAAAGATTATTTGATGATTTATGAGTTGGATGATAATGGAAATCCTATATTAAGCGAAAAATCAAATGCGGCCGATCTGAAAAATATGTTTTTTAACTTTGATGTAGCTGGTGGCCTAAAATATTCTGTTGATATTTCTAAACCCAAAAATCAAAAAATAACCATATTTTCGCTTGCTAATGGAAAGAAGTTTCACCCTGATAGTATTTATACTGTTGCTTTGAATAGTTATAGGGGAAATGGCGGAGGTGGATTGCTTACATATGGTGCAGGAATTAATAAAGAAGAGATTGTTAAACGAAGGATTCAATCAACCGACGTGGATTTAAGGTTTTTCGCCATACAATGGATTGAAAGAAACAACATAATTAATACTGACTTTAAACCTGATTGGAATATTGTACCTCAGTCGTGGTGGGAAAAAGCAGTTGAAAAGGATAAAAAACTTTTAAACTTGAATAATTAATCTATTATTTTATGATTCGATATACACTATTTATTATCACCTTTTTGTTATTGGGATCCTGTGTTTCTCAGAAACCCGAGAAAAATAACAATCCCAAACAAGCCAAAAATATAATATTACTAATTGGCGATGGAATGGGTGTTGCTCAAATATATTCAGCTATTTCAACTTCCGAAGAGAAGCTTAATTTTGAGCAGTTTAAAATTATTGGTTTTCATAAAACACATTCTGCTACCGATTATATAACCGATTCGGGAGCCGGAGGAACAGCTCTGGCAACTGGTGTAAGAACGTGTAATAGTTGTATCTCAATTGATACATTGGGTAATCCATTAAAAACGATTTTAGAGTTTGCTGAAGAAAATAAGCTCGCCACAGGATTGGTTTCTACAAGCTCTATTCTTCATGCTACACCAGCATCATTCATTTCGCATGTATCTAGTCGTAATGAATATGAAAAAATAGCAACATTTTTTTTAAAAACAGAAATTGATGTTTTTATAGGGGGAGGAAAAAAGCATTTTATGCATCGAAAAGACAGTTTAAACTTAATCGATTCGTTAATTAATAGAGGTTATCTTATATCCGACAGTGTTTGTCATATTCCTAAAGATTATAATGGTAAATTAGCTGTATTTACAGCATTCGTACATAATCCTTATAAAAAAGAAGGCAGAACCAATATGTTGCCCGATGCTACAGAGAAAGCTATTGAGATGCTAAGTAAAAATGATAATGGTTTTTTCCTTATGGTCGAAGGTTCTGAAATTGATTGGGGCGGACACGATAATGATATTGAGGTGGTTGTATCAGAGACTATTGATTTCGATAAAGCAATTGGCAAAGCCTTAGAATTTGCTAAAAAAGATGGAGAAACACTTGTAGTTGTTACCGCCGATCACGAAACTGGTGGATTGACACTTGTAGAAGGTGATTTGGTAAAAAAAACAATTGTAACTAATTTTTCCACCGACGATCATACTGGCGTTATGGTTCCCGTTTTTGCATTTGGTCCGGGAGCTGAAAAATTCGGAGGAATTTACAACAATACAGAGGTTTTTGAAAAGATGATGAGTTCGTTTAATTTTAAAAAATATTCTAACAAATAAAAAAAAGAGAGCTGAATAAAAATCTGCTCTCTTTTTTTACTATTTAACCTTTTAGTACAATTGAATACTTCCGTATTTTGTTATGATGTTAACCTTTGATTGGCTATTTTGATCATTCCCTACAGTACCTTCAATATTTAATTCGGTTGATTCTTTAATTCGGTTTACTCTTCCTGTTGCCGGATAATTTATATCTCCATATTTTGCAACACCAACAATCTGATACGATGCGTTTTCTTCAATACCTAATTTTACGCTACCATATTCGTTCTCTAAATCAATCATTTCAAAGTCTTTAGGTATAAATCCAACAGTAAAACCACCATATCTGTTCTCTACATCAATCTTTTTAGTAATTTCATCAAACTTAAAATCTGTATATGCTGCGGTGGTTACAAAGTTAGTCAAACTGCCTATTTTATAAACATCGTATTTCGATTCGCAAACTACTGAGCTTCCGTTGGTTATATAAAGTTTGGAGTACTTTGTAATTGCAATCAGTGCTTTGCTTTTTTCAATCTCAAGCTTCGAGTATTTCATATTTAACTTTAACCATTCTGTTTCTTCAATATATCCATCGGAATAGGCGAGCTCAATTTCGCTTAATGGTTTGGTATTATCTCTAATTATTTTATTTGCTTTAAGATTTCCATATTTAACCGAAATCATGGCATGCCCAGTAATTTCATTAATAAAGAGGTTGCCATATTTGTTTTCGATATCTAGCTTACTATTTTTTGGCATTTTTACCTCATAGTTTATGCTAAATTCTTTTTTCGAATCGCCAAAAGAGATATTTCTATTAAATCTATCATCGATTATTGTTATTGCACTAATAACATTCGAATCGCTACTAAACTCAACATTTAAATAATTTAGCAGTTCTTGTGCTTTTTCTTCGTCTCTATGTTCAACCTTAATTATTACATCAATAGCTATTTCGTTTTTATCCCAGTTGTTTATATTCACATTTCCAAATTTATTTTGGATGATTAGTAAAGTGTTTTGATCTGCAGGATATTCGTTATGCAGATTTTTGGTGTATTCCTGAACAGCTGCTGTAGCTGTAAATATTACAAATAGCTGTATGCTAAGTAATAAGAGTATTGGTTTAGATTTCAGTGCTTTCATAATTATCAGATTTTTGTTGATTTATAGCTTTTACTTGTTGTAGTTGGTTTAATATTTGATTCATGATATCTACTTTTGTTTGATAATGCTGGATCATAGCATTTATAACTCGTTCGTCTGATGGATTATTCTTTAAATCGTGTTTTAGGTTCTCGTAAACCATATCCATTTGTTTTAGTTCTTCGAGTAATATTTTCTTTTGAGAGCTATCAGCAAATTCGAGTGAGTTAATTTCGTTAAATTTTTGACTGGCAAGTGTTGCGTAATAAATTTCTACCTCATTATATTCTGGCGAAAGTTGATGCAAAGCAATACCGTCTCTGGTTTCAATGGCTGGGCTAAATCTATCGTACACCCATAAACCTGAAAGAACTACCAGAACAGTTACTGCTGCTGCTTTTAATAAAAATCCAATCGAAAATTTATTTTGGGTTTTATTAAAACGAGCTAGTTTTTCTTCAAATCGCTCAAAATGTCCATCATCGGGTTCGGATGAATCAAATACCGATCTGTTTTCTTGTATTATTTTTTCAAGATCTTTCATATTTAGTTTACTTTTTCTTTTTTATTGTTTCTTATTCGTTCAAGCAATTTTTGCTTTGCTCTGGCGCATTGCGACCTTGATGTTGAGCTTGTAATTTTTAAAATATCTCCAATTTCATCATGGTCATAACCTTCGATTAGGTAAAGCGAGAGTACAATCCTATATCCATCAGGTAATTTGTTTATTTCTTCCTTAATCTCTTCTGCCTTGGCTTGTATCTCTTCTTCCTCTTCAACGGTGTTTTCGGTTGTTTCTGCCGGATTTACCTTGGTTTCTTCAAGTGATAATAAATCAAGCTTCTTCTTTCTCAGTTCATCGAGTGAATGATTAACAACGATTTTCTTCAACCAGGCTCCAAAACTCACTTCACCTCGATACAAATTAATTTTCTCAAATGCTTTAAAGAACGACTCCTGCATTATATCTTCAGCTTCAAGGTTGTTATTTACTATTCGTAAGCAGGTATTAAACATTGCCTTGTAGTACAATTTATACAATTGAAATTGCGCTTTTGGCTCATTCAGCTTGCACCTATCAATAATATCCTGATGGATATTTATATAAATGTTCTCCTGTCTATTCATTTTCTACATTAATGACGTAAGCAATAAATTTATGCTGCATTGGCAACACAATTTATAAATTTTATTTTTAAGAACATCATTATCGCAATTCTATTAAAATGACGCATTTATAAATAATATGCTGCTTTTAATTTCGGATAACTTTTAATTTCTGAGTTTTATTTAACGAATTGATTATTTTTGTGACCTGAAAAATTCTAAAAATGGCAACCTTTGCAATAAATAATCATAAGCGCAGCTTAATAAGTTTTAATCAATGGACGAATAAAAAATACGCTGTATTTAATTCGTTAAAACGGATTATAAAAATTGCATCGTTAAGTGTTGCTTATTCGATAATTGCTATTCCTGAGCTGAGCATTGCCCAAACTGATTCATCTGGCGTAGTAAAAAATCTCGATCTAGAGGAAGTAGTAGTTAGTGCAGAAAGATCTCCGGTTGTTTTTTCAAAGATCGCCAGAGTGGTAACTGTAATTACCGATAAAGATGCGCAAGGATTTCCCGGGAATAGTCTCAATGAGTTAATTGAACGTAGTTCTTTTGTTGATATAAGACAACGTGGAACTAATGGAATTCAAGCCGACATAAGCATTCGCGGTGGAACTTTTGATCAAAACCTTATCCTTCTAAATGGTATAAATATTACCGATCCTCAAACCGGACATCATAGTTTAAACCTACCAATAGATCTTAATGCTGTTCAACGTATCGAAATTCTTGAAGGATCCGGATCAAGAGTTTTTGGACCAAATGCTTTTAGTGGAGCAATTAATATTATTACAACTAAATCTAATAAGGATTTTATAAAGACAAGTTTTTCTGCCGGTGATTTTGGTTATTTTAAAAGTTCAGTATCTGGATTAATCCATGGAAAACATTTAGGACAATTTGTTTCGGCTTCAAGATCGCTTTCGGGAGGTTTTGCTACTAATACTGATTTTAATAATTTATCGGTTTTCTATAATCCATATTTTAATTCGACTATTGGTAGATTTGATTTGCAGGTTGGCTATATTGATAAGGCTTTTGGTGCAAACAGTTTTTATACACCCGAATATCCGAATCAATACGAACAAATAAAATCAACCATAGCTAGTTTAAAGTTTGAAACAGGCACTGCTTTTAAAATTATTCCAATAGTTTATTATAGAGCACATAAAGACAGGTTTGAACTGTTCAGGAATAATCCGGCGAGCTGGTACACAGGTCATAACTATCATTTTACTCAGGTTTATGGTGCAAAAGTCGATGTCAGAGCTATATGGCTATTTGGTACAACTTCTGGAGGAATTGAATACAGATCAGAAAACATCCTTAGTAATAAGCTTGGCAATACTTTGATTGATACTATATTTATACAAAATGAACCAGAGGGGTTTTACAACAAAAAATACTCGCGAACAATTTCAAATTTATTTTTTGAGCACAGTTTTTACTACGATAGCTTTTCTCTAACAGCAGGTATATTGGGAAGTTTCCTTAATAATTCGATTAACAACCTTAGTATTTATCCGGGTTTTGATTTAGCCTATGAACTTAATTCAAATCTTAGAATTTATTCATCGGTAAATAAATCGTTACGACTGCCCACTTTTACCGATTTATTTTATTCCGGACCAAAGAATATAGGAAATCCTGATTTAGTTCCTGAGGAGGCATGGGGTTATGAATGCGGATTAAAATATAATAAAAAAGTAGTAAACTCAGGGATTAGTATTTTTTACCGCGATTCAAAAAATCTCATCGAATGGGTAAAACACAAAGATTCTTTGGTAACCTCAAAATGGGAAACACAAAATCTTACAAATGTTAATACATACGGCGTTCAGTTTTATGCAAAAATTAAAACCGAAGAAATATGGATAAACCAACCAATAAAATCGATAAGTCTTAATTATTCGTTTATAGATCAGTATATTTTATCAAGTGAATTTATTACCAAATATTCGTTAAATCATTTAAAACATAATTTTAACGCAAGTATTCTACATTCTATATATGGTCCATTAAACATGTCGTGGAGTTTTAAATACCAGGAGCGGGCAGGTAACTATCAACCATATAACTTGTTAGAAAATACTTATGAAAGTGAGAGGGCTTTTAGTCCGAGTTTTATAGTGGATACTAAAATCTATTTTCAAAAAAAATGGGTTGGCTGCTTTGTTGAGATTACTAATCTCTTAAATAACAAAAATGTTGATTTTGGTAATATAGATATGCCTGGCCGATGGTTTTTTGTTGGTATTGAATTAAAATTTGGTTCATCGGATTAATGACCTTGTAAAAAAATGTAAATAAAAATGCATGTACATCTGATTTTATAAATTATTTTTTTATTTTTGCTAGGAATCCTAAATTATAATTAAATCTATTTACAAGATGAAAAAATTACAATTATTACTAGTTGCATTTGCTCTTGTTGGTTTTACAGCTTTCTATTCTTGCACTCCAAAACAAGAAAAAGCAGCTGAAGAAGCTACTGAACAAGTTGAAGAAGCAGTTGAAGCTGTAGAAGAAACTGCTGAAGAAGCTGTTGAAGCTGTAGAAGAAACTGCTGAAGAAGTAAAAGACGCTGCTGAAGAAGCTGCTAAGTAATTCTTCTAAATGCAAAAAAAATAAGCAGGATGATGTCCTGCTTTTTTATTTAGAATACCCAGGTAATTAATCCTGTAACCACCTTGCCTTGCTCATAATCGAACTCCGATCCTAATAAGCTATGCGGAATTATATAAATTAAAAATAAAACAACCGAAGCGATTATGGTAAGCTTGTAATTTTGTTTCTTATAATTTGCCCAAACAGCTATAATCCAAAAAACAACACCAATAAGAGTTTTATTATCGGTTAAATCCCAACCAAATGGAACTCCTGTCCATGCATCGCCAAAAGCATAATGCTGAATTATTGGTCCAAGAATAAATCCACCAATAATTAAAAAAGTCAGTGTAAGAATACCATATAATCTTTGGCTTTTGTTCTTTACTAATGCAAATAACCCAGCAATGGTTGATAGAAGCATAGCAGCAAACATAAAAAGTATATGAGGAATCATTGCCCATGCAGGTACATCGCCTTTAAATCTGATTATTACATGATCTGTTTCAAATTTATCAGATGAGTTTTTTAAATTCTCAAATGTTATATAATATTCAAGCTTGCCTGCAGCTGGCTGTTTGGGTAAATATGCAAGTAGAAAATCTCCTTCTCTAACAAAATCAATAGATTTCCATTCATCTTTAATAGGAAATAATTTAAAATTTACTCTTCCAGTTATCGATGAATCAGGAATATTGATTTCTATTTTAGCATCATGATTGTTGTTGCTGCTTCTTATCAATTTAGCTTCATAGATACTATCAGAAATCTCTAATTTAACTTTTTTAGGATATGTAGGGCCCGTTTTGCGCTGAAAATATGCTGCTCCAATAGTTATAATTACTGCAAATATCCAAATTAAAGTTTTATTCATGTTATTAAAGTTGAACGATTAGTACTTTGTTTTCGTTTTCGCGAATTACTTCTATCGTAATTATTTGTCCGGCATTAAGTTTAGTAAGCCTATCCATGTATTCATAAATGTCTTTTACAGGTAATCCATCCATAGCAATGATAATATCTCCCGTTTTTAAACCTGCTTTTGCAGCAGCCTTGCCTTCAATTACAAGATCTATTCGTAAACCTCGTTTTTCTACGCCTGAAAAGTCGGGCATAATACCTAAAGTAACCTTCATTTTTCTGCCTCCCATATTGTTTGCAGGAGCTTTTGGTCCGGCTTCGGTAAAAATTATTGGAGAGGTGGTTGTGGCTAAATTAAATGCCAAATCATAAATGTAGTTTGTAACAATCTGCAATCCTTTTATATTTATATTTCCAATACTATCTCCAGGTGTGTGATAATCGGTATGTGGACCAGTAGATACGAAGAATACAGGTATATTTAAGCTGTAAAATGATGAATGATCTGATGGCCCGTATCCTTCTTTTGATAATCCTAATTTTAAACTGTATTTTGAGTTGATGAGGTTTGCCAATGAATCGCTGATGGTCGAAGAACCAACACCACCAATCTGGAGACTCTGGTCATCTTTCATTCGTCCAACCATGTCAATATTTATCATGGCTTTTATCTGCGATTTATCAACAGGTAAGTTATTGGTAAAAAATTTAGAACCCAGCAGACCCATTTCTTCAGCACCAAAAGCAACAAACAAAAAGTTACTTTTATGTTGCTCTTTTGTTGATTCTAATTTTTGTGCAATTTCAAGTAAAGATGAAACCCCTGAGGCATTGTCATCAGCACCATAATGAACAGCTTTGATGTTTGGATTTCTTGATCCAGAACCAATACCACCAAAACCAAGATGATCGTAATGTGCTCCAATAACAATATAATCAGCATTAGCCGATGTGTCAACAATCAATTCGGCAACTACATTAAAAGTTGTTCTTTTTATTTCACGAATATCAGTACTAACTTTTATTTTTTCGTTTATTATAAACGAGTTGGGTTTTTTCTCTGTAACAAGATAATTTTCCAAGTCTTGAATTGTAAATCCGCTTTTTTTAATTAGTAAGTTAGCCAAATCTCTTTTAATTTGTATTGCTGGAATATCAATTAAACCCATTGGCTCATTGAGGTTTATCAGAGTTTCTTCTCTATCAAATGATTGTCCTGCAACAAAAATAACACCTCCAGCTCCACGATCTTTTGCAGCTATTGCTTTTGAATGAGCACTTTTATATGCTTCGTAGGGAGAACTTCCATTTGCAACCACAGGTGACCCTAATAAAATAATTACCCATTTGTCTTTTACATCAATAGTTTCAAAATCATTCCAATAAATAGAATCGTTTTTAATGGTAAAACCATATCCTGCAAATACAATTTCTGCTTCCAATTCTGAATTTTTTGAAAACGGGAAAGTGCTAAAATCCACATTATAGGTAAATTTTTTATTTTTAAAAAGAATTGAGTTTTTTTCACCAGTAACCAAAATCGGTTTTATTTCGAACTCCTGTAGTCCATTCTTAAACAGTAATTTATGGTTTGATTCCTTAAACCTTTGAGCTATGTATAACGCAGATATTTTGTCTTCTGCAGTGCTAGGAAACCTTCCTTTTAGCGAATCACTTGCCAAAAAATGGATGTGATTGTATAATTCAGTTTCCGTTATTTCATTATTTATTTGCTGGGCATTTATATGCGAAATGCAACAAGTAAAAATTACAATAATAATTATTTTATTTTTCATGAGTCAATTACCAGTAAAAAGTTGTGTAATAAGTACTTATGTTTTCTTTTTTGTCTATAACGAATAGCTCAAGTTCGTGGTTTGTGTTTCTATTAATTCTCTGTCCATCGAGTATGTAAAATAACAAATCATTTTTTTGGTCATATTCAAACAAAGCCCAATTATTATCGATATATCCGTTATACGTTTTTATTCCCGACAAATCATCTTTAATTGTAAAACGAATTGTGCTATCGGGATGAATAATGTTTTTTTCTTTTAAAATAGGCGTTGTAAGTGGTGCGAGTGTATCAACTAAAACATAATAATCACCAAACTCTTTAAGTGGAGTGGTAATATATCCATTTATATAATCACCGCCGAAGGCAACTATTTTGTCATTTCCATTCTTCTGCACAATTAATGCTTTTTCAGTTAATTCGGCTGGCAGGTTAATGGTTTTAATTGACGCAGAGTAAGATTTTAAAATAGGAGTATATTTATTATGAATTTTGTGCACTAGCGAATAGCTATTTTCCATTGGATCGGCTGTGGCATAAGTGAAACTAAGCGTATCGAAAAATATTTTTGCCGGAAAAATCAGCTGAATATTTTCAGTTGAAAATCTGTTTTCAACATTCCAATCATAAGGTGTTGTATTTGCATGATAATCTGTCGTTTGATTATTAGTTATAGAAGTGCCTCTTACAATAAAACTAATATTCGATTTATTCCCATGAACATCTGTTGCAATAAGTTGAATGTTAAAAATTGAATCTGAGCTAAAATCAAAAATCCCCTGATTGTTCCTCTTTTTATAAATCGATAAATTATTATTTGGGGCAATATAAGTTGTTTGAACAGTTTTCTTTGTTCTTATTTTTTCCGAATAATCAATATGGCTTTTTACATATCCCATTTCAGAAAATGCAATATTATCAATTAAATGGTAATATACTTCCTCGTTATTTATTAAAACAGACAGCGTATAAATGCCACAACGGTTTTTTGAACCATTCAGAAAATCATAAATTTCGTAGCCAAAATAGAATTTACCCGAGAGTTTTAATGTATCAGCAATCCGATAATCTCCATTTTCCTTTATTAGGTTGTAAAACCCAGGTTGATGGATTCCGTTTATTAAGCTGTTTTTAGAGGTTGGATAAATAATAAAACTATTAAAAACAGGAGCTATATTGTCGGTTATAGGAAAATTAAATAGTAGTGGATTTAATGGATTTTGATTTCTCGAATCCCTGATCTCGAAATGCAAATGGGGTCCGCTTGATTGACCAGTATTGCCGGAGAAAGCAATTAAATCTCCTTTCTTTACTTTCAATTCATCTGCTTTGGGGAAATAATCTATTTCGAATTTTTTATTCTGATACTGTAAATTTTTAATCAGACTGTTAATCTCAGAAGTGAAAGTGCTTAAATGTCCATAAACACTGGTGTATCCATTTGGATGATCAACATAAAGTGTTTTGCCGTAACCATTTGCTGTAATCTTTATTCGTGATATATACCCATCATCAACAGAATAAATCTTTTTACCCTCAACACCTTGTGTTTTAATATCAATACCTGCATGAAAATGTTCAGCTCTTATTTCTCCAAAATTTCCAGCCAGATAAATCGGAAAATCAACCGGCGATTGAAAGGATGGTTTGTTACTAGTATTTAACTGACAATAAAGGGGTGTGCTCGTTATACTTATACAAAAAAGTAGGAGTATTTTTTTTAATTGCATTATTTTTTTTAAATTTATACAGGTATTTTTTAATAATAGCGTCTTTAGAATTAACAAAACTAAAATTAAATTTGTTTTATACTAAAAAAACTGTTGTTATTATTTTTGATTTTGTTGAACCTTAACTAATTTTGCGATTTATTTGATGTATTATGGCAGTTGAACAAAAGGAAATGGTTGGAACGTTGAAACAAAAGGTTAATAAAGTATTTTCACTATATAACAACTTAAAACTGGAAAACGAAAAATTACATCAACAACAAAAAGAACTAAAGGAAAACTTAAAAATAAAAGAAACAGAACTAGAATTTTATAAAAACAAATACAATAAGCTTAAATTAGCAAAAAGTATTGTATCATCAGCGGGAGAATCGCATGATGCTAAAATAAAGATTAACAGAATAGTGCGGGAGATTGATAAGTGTATTGCTCTTTTGAACAGATAGAATCTGAATAGATAATGGAAGATAAGTTATCAATAAGGGTTAATATCGCTGATAGATATTATCCACTTAAAATAGACAGGGGAGATGAAGAGAAGATCCGCAAAGCGGCTAAAATGATTAATGATCGTGTATTGCAATATAAACAACGCTATACAGATAAAGATGTTCAGGATTTTTTAGCTATGGCTTCTTTGCAGTATGTTATTAAGGTAATCGAATGTGAATCAAGTATGGAGTTATCGCCTATGCTTGACGAACTGAGGGGTTTGAATGAGGATCTTGACGAATTTATTAAAAGAGAATACTAAACGTTCTTTGCATAAAATATTGCCCGCATTGTTTCTTTATTATCTGTAAAACTCAACACTTTACAAATTGGAGCAAAGCTTATTTGATCAAGAGCAGGCCCTACTTCCGATTCGTCGGATTTCCCTTCGGGGAACGTGGGAAGGTCGAAATCAGGTAGCGGTTCCACCCATGTCATTTTGGGGTTTTTAGAGAATTGGAGAAAACGATGCGGGTTTTTTATATATATAAACCATTTAATAATTAATGAATATGATGATTTTTAACATAATAGGGGTGTTCTCTGTTGCAATGATTAGTATTATTGTTGCAATTTCTGCTTTCGCAGTTGGAGGATTTGTCTCTTATCTTATTTGGGATAAGGCACTTGTCGCTAAAAGAAACAGAATGGTAAAAGATGCTGAGTCGGAAGCTGAAGTAATCAGAAAGGATAAAATACTTCAGGCAAAAGAAAAGTTTCTTCAGCTAAAAGCTGAGCATGAGCAGGAAATAAATGAAAGATCAAGTAAACTTGTTCAGGCAGAAAATAGATTCAAGCAAAAAGACATGGCTCTTTCGCAACGAATTGAAGAAACACAGAGAAAGAAAAAAGAAGTAGAAACAATTCGTGAAAATCTTCAATCACAAATAGAACTAGTTGAAAAGCGAAGTGAAGAGCTTGAAAAAATGCATAAGCAACAAGTAGAACAACTCGAAGCTATCTCTGGCCTTTCGGCTGATCAGGCCAAAGAGCAACTAATCGAATCGTTAAAAGCCGAGGCCAAAACTGAAGCGATGTCTCATATTAATGAGATAATGGAAGAAGCCAGAATGACTGCAAATAAAGAAGCAAAACGTATTGTTGTTCAAACGGTTCAGCGTGTTGCTACCGAAGCTGCTGTTGAAAATTCGGTTACTGTTTTTAATATTGACAGTGACGAGATTAAAGGTAGAATAATTGGTCGTGAAGGTAGAAATATTCGGGCACTCGAAGCTGCAACAGGAGTTGAAATTATTGTTGATGATACTCCTGAAGCTATTATTTTATCAGCATTTGATCCCGTACGCAGAGAAATAGCCAGATTGGCATTACATCAATTAGTAACTGATGGAAGAATTCATCCGGCCCGTATCGAGGAAGTCGTTCAAAAAACCCAAAAACAGATTGAAGAAGAAATAATTGAGGTTGGTAAGCGTACCGCAATCGATTTAGGTGTACATGGATTGCATCCGGAGATTATTCGTTTAATTGGTAAAATGAAGTATCGTTCATCTTATGGACAAAACTTATTACAACACTCTCGAGAAGTTGCGAACTTATCAGCCATTATGGCTTCTGAGCTGGGATTAAATCCAAAACTTGCTAAAAGAGCTGGACTATTGCATGATATTGGTAAAGTACCCGATGACGAACCAGAATTACCACATGCAATCTTGGGTATGAAAATAGCCGAGAAATATAAAGAAAAACCAGAAGTTTGCAATGCTATTGGTGCTCACCACGATGAGGTGGAAATGACTTCATTGTTGTCCCCAATTATTCAGGTTTGCGATGCTATAAGTGGTGCTCGCCCTGGTGCACGCCGCGAAGTGGTTGAGTCATATATTAAACGATTAAAAGATTTAGAAGAATTAGCACTGTCGTATCCGGGAGTTATGAAAACATATGCAATTCAGGCTGGTCGTGAGCTGCGTGTAATTGTTGGTAGCGACAAAGTTACTGATGGTGATGCAGAAAAACTTTCATATGAAATTTCACAAAAAATTCAGAATGAAATGACATATCCTGGACAGATTAAGATTACTGTTATCAGAGAAACAAGAGCCATAAATTATGCAAAGTAAGCTTGTTCATGGTTTCTTGTTCCTTGTTTCTGGTTATATTTATTAAAGAAATAAATTTTAACTGATTGATGAAGAGTTATAGGGATCTTGAAATTTTTCAAATTGCTTATAAACTAGCATTAAAAGTTCATGAGATGTCCTTAACTTTACCTAAATATGAACTATATGAGCAAGGGAGTCAGGTAAGAAGGTCAAGTAAAAGCGTAAAAGATAATATCGTTGAGGGCTATGGGAGAAAAAGGTACAAAGATGATTTTATAAGGTTTCTAATTTATTCACAAAGCTCTTGTGATGAGACAATATCCCATTTAAATATGATTAGCGATCTTCATTTTAATGGAAACCCTTTGAATGATTTAATATCTGAGTATGATATACTTGGAAAAAAGATTAATAAATTTGTTCAGTTTGTTGAAGAAAACTGGATGACGAGTAAAACCAGTTACAAGTAACTAGCAACAAGATAATGCTTTAGAATATTTTTGTGATATGAATATACATATGGTCGACCTAAAGGGTCAGTACAATAGAATTAAAGTGGAGATCGATGCTGCCATTCAGGAAGTTATCGATTCTTCTGCTTTTATAAACGGCCAAAAAGTAAGCGAATTTGCTGATCATTTGTCAAGATATTTGGGTGGAATTAATGTTGTTCCATGCGCAAATGGTACTGATGCAATTCAGATTGCTTTAATGGCATTAGACCTAAAACCAGGTGATGAGGTAATTTTACCTGTTCATACTTATGTAGCTACAGCAGAGGTTATTGCGTTATTGCAACTTAAACCGGTCTTTGTTGATGTTCATCCTGACTACTTTACAATTGATGTTGATCTGATTGAAGAAAAAATTACATCTAAAACCAAAGCAATTGTTCCAGTGCATCTATATGGTCAATGTGCTGATATGGATGAGGTTATGAGAATAGCAAATAAGCACAATTTGTTTGTTGTAGAAGATACTGCTCAGGCGATTGGAGCTAAATACAGATTTCCTGATGGATCGGAAGCATTTGCCGGGACAATAGGCCATTTTGGAACAACCTCATTCTTCCCTTCAAAAAATCTTGGGTGTTTTGGTGATGGAGGAGCAATGTTTGTCCGAAATGATGATCTGGCAAAAAAGGCTCATATGATTGCCAATCATGGTCAACGAATTAAATATCACCATGATATAATTGGCTGCAACTCAAGACTTGATACAATTCAGGCAGCAATTTTGGATGTTAAACTGAAATATCTGGATGAGTATTGTACAGCAAGACAAATTGCTGCAAAAATTTATGATGAATTACTTAAAGATATATCTGGAATAAAGACTCCAGGAATCTTCCCACAGTCAACACATGTTTATCACCAGTATACTCTGACTTTAGAGGAATCAATAAACCGAAATGGATTACAGGATTTCTTAAAGGAAAATGGAATACCAACGATGATTTATTATCCGGTTCCTTTGCATTGGCAGGTTGGATACAAGGAGTATAATAAGGGAGAAGTTTTTCCTGTAACAGAGAAATTGTCAAAATCAGTGCTTTCTTTGCCTATTCATACTGAATTAAAATTGGAGGAACAAGAGTATATTGTTAAAATGAT
Organism: Bacteroidales bacterium; assembly: GCA_050179935.1. Classification (GTDB taxonomy): domain Bacteria; phylum Bacteroidota; class Bacteroidia; order Bacteroidales; family UBA12077; genus UBA12077. Next base: position 88,603 of record JBFXEQ010000003.1, on the reverse strand, counting down.
TAAGAAATTCCTTCGGAAATAGTGAGTGGTGAATTGTGAATAGTGATTAGTTAATGAGGAAGTAAAACAAATTTTAAAATGAATCATAAGGATATTGAAGTTTGGAAAGAATCAATTGAATTGGTAAAAATTGTTTATCAATTTACAAAAGAATTACCAAAGGACGAATTATATGGTTTAACTTCTCAGATAAAAAGATCTGTCATTTCTATTCCATCAAATATAGCAGAAGGTGCGGCTAGAAAATCAAATAAAGAGTTTATTCAATTTCTAAATATAGCAAGAGGTTCGTTATCAGAACTCGAAACTCAGGTAATTATTTCAAAAGATTTATTTAATATTAACAATGATAAAATAATTGAAAATACTAATCTGGTTGGGAAATTAATTAACGGATTAATAAATTATTTATCTTCAAAAAATGATTCAAATATGGTTAAGGAAGATCAATTAGAGTATAATTCCAATCACCAATCACCACTCACCACTCACTATTTTGCACACGAAACAGCAATAATTGACGAAGGTTGCCAAATTGGCGAAGGAACCAAAATCTGGCATTTCTCTCATATCATGCCAAATTGCAAGATAGGAAAAAACTGTAATATTGGTCAGAATGTAGTTGTATCACCGGATGTGGTTTTGGGTGATAAAGTGAAAGTACAAAATAATGTTTCAATTTATACTGGGGTTATTTGTGAAGACGATGTTTTTTTAGGACCATCCATGGTTTTTACAAATATTACAAATCCACGAAGTGCCATTATTCGAAAAGATCAATACGAGAGGACATTGGTTAAAAAGGGGGCAAGCATAGGTGCAAATGCAACGATCGTTTGTGGTAATACTATTGGCGAATATGCATTCATTGGTGCGGGTACTGTTGTTACGAAAGATGTTAAATCATATGCCTTAGTTGTTGGAAATCCTGGTAAACAAATTGGATGGATGAGCGAGTTTGGCCATCGCCTTATTTTTGATGACAAAGGACTTGCTGTTTGTCCCGAAAGCAAAGAGAAATATATTCTTAAGAATAATATGGTTGAAAAAATTAAATAGTACTTTTGTATAATCTAATTATTTTTTATGTCTGAAAAAAAGAATTTTGCGCTGATTGGAGTTGCCGGTTATATTGCAGACAGACACCTTAAAGCTATTAAAGAAACTGGCAATCTATTAGTAGCCAGTTTAGATAAATTCGACTGTGTAGGAAAAATTGACAGTTATTTTCCTGATTCGGATTTTTTTACTGAATACGAACGTTTTGATCGCCATATTGATAAACTTAAACGACAAGGAACGAAAATTGATTATGTAAGTATTTGTACCCCAAACTATTTGCACGATTCACACATTCGATTTGCTTTAAGACACGGAGCTGATGCTATTTGTGAAAAACCTGTAGTGCTTAATCCATGGAACATAGATGCATTGCAGGAGATTGAAAAGGAAACAGGCAAAAGAGTTTTCAATATTTTGCAATTAAGACTTCATCCTGCAATCATTGAGTTAAAGAAAAAAGTAGAAAATGGTCCCAAAGATAAAATATATGATATTGATCTTACTTATATAACCTCACGTGGAAAGTGGTATTTTATTTCATGGAAAGGCGATTTGCAAAAATCTGGTGGCGTAGCAACAAATATTGGTGTTCACTTTTATGACATGCTTACCTGGATTTTTGGTGATGTAAAGGAAAACATTGTGAATATTTCAACTCCATCAAAAGCTGCAGGAATTCTTAAATTAAAAAATGCAAATGTTCGCTGGTTTTTGAGTGTTGATTATGATGATATTCCTTCGGAAATTAAAGCCAAGGGAAAACGTACCTTCAGATCAATTTCTGTTGAAGGAGAAGAAATTGAATTTAGTGAAGGATTTACAAACCTTCATACACTTTCATATAATGAAATTTTAAAAGGGAATGGTTTTGGATTGGAAGAAACTAGAAAATCTATTCAAATTGTTTATGTAATCCGAAATTCAACACCAATTGGTTTGAAAGGAGATTATCATCCGTTTTGCAAGAACAAGGTATAGGGTGTATGGTATATGGTGTATGATATAAGGTTGATTATTACGATATAAATTAATATGGGAGACTTTAAAAAATTAAATGTATGGCAAGAGTCTATTGATTTAGTACAGAAATTTATAAACTTACATCAAATAATTTGTTTCTTAAAGATTTTGGATTGAGAGATCAGATGAGAAGAGCTGCTGTAAGTATTTCAAGTAATATTGCAGAAGGTGAGGAGTCCGGCACAAATAAACAGAGTATACGTTTTTTTTATATAGCAAAAGGATCGTGTGCGGAGCTTCTTACTCAACTTAATATCTCGTTTAGAATAGAATATATTAACACTAAGGATTTTAAGATACTGGAAGAAAGATGTAATAAGATTTCTGCTATGCTATATAATTTAATTAAGTCAAGAATAGAATAATTATAGTATAAGGTATATGATTATCGTTTATAATTGGTTTAAACCGCATACCATATACCTCAAACCTCAAACCGATAAAAAAAATGTATAACAAATTAGTAAAAAAAGAAGCAAAATTGGCTGTTATTGGCCTAGGGTACGTAGGATTACCAATCGCACTTGAATTTGCAAAAAAAATATCAGTAATAGGTTTTGATATCAAACCAGAACGGGTTGAATTGATGAAGAAAAGAATCGATCCGAGTCGTGAATTATCAGCTGAGGCATTTGATGGTTGTGATGTTAAATTTACTGCAAAACTGGACGACTTAAAAGAGGCTCAATTTTATATTATTGCTGTACCTACACCTATTGATGATCATAATTTGCCGGATCTTACGCCTGTTATCCGAGCATCAGAAACAGTGGGCAATGTGCTGAAAAAAGGAGACTATGTAGTTTACGAATCAACGGTTTATCCTGGTTGTACTGAAGAGGATTGTGTTCCTGTACTTGAAAAAATGTCGGGATTAAAATTTGTTCAGGATTTTAAAGTTGGTTTTTCTCCTGAAAGAATAAATCCGGGAGACAAAGTTCATACATTAACCACGATCGTTAAAGTTACCTCAGGTTGTGATGCTGAATCAGCTGAAAATATTGCAAAAACATATGAATTAGTAATTAAAGCCGGTGTACATAGGGCAAGTTCGATTAAAGTTGCCGAAGCTTCTAAAATAATTGAAAATACGCAACGTGATATTAATATTGCCTTTATGAATGAGCTATCGATTATCTTTAACCGTATGGATATAAATACATTTGAGGTACTTGAAGCTGCTGGAACCAAATGGAATTTTCTTAAATTTTTCCCAGGGTTAGTTGGTGGTCATTGCATTGGAGTTGACCCTTACTATTTATTACACAAAGCGAAAGAACTGGGTTATCATGCTCAAATGATTAATTCAGGCAGATTTATTAATGATTCTATGGGCGGTTATATTGCCAAACAAATTGTTAAAAAACTGGTAAAAGCAGGAAAACATATTCAAAACTCAAGGATTCTAATTATGGGAGTTACATTTAAAGAAGATGTAAGCGATATTCGAAATTCAAAAGTGGTGGATGTTTATCGCGAATTATTATCGTATGGAGTTTCTGTTGATGTTGTTGATCCATACGCTGATCATCATGAAGTTAAAGAAGAATACAACTTTGAAATGGCCAAAGAACCAGGTAAAAACTATGATGTAATTATTGCAGCTGTTAGTCACGATAAATATAAAAACCTAACCGAAGAATACTTTAAATCAATATCCAATGAAAATGCATTGTTTGTTGATGTAAAAGGTATTTATAGAAACAAAATTAAGGACTTGAATTATTGGAGTTTGTAAGAAATAGCTATGCGAAAAAGGCTATGTAAATTAAATTACACAAAAATATCTTCAATACATTTGGATTATACTATTTAAGTACTTAAATTTGTACTCAAATAAATACTTGAAATAGCAAATTATGATAGCAGCCAATTTTACAGAATTTAGAACCAAATTAAAAAACTTCCTTGACAAAGTCGAAGCTAATAATGAAACATTAATTATAAAACGTGGATCAGGGAAAGGAACTGTAATGATTTCTTTAGATGAATATAATTCAATTATGGAAACAGTTCATTTGTTAAGCTCAAAAATAAATGCTGATAGATTATATGAATCAATTAAACAAATGAAAGAAGGAAATATTATTACTGGGAATCTAATTGAGGAATAATGAGAATAATATTTTCGAAAATCTCTTGGGAAGATTATACCTCATGGCTGCATGAAGATAAGAAGATGCTAAAGAAAATTAATGACTTAATAAAAGACATACAAAGGAATCCCTATGAGGGCATTGGGAAACCAGAGCCTTTAAAATATGATTTATCTGGATATTGGTCTCGGCGGATTGATAGAGAGCATAGACTAGTTTATCAAGTGGATGAAAACGAGATCCGAATTTATAGTTGCAAATATCATTATGATAAATAGTATTTACTATATCTAACCCGATATCGCAAAATATGCTGTTTTTATTGGTTCTCAAATATTTTTGCTATTTTTAATCTTTATTGGATGATAGAATTGCCGGACAAAATTACTATATATTTTGTATGGCGAAATTTTAAAATAAATTTTGGGGTGTAGAGTATTATAGTATTTTGGAGGTATATATTTAATCAGGATGCAGGATAGAATTATAAAAACAGGATGCAGGATAGAATTATAAAAAACAAAAAGGTACTCGTAACAGGTGGAGCAGGATTTATTGGTTCCAATCTATGTGAGCAATTGGTAAAACAAGATAACGATGTTGTTTGCTTTGATAATTTTGCAACCGGATTTAAGCATAACATCCAAGATCTTATTGGGATTTCTAATTTTACCTTTATTGAAGGCGATATCCGCAATTACGAAGATTGCCAAAAAGCAGTTAAAGGTGTTGATGTTGTTTTGCATCAGGCTGCTCTGGGTAGTGTTCCAAGATCCATTAAAGACCCAATGACAGCAACAGATGTAAATATTGGTGGCTTTGTTAAAATGCTTTTCGCTGCAAAAGAAGAAGGTGTTAAACGATTTGTTTATGCTGCAAGCTCCTCAACCTATGGTGATCATCCTGATTTGCCCAAACTGGAAGATAAGATAGGAAATCCATTATCTCCTTATGCAATAACAAAATTTGCTAATGAATTGTATGCCAAGAATTTTTCCAACATATATGGAATTGAAACGATAGGTTTACGCTATTTTAATGTTTTTGGTCGGCGTCAAGATCCAAATGGAGCTTATGCAGCTGTAATCCCAAAATTTGTTAAACTGCTTATCGATCATAAAAGTCCTGTTATTAATGGTGATGGGACTCATTCCCGGGATTTTACCTATATCGATAATGTTATTCAGATTAATCAGCTTGCGGCAATTTCAGAAAATAAAGAAGCCATAAACCAGGTTTTTAACGTTGCTTGTGGTGAAAATAATAATTTGAATCAGATGGTGGATTATTTGAAAGAATATCTTTCCTTTTATGATCCAAAAATTAAGCAAGTTAAAGCAATTCATGGACCTGAACGTGAGGGTGATATTAAACACTCTCTTGCAAGTATCCAAAAAGCACAGACTCTTCTAAAATATAAACCTACTCACCTGTTTAAAGATGGATTAAAAGAATCAGTCGGGTGGTATTGGAAAAATCTACAATAAGGAATTTAAGATTTTATATTTTTTACTTCAATATTAATAGTATTTTTAAAGCTACATAAGTAGCTTTTTTTATTTTTTGATTTGGCATTAACTCTATAAAAAGATTACTTTTGTATGCCTTTGATAGGTTACATAAAATGTGACTGACAGGGCGGAGCTGTAAATAATTGTTTACTAATTTATTATCAAATTTATGAAAGCGGTTAAAAATATTTGTTGTATTGGAGCAGGTTATGTTGGCGGACCTACAATGGCAGTGATAGCCCAGAAATGCCCTGAAATAAAAGTTACTGTTGTTGATATTAACAAACAACGCATTGCTGATTGGAACGATAAGAACTTGGATAAGTTACCTATTTACGAACCGGGATTAAAAGAGGTTGTTGCTGAGGCTCGAGGCAGAAATCTTTTCTTCGATACCGATGTGGATAAAGCAATTGATGAAGCTGATATTATTTTTATTTCGGTAAATACTCCAACCAAGACCTATGGAAAAGGAAAAGGAATGGCTGCTGATTTAAAATATATTGAACTTTGTGCCCGACAAATTGCACGAGTTGCTAAAAATGATAAAATAGTAGTTGAAAAATCAACCTTACCTGTACGAACAGCAGAAACCCTGCGTACGATACTTGATAATACCGGAAATCATGTTAAATTTCAGATATTATCAAATCCTGAATTCTTAGCTGAGGGTACAGCTATTCAGGATTTGCACAATGCCGACCGTGTTTTAATTGGTGGAGATCAATCACCTGAAGGACAACAGGCAATACAAGCATTAGTTGATGTTTATGCACATTGGTTGCCTCGTGAACGAATCCTTACTACTAATGTTTGGTCTTCTGAACTATCAAAATTAACGGCGAATGCTTTTTTGGCTCAACGTGTATCATCAATTAATTCATTATCTGCATTATGCGAAATGACTGAGGCAAATATTGACGAAGTGGCAAGAGCTATTGGTTCTGATAGCCGTATTGGTCCTAAATTTCTGAAATCATCTGTAGGTTTTGGTGGCTCCTGTTTCCAAAAGGATATTTTGAATTTAGTTTATATCTGCCGCACATTGGGTTTGCAGGAGGTTGCTGATTATTGGGAACAGGTTATTATTATGAATGATTACCAGAAAAGACGTTTTGCAGATAAAATAATAACTTCGTTATTTAATACTGTTTCCGGTAAAAAGATTGCTTTTTTAGGTTGGGCGTTTAAAAAGGATACCAACGATACTCGCGAAACAGCAGCCATGTATGTTGCCGATATTTTAATGGAAGATAGGGCTGAAATTCATGTTTACGATCCAAAAGTAAAACATGAGCAAATGTTTGCCGATGTTGATTATCTTAATTCACGTACTGAAAAAGAGAACCGTGAACTTCTAAAACCAGAAACGAATCCTTATGAAGCTTGCAAAAATGCACATGCTATTGCAATTCTTACCGAATGGGATGAGTTTAAAACCTACGACTGGCAAAAAATTCATGATAATATGATGAAACCAGCCTTTATTTTCGATGGCCGTAATATTCTCGATTACCAAAAACTTATAAATATTGGATTTACTGTAAAGGCCATAGGTAAATCATAAAAATAACTTAACAAGAGTATTTATGAAAAAAGTTGCTCTCATTTCCGGAATTACTGGTCAGGATGGTTCTTACCTTACAGAACTATTATTAGAAAAGGGTTATACTGTTCATGGAATAATTCGAAGGTCAAGTTCTTTTAATACGTTTAGGATTGATCATCTTTATAATAATTCTGACTTGCTTAATAAAAGGTTGTTTTTACATTATGGAGACCTTACAGATTCGAGTAACTTAAACCGGCTTGTTGAAAAAACGAATCCAGATGAGATTTATAACCTCGGAGCTCAATCGCATGTGCAGGTTTCATTTGAGGTTCCTGAATACACTGCTGAAGTTGATGGTGTCGGAACATTAAGATTTCTGGATGCAATTAAAGAAACTGGTTTAAAAACAAAGTTTTACCAGGCTTCAACTTCTGAATTGTATGGATTAGCCCAGGAAGTACCTCAAACCGAAAAAACAGCATTTTATCCAAGAAGTCCATATGCTGTTGCCAAACTTTATGCTTATTGGATTGTGGTAAATTATCGCGAAGCTTATAACTTATTTGCATGCAATGGAATTCTTTTTAATCATGAGTCGGAGAGGCGAGGAAAAACATTTGTTACCCGAAAGATTACTGTTGCTGTTTCAAAAATAATGCTAGGATTACATGATGTGTTACTCCTTGGTAATCTTGATGCAAAGCGAGATTGGGGTTATGCTCCTGAGTATGTCGAGGGAATGTGGAGGATTCTTCAGGCTGATAAACCAGATGATTATGTCCTTGCAACGAATGAAACACATACTGTTCGTGAATTTGTTGAAGAGAGTTTTGCTGTTTTAGGAGAGTCAATTGAATGGAAAGGAAAGGGCAAAGATGAAAAGGGGTATTTAAAAAGCACTGGTAAACTTGTAGTTGAAATTGATCCAAGATATTACAGACCTACTGAAGTCGATTTGTTAATTGGTAATCCTGCTAAAGCTAAAGAAAAACTCGGATGGGAACCGAAAACCGCGTTCAAAGAATTAGTCAGGTTAATGGTAAAATCAGATTACGCGAAATTGACTAAAAAAAATGAGTAACACAAAGGTTCCCAAAGGAAACACAAAGTCCCACGAAGTAAAAAAACGTTGCGAAACATTGTGATTAACTTTGAGTTACTTTGTGTAACAAAAAAACAATGAACTTCATGACCGAAAACGAAATTAGCAGAGTGATTCTGGATTGTGCTTTTAAGGTTCATACTGCATTAGGCCAGGGATTGCTGGAAAAAGTTTATCAGGAATGTTTAGCGTATGAATTAAGAAAAATAGGTTTAAAAGTTGAATCGGAAAAGGCTATGCCTTTAATATATGAAGAAGTTAAGTTTGATTGTGGCTATAGAATAGATTTATTGGTCGAAGAGAAAGTTGTTATTGAACTAAAAGTGGTTGAAGCATTTAATGATGTTCATATTGCTCAAACCTTAACTTATATGAAACTATCTGGATGCAAGCTTGGATTATTATTGAATTTTTATACAAAATCTTTAAAAGATGGGATTAAACGATTAATCCTCTAATTGACTTTGGGCTACTTTGTGAAGAACTTTGAGAAACATTGTGTAACTATTTTTTTGGATCACAAGGTTCCACAAAGGAAACACGAAGTTCCACAAAGTAAAATAAGAAATATAACGTTGTGAAACGTTGTGAAAAACTTCGTGATACTTTGTGTAACAAATAAAAATGAAAAAAAACTCAAAAATCTATATTGCCGGTCATACAGGGTTGGTTGGTAGTTCAATTCTGAGAAACCTCCAATCGAAAGGATATCAAAATTTTGTATTTACTCCATATCCTGAATATGATTTAGTTGATCAAAAAACTGTTAAAGGCTTTTTTGAAAAAGAAAAACCTGAGTATGTTTTTTTGGCTGCAGCTAAGGTGGGTGGAATTGTTGCTAATAATACTTATCGGGCAGATTTTATATATCAAAACCTTCAGATTCAAAATAATATTATCCATTATTCATACCTTAATGGTGTAAAAAAATTACTCTTTTTAGGTTCTTCATGCATATATCCCAAAAACTGCCCACAACCAATAAAAGAAGAATATTTGTTGACAGATGAACTGGAATACACCAATGAACCCTATGCGATTGCCAAGATTGCCGGAATCAAAATGTGCGAATCATACAATATACAGTATGGAACCAATTTTATCGCGGTAATGCCAACTAATTTGTACGGCCCAAATGATAATTATAATTTAGAAACTTCGCATGTTCTACCTGCACTTATTCGTAAAATGCATCTGGGCAAATGTCTCATGAATAATGATTGGGAAGCCATACGATCAGACTTAAACAAACGACCAATAGAAGGAATTTCCGGCCAATCAGCACAAGAAGAAATTATACTAATTTTAAATAAATACGGAATAAAGCTCACAGCTCACAGCTCACAGCTTTTATCCGCCGAAGCAAAAGCGAAGGAGGACACAGCTATTATTACCCTCTGGGGCACCGGAACTCCTCGTCGCGAATTTCTCCACTCTGATGACCTCGCTGATGCATGTGTTTATTTGATGCAAAAGGTAAATTTTAAAAATTTAAAAGGTAACGCTAAAGAAATTAAGAATACGCATATCAATATAGGGACAGGTAAAGATTTAAGCATAATGGAACTTGCCGAATTGGTAAAAGATATTGTTGGATTTGAGGGAATGATTGAGTGGGATTCGACAAGACCTGATGGAACAAAACAGAAGTTATTGGATGTAAGTAAGATTAATGAATTGAGATGGAAAGAAAGAATAAGTCTGGATGAGGGGATTGAGAAGGTTTATAGGAATTATCAGATTTAAATAGTGTATAAGTCAAGAAACAATGACTGAAACTGAATTAAAGAATAAACTATCGGAGATTGAGTGGGAGGATTTTGAAGTAAAAGAGGCAAAATCAGAGGTTCCAAAAAATAGTTGGGAAACTGTTTCTGCTTTTGCTAATACTAATGGTGGCTGGCTTATACTTGGGATTAAACAAATTGGTAAAATATTTGAATTTACAGGTGTTGGTAATGCAGAGAAAATAGAGCAAGACTTTTTGAATACCTTGCGAGGTGGAAAATTTAATGCATTTCTTGATACAGAACAGAAACTATTTAAGTTTGCAGGAAAAACTCTTTTAGGGTTTTATATAAAACCGTCAAATAAAAAACCTATTTATTTTAACACCCCTGCAAATACTTTTATTCGAAGGGGTAGTTCTGATCAAAGGGCTACAAAGGAGGAGATTGATAGTATGTTTCGTGACCAAACATTTGGGACTAAAACATCCGAAAAAGTTTCTGGAACAAATAGGGAATCACTGAATAATACTTCATTAAACAGATATCGCGATTATATGACACGTTTTAATCCCGATGTAAGTTATAATAGGTTTACCGAAGAGGAGTTTTTAACTAAGCTTCGGATTATCGAAAATGGAAATTGTACTTATGGTGGATTATTGATGTTGGGAAATAGAGATATTATTGAAAGACATTTTCCTGATTTTAGAATTGACTTGTTAGAAATACCGGGAACTTCATATACAGATGCAAAACTAAGATATACCTATCGTTTAGATGAGCATGAAAACCTTTGGGAGTATTATTTTGAATGTTTCTCTAGGCTTAAAAACAGGGTAGATGTAAAGTTTACGTTAACTTCGGATGGGTTTGGACAGGAATTATCTGCTGGGTTAATTGCTATAAGGGAAGCATTGGTCAATTTATTGATGCACACCGATTATTTTTCTCCCGGTAAACCTAGAATTAGGATTTTTGATAATAGTATTGAGTTTTACAATCCCGGTGGATTACCTAAGGATTTACAAACGCTAAAGTCTAAAGATATTTCTTTACCAAGAAATCCAATTATAGCAAAGCTTTTCAGGATGGTAAAATTATCTGAAAATGTGGGTTTCGGGTTTGAAAAGATTGAAAATAATTGGTTTATCTATAACAATTCAAAGCCAGAATATGACATTGACTTTGATTCAGTAATAGTTCGATTTAATGTGGATGATGATTTGAAATCGAAAGTAAATGAGGGAGTAAATGAGGGAGTAAATGAGGGAGTAAATGAGGGAGTAAATGAGGGAGTAAATGCACTATTTAATATAATAAAAGAAAACCCTAACAGGAGGACTCCTTTTCTTGCTGAAAAATTAAATACATCGGTTAAAAATGTTGAACGATGGATAAAGGTATTAAAAGGACAAAATAAAATTGAATTTATAGGAGATCCTAAAACAGGAGGATATATTTTAAAAAAGGGTCTTTCCGACAAATTGAAAGAATAAAGCAAAGAGTTTTATTAAACCCGATCCTGCAAAACAAAAGTTGTTGGATGTTAGTAAAATAAATATTTTGGGTTGGAAGCCAAATATAACTTTTGAAGATGGAATTAAATGAGTATATGAAAGTTTCTAAATTTTTAACGATAGCCCACTTTTATAAATAATTGTTGTTAATGATTTTCTTCATTTGCCCCTCCCGAAAGTTTTCGGGACTAAAGGGTGTGAAGAAAATCAATTTGACCCCTTTAGGGATTCAGGGCAAACAAATTGATTTTACTCGCTTCGCTCATGAGATAAATGTTCAATTTGTTTACCTAATATTTATGACACAAAAAGGACAATCAAAATATTTTCTTTAATTTTGAGAAATGCGACTGAATAAGAAAGAAATAGAAGCAATAAAGAGAGTAGCCATAGAAGTTTTTGGAGAACAACTGTTAAGTTATTTGGTTCGCGCACTGACAATAATAAAAAAGGTGGGGATATTGACTTGCTTGTGCGATGTTATAAGAAAATTTCTAATGCAGATCAATACCAAATTAAAATTAAATTTCTGGTACAGTTCAAAAAGATTATTGGCAATCAAAAGATAACTGTTTTGATTGATGGAGGACAAAAAACGAATGCTTTTTTAAAAAATGTTCTGAAAGAAGGAGTTGAATTATGACAGCTAAAGAACAAATAAGTTTTAAGAGATTAAAAGATTCTATTCAAAAGTGCAAGATACATTTGAACAGACTCCATTATGCTTTAACTCAAATTGAAGATTTTTTTCCACTTACTGTAGAAAATTACACTACACTTTCTGATAGTAAAATAGGGAATATTGATCAGTTGGTATTTCGATTCACCAAATTACAGGATGAGTTAGGAAATAATACGTTTAGGTTTTTACTTGAGTATTTCCAGGAAGACATTACAGGGAAGCCATTTCGTGATATACTCAATATTCTTGAACGTTTGCAAATTATTGATTCTGCTGATTACTGGTTATTATTGAGAGAATTAATGAATGATTTAGCTCATGAATACCCGATGATGGTTGACGAGACCATAGAAAAGATGAATTACTTATTTCAGCAATTACCTCAATTAGAACTTATTTTATTAACCATAGAGCAAAAAACAAAATAGTTGTTTTAACAAGAGTAATACTAAATAAATACGGAATAAAGCTCACAGCTCACAGCTCACAGCTTTTATCCGCAGAAGCAAAAGCGAAGGAGGACACAGCTATTATTTCCCTCTGGGGCACCGGAACTCCCCGCCGCGAATTTCTTCATTCTGATGACTTGGTTGATGTCTGTGTTTATCTAATGCAAAAAATAAATTTTGAAGACTTAAAGGGAAATCTAAATGAAATAAAAAACACCCATATCAATATTGGTATAGGCAAAGATCTTACAATAAAAGAATTAGCAGAAATTGTAAAAAATGTTGTTGGATTTGAAGGAGAAATTGAGTGGGATCAAACAAAGCCTGATGGAACACCTCAAAAGTTATTAAATGTTGATAAATTAAGAGGTTTGGGTTGGAAGGAGCTTATTAAGTTTAATGATGGTATAAAACAAGTTTATAAGTTTTATTTAGAACTATAGATTTAATTTAATATTTATTTATAAAACAAAAGAAAAAATTATTAATAATTTAATGAAATAAGAAAATGAAACAGGATTTTACTAAAGTAACAATGCTTGGATTGGGATATATTGGATTACCCACAGCAGCCTTATTGGCAAAATATGAAGTTCAAGTAAATGGAGTCGACATAAACCAACAAGTAGTAGATACAATTAATCGTGGTGAAATCCATATTGTTGAGCCAGAGTTAAAGGACTATGTAAAATCAGCAGTAGAAAAAGGATTTCTTAAAGCAAGTATAAAACCAGAAGTAGCTGATGTTTATATAATTGTTGTTCCAACACCATTCAAGGGGGATCATGAACCTGATATTTCATATGTTGAAGCTGCAACAATGGCAATAATACCGTTACTTAAAGAAAATGATTTATATATTATAGAATCAACTAGCCCTGTGGGTACAACTGAGAAAATGCAAAAATTAATATATTCAGAGCGTCCAGAATTAAAGAATCAACTTTATATGGCATATTGTCCAGAGAGAGTTCTGCCTGGAAATGTGATGTTTGAGCTTGAAAATAATGATAGGGTTATTGGAGGGGTTGATGAAATCTCAACTAACTTGGCTGTTAATTTTTATAAAACATTTGTTAAAGCAGAAATTCATAAAACAAATGCAAGAACTGCTGAAATGTGCAAGTTAACAGAGAATTCTTCACGTGATGTACAGATAGCATTTGCAAATGAATTATCTTTGATTTGTGACAAAGCAGGTATCAATGTTTGGGAATTAATAAGTCTTGCCAATAAACACCCAAGAGTAAATATTCTACAACCTGGAAGCGGTGTTGGTGGGCATTGCATTGCTGTTGATCCTTGGTTTATCGTTTCTGATTTCCCCTTAGAATCTAAATTAATTGGTACTGCTAGAGAAATAAATAACTATAAAGCTTTTTGGTGTGCTGAAAAGATTAAAAATACAAAGCTTGAATTTGAAATAAAACACAGAAGAAAACCTAAAGTTGCATGTATGGGACTTGCTTTTAAACCTAATATTGATGATCTGCGAGAGTCTCCTGCTAAATATATTGCACAGAAAGTAATGCAAGATATTAATAATGAAGACATGTATGTTGTTGAACCAAATATTAAGGATCACAAAGTTTTTAAGCTCACTTTATTTGAGGAAGCTTATGAAAGGGCTGATATTGTAGCTTTTCTAGTAAATCATAAAGAGTTTTCTCAACTTGAATACAGATCAGATAAAATTATATTAGATTTTTGCGGTGTTTTTAAAAAGTAATTTAAATTTTAATGAAAAAAGTACTCATTGTATTTGGCACTCGACCTGAAGCTATAAAAATGGCTCCTGTTGTAAAAGAATTTCAAAACGATACTATAAATTTTGAAACTAAAGTTTGTGTTACAGCTCAACATCGTGAAATGCTTGATCAAGTATTAAGCATTTTTGATATTAAACCAGATTATGATCTAAATATCATGAAATCAGGACAGGATTTATATGATATTTCTGCACGAGTTTTGGTTGAAATGAGGCCCATTATAAAGGACTTTAAGCCAGATGTTGTTTTGGTTCATGGTGATACAACTACTTCGAGTATGACTGCTTTAGCTGCTTTTTACGAAAAAGTTCCGGTAGGACATGTTGAAGCCGGATTACGAACAAGCAATATCTATTCTCCATGGCCCGAAGAAATGAATAGGCAAATTACAGGGAGAATTGCTACTTACCATTTTGCACCAACAGAACTTTCTAAGCAAAATTTGCTAAATGAGAATGTGAAAAAAGAAAACATAATAGTTACAGGGAACACTGTAATAGATGCACTTCATTTAGCTATTAATAAAATAAAAAATAATTCATCAATACAATCGAAATTAGTTGAACAAATTGGGGCATTTGGATACCCCAATATTGAACATTTAAATTCTGGAGAACGAAAATTGATCTTAATTACAGGCCATCGACGTGAAAATTTTGGAGATGGTTTTGTAAACATGTGTGAAGCTATGAAAGAAATTGCTTTAAAAAATCCTGATTTTGATCTTGTATATCCGGTACATTTAAATCCCAATGTATTGAAACCGGTTCATGAAATATTGGGTAATATCCCAAATATTTTTTTAATTAAACCTTTAGAATATCTCCCATTTCTTTTTTTAATGGAAAAATGCTATTTGGTTTTAACTGATAGTGGGGGCATTCAGGAAGAAGCCCCTAGTTTAGGAAAACCGGTTTTGGTAATGCGTGATACCACAGAGCGACCTGAAGCGGTTGAGGCAGGAACTGTTGAACTTGTTGGTACAGATAAATTTCTAATTACAAGCAAAGTAAATGAGCTTATAAATAATAAAACAAAGTATGAAATTATGTCTAAAGCGCATAACCCTTATGGAGAAGGTGAAGCTTCTGAAAGAATTAGTAAGTTTTTACTAAGATAAAATAATTTACTATAATGATTCAGAAAGTATTATTATATATATTCTTTTTAATTTCATTTTATGCTTCTGGGCAGAAAACTTATGAATATAATTTAACAAAGGATAATATCAGAGTATTTGATGAGGTCTCAGAAGTAGATTTAGTTGAACATTATTCGGGAAAAATAGTATTTGGATATTCAAAAAGCCAGCAAAGATTTATTTATGATATGGATGATAAGATACAACCAGATACTTATTATCGAATTAATATTAAAGGACTTGAAATAGAAGGAAATTCAAGTCCTGCTTTTTTTATACAGTTTTATAAAGAAAACCAACAGATAAAAAACGTTATATTTAATATTCATCAAGGTTTTTATGTAATTAAGACTCCCAGAGAATATGATAGATCTAGGTTAGTAATTTCTTATTTTGATGGGGCTTTTAGTTTCAATTCAATACTTTTTTCTGATTATTCGTATAAATCAGAGGAGGAAATAGAACATGATAAATCTTTAATGACACTTATTTTACCTATTATTGATGGTACCGTAGAAAACACTATTAATTTTTCCAAAAATGTTTTATTAGATAGTCTATTTGAAAGTGATTATTATAAGTTTGGTAATTATTATTACCAAGATTTGTGGTCAGGAGTAAAACATACTCGAACAGAACAACGTTGGGTACAAGGTTTTTTTTGGTTATTAAATTTAATAGATGCGTATATAAAAACTGATGATATTGTTTATCTTGAAAAATCAAAAGAGATAATAAATATTTGGAAAAATTATTTGGATACAGAAATTAGTCATGAAAATAAAATGATCTGGCACGATGAAACAACAGCCAGACGTTTATTTGCAATGCTTTATGCTTATGATTATTTAAAAGTATTGAATGATCCAATGTTAAATAATATAATTGAGCTTCAATTAAGAGATCATGCAAGTAAACTATCTCAAGAAGAGTCTTATACACGTAATAATAATCATGGGATGTTTCAATCTTTAAGTATGTATGCCTATAGTTTGTATAACGATTGGGATAGTCTTTCGAATGCTTATCATGATTTAGCATTGGCTAGAATAATGGATTATTTCTTGTTTACTTTTACATATGATGGAATTTCAAAAGAAAACACCCCTTCTTATCATTATTTAATTTCAAAACAGCTAGGTGATTTTATACAGGCCTATAAAGCAATTGAAGAAATAGAAATAAATAAGAAACTGTCTAGTGTCTATGAAAAGTCAAAGTTTTATTCAATTAATTTACTTCAACCGAATGATTCGATACCTACTTTAGGAGATAATACTTCATTTGATCCAAAGAATTCTTATGGTGATATTATTAATGATAATAGTATAAGAACATACAAACTTAATAATGTTTGCTTTAAAGAAACTGGCTATGCTATTATGAGAAAGAAATGGCATGATCCAAATAGTTTTTATTTATTCTTTTCAGCTGCTTATCATCATTGGTCGCATAAGCATAACGATGATTTGAGCTTTTTAATGACATTTAATGGGAATGATATTTTAATAGATTGTTCTTTTTTTGGGTATGAATATGATAAGGATATTGTCAAATTTGGTTATAGTTCTTTTGCACATAATTCATTAGTTGTAGATGATGAAAGTTTAGGGGTTCTTTTAAAACAAGATAAGAAATACTCAGATGTAGGAATAAATGAATGGAACGAAGGAAATAGTGAAGTATTTGTTAAAGGATTTAATAGGAGATGGAGAAGTGCGGAACATTATAGATCAATTAAGTGGAATTTGAAAGATGAAGTAGTTGTAACCGATTCAATTTTATCAAAAGACAATAAAAATCATAATTATAAATTATTATATCACTTTGATAAGAATATTATTCCAATACTAAAAAACAATAAAGTAATCCTCGAGTTAAGTGATAAACAAATAGCAACTATAAAGTTCAACACCAAAGAAAAAATAAAATTACAAATATTTAAAGGGGATGAATATCCTATTGATAATTTTAAAGGATATCATTGTGAATCTATGGGGGATTATACTCCTGTTGAACACTATGTATTGATAATTGAATATATAAATGTAAATGGTTTATTAGAAACAATTTTTAAACTAAAACAATAATATTAAGGTGTTTCACTATATAAAAAAACAGTTTAAGAATAAAACTTTTGCAGCTAACGTTATAACACTGACGGTAGGTACAATTATAGCTCAGTTTATTCCTGTTTTGATACAACCCATAATTAGAAGGTTATTTTCTGCCGAAGATTTTGGTTTGTTTTCAGTTTATATGAGTATTGTAGGTATTGTTACCATTTTTTATTCGTTGCGTTATTCCCAGACAATAAATATTCCAAAAAGCGAAATTGAAGCCAAGAATCTATTTTCACTTTCTATAATTTTATCATTAATATTTACTTTCATTTTGTATGTTGTTATCTTGTTATTTGAAGATAAGGTTCTTGCAATATTGAATATTCCATATGAGAAAAAGTATTATCTATACTTTGCTCCTTTAAGCAGCTTATTATTTTCTATTTTTCATATTATTAACTTTTGGTTAATTCGAAAAAAAGAATTCAAATTATCTTCTTTAAATAAAATCTACCGAAGAACTACTGAAGGTGCAGTGCATGTTGCTACTGGATTGACTGAAAAATCATTTGGTTTATTAATTGGCGACCTATTTGGAAATATAGTTAATATTTTTTCTGGAATACACAAACTTCGAAAACTTAAATTCAGTTTTAATGGAGTTACATTTAATAGACTTTTTTTTGTGGCAAAACGTTATTCTGATATGCCAAAATATAACTTGTTACCTGCCTTGTTAAATTCTATAAGTCTTTTTTTGCCAGCTATTTATATAAATAAGTTTTATTCATCTACAATTGCTGGTGAGTTTCATTTAACTACCATGATATTAAATGTTCCCATTGTATTTATTGGTAGTTCCCTTTCTGAGGTTCTAATTCAACATTTATCTGAAAAGCGTCAAAAAAAATCCTTAATGTGGCCTGAGATGAGAAAAATGATGGGATTTCTTCTCTTAATGGGCTTTCTTTTGGGAATTGTTATTTGGAGTATTGGACCTTGGTTGTTTAGTTTTTTCTTTGGTGCTGATTGGGAAATTTCTGGTCGTTATGCTCAGGTATTTGTTTTCCTCGCAATTGTACGTTTAGTTGCATCACCTTTTAATGTAGCATTTGTAATTTTGGAGCGTGTTAAACTATTCGCTGTTTGGCAAATCTTTTATTTTATTGGGATTTTAGCAATATCTCAATTTGTTTTTTTAAGTTTTAATAGTTTTTTGTGGTTGCTAGTGGCTGTTGGCAGTTTTTTTTATATTATTAATATAATATTAATTCGAAATATCATAATTAATTATGATTTAAGTATAAAGTACTAGATTTTAAGGATGGCTTTAATTTATTTATTATTTCTTATTTCGGGTCGCTTAAAGGTTTTGTTGAACTTTTTAGGAATTTCAAGTCCTATAGATCTAACTCTTTTACTCTCGATTTTTTTAGTAATCGATGTGTTAATTTATGCTTTCAGGAAAAAGAAGATAATGCTCTCAAAATATATTATTATTTCAATAATTACTTTACTATTATTCTATTTTCTTCTAATAATTTCAAAAATTTATTCACCGTCACATGATTATGCCCTAAAAAAAATATTTTATTTTAATTTGAATATTATAGCGTATTTATATCCGCTTCTTAAGAGTAATTTTAATCTTAAGAAATTTATTAAACTATTAATATATGTTGGTTTATTTTTTGGAATTATAAACTTATTATACTTCGGACTTTACTTATCAAAAATTATAGATTATCAACAATTTTCAAAAGTTTCAGGCGACTATATAGGCATTGGTATATTATTAGGTCTTAATGTTATTTTATTGTCATTTCCAGAAATTAAAAAATTATTTAAGGGTGAAACAAGATTAGTTTTTTATTTTTTGAGTATTGTGTTGTTATTATTTTCAGGTGCAAGGGGTCCAATACTTTTTACATTAATAACCTTATTCTTTTTATACGTATTTCAAAAGAATAACATAAACTTGACTATTTTCAGAATAGTTAACATAAAAAGATTTATAGTTTTTTTAATTGGAATAATATTAATAATAGTTGTTATTATTTTATTTAAGGATGTTTTCTTTTTGGTTTCTAAAAGATATATCCAATTAATTGAAGGTTTTGTTTTTGGGAAATCTTCGGGAGGTTATGATCTAAGAAAAGAATATATAGATTTTGTTTTAATTCATAGTAGAGATGGCTTTTTAGAATTTTTCTTTGGGCATGGTGTTGGAAGCTTTGGTTATTATTTCTTAGGAGAAGATATAGAATTATATCCGCACAACCTAATCTTGGAGATATTATTTGAACTAGGAATTTGTGGAATATTATTATTCGTCGTCTTTGTTATTTTTTCTATTAATAATCAGTTCAAAAACAGATTAATTTTGTATAGTATATTCTTTATCTTTCTGAATTCTTTAAAATCATTTAGTATTATCGAATTAAGAATGTTATTTGGTTTATTGGCAATAATTAATTTAAAAATTGAAAATGAAAGCAGGTAATACACATATACTTTTCTTATTAACTCTTCAGCCAAACCCAAGATTTGTTAAGCAAATAAATTATTTAAATGATAAATATAAAACCAGTGTATTATATTTTAGCCGAAATACAATGGTTGATTATTCTGGGCAAATCCATTCATCTGTTGAGCAAAAAGATTTAGGAAAGATTCCAAATGGCAAATATTTAAAGCGGGTATTTATTTTTTTTAAGAGCATTGTTAAAATAAAGAAGTATATAAAGAATAATAATATATCACATATTGTATTTGATAAAATAGATGCTTTTATAATTTATTATTTAATTCGAATTATTTTCTGGAAGCAAAGCAAAATAATCAAAATAATTGAAGTGCCTGATTTAAAAAAGATCAATTTTGAAAAAAGCATTACAGCTAAAATTTATAGATATTTTGAAAAGAAATGGATGAACAAGTATATTGATAAGTTATTAGTTACTTCACCAGAATATTACAATGCTTATTATAAAAGTTTCTATAAAAAAGATTATTTTGTGCTTGAAAATAAACCTTTAAGTTCAAATTTGCCTGACAAGCGTTATACTAATAAAGAATTCAACTCAAAAATATTAACTTTAGGCTTAATTGGAGGTTTAAATAGAGGTAAACCAACAAAAGCACTTCTTGATATTGTGTCAAAAAATAATTGGTTATGTTTAAAAGTATTTGGACTTGGTATTGATGAAAAAATAATCAATGAATATGCAAGTAAATTTTCTAACATAGAATTTAATGGGAAATTTAATTTTTTTAAAGATGCTGCCATGATTTATAACGAAGTAGATGTTGCTTATATAGTTTATGATACAACAAATATTTCGTTAAACACAAAATTGGCTTTACCAAACAAACTATATGAATGTATGTATTTTGAAATACCGATGATTGTGAGTAAGGATACATATCTAGCGAAAAGAGTATTAGAAGATAAAATTGGAGTAGCAATTGATTTTACAAATGAAACTGAAATGATTAATGCTTTTATAAATATTAGAGATAATTACAAAAGTTTAAAAGAGAACTTTAATAAAATATCTGAAGATAAATATATCGCAGATACAGATTATAAGGAATTTACAAAATTTATTATTGATTAAATTATGAGAGTATTATATTACCATCAGTATTTTAAAACACGAAATGCAGCAGGAGGTACAAGGTCATATGAGTTTGCTAAGAGATTAGTGAAAAAAAAACATTTGGTAACGATTATTTGTGCACGAGACGTTGATGAAGATTTGAATTGGAAGGAATTTCACAATAAAGATTATAGAATTGGGGAGGTTGATGGTATAAAAGTTATACAAATCAATCTAAATACTTCTCATAAACAAAATTATATAAAAAGAACCTTGGGTTTTGTTAGATTTGCTATAAAATCAATTCGATTTGCTTTTACTGAACAATATGATATTTTATTTGCAACATCAACTCCTTTGACAATTGGGATTCCTGGAATAATTATTAAGATATTTAAACCAAAAACCAAATTTATATTTGAGGTAAGAGATTTATGGCCAGAATTACCAAGGGCTATGGGAGCAATAAGAAATCCTATTATATTAAGATTGTTGGGATTACTAGAAAAGGTTTCATATCATTCTGCTAATGCTTGTATTGGGTTATCTCCAGGAATGGTTGAAGGTATTGCTAAAAAAGGTGTACATAAGGATAATATTGCATTGATTCCAAATGCTTGTGATTTAGAGTTATTTTATCCTAAAAATGTTGATAAGAATGTAATTAAAGGATGTAGTGAAAATAATTTTATCGCAATTTTTTCTGGTTCTCACGGCACTGCAAATGGGTTAGATTTTGTTTTAGATGTGGCCAATTATCTTCAAAAACAAAAGAATGATGTTATTAAAATTGTTATGATTGGAAAAGGTGTTGCTAAAAATAATTTAGTTGCTAGAGCTAAAAGAGAAAATCTAAATAATTGTATATTTTTAGAACCAGTGCCTAAAAATGAATTAGTAGAAATTTTACAGGCATCTGATATTGGGATGATGGTTTTAGCGGATATACCTGAGTTTGCTTATGGAACATCACCAAACAAATTTTTTGACTATATTGCAACAGGCTTACCTGTTTTGGTTAATCATTATGGATGGGTTTCTGATTTAATTTCAAATTATAAATGTGGTTATACAACAGATGCTGCAGATTACATCGGATATGCAAAAAAGTTAATATATTTGAGCAATGAAAAGAAATTATGTGATGAGATGGGGATTAATGCCCGGAAACTGGCAGAAGAACAGTTCAGTCGAGAAACTCTTTCTGATCAATTTATTGAATTTTTAAACAAATTTAATTAGAAAAGAATGAACTAAAGTACAAGATATTAATAAGATGAAAACTAAAATTTCTTAAATGTTGAAAGTGTTAATTTTAGCTGGGGGACTCGGTTCCCGATTGTCGGAAGAGACAGTATTAAAACCTAAACCAATGATAGAAATTGGTGGCAAACCAATTCTTTGGCATATAATGAAAATATATTCTCATTATGGTTACAACGATTTTATCATTCTTTGTGGCTATAAGGGCTATATGATAAAAGAGTACTTTGCTAATTACTACAGGCATATGGCAGATATGACCGTTGATATGAGCAACAACAGTATAAAGTACCATGCGAATCATGCTGAACCATGGAAAATTACACTTATTGACACAGGCGATGAAACTATGACAGGAGGCAGGATAAGGCGTGTAAAAGATTATGTGGGCAAAGAACCCTTTATGCTCACGTATGGCGATGGTGTTGCTGATGTTGATATTAATGATCTGGTTAAGTTTCATAAGCATCATGGGAAAGGAATTACAATGACTTCAGTACAACCCGAAGGACGGTTTGGTTCATTAAATATTGCACCTGATGAAAAAGTTACAAGTTTTCAAGAAAAGCCAAAGGGTGATGGCTCTTGGATCAATGGAGGGTTCTTTGTTTGTGAACCTAAAGTATTTGATTACATTGAGGGTGACAAATCAATTTTTGAACGTAGTCCATTAGAAAATCTGGCTAAGGACGGTGAGTTATATACTTATAAGCATAATGGATTCTGGAAACCAATGGATACCTTACGCGACAAAACGCAACTAGAAGAAATGATAGAGCAAAATAATGCACCCTGGATTAAATGGTAGTTATGTAAATCTTGAAAAAACATTTTCAAACAACAATAATGAATCTGAACTTTGAAATATTTAAAAATCGGCGTGTTTTAATAACAGGCCATACAGGCTTTAAAGGTTCATGGCTTTGTCTTTTACTTAATAAAATAGGAGCAGATGTATATGGCTACGCTTTGGAACCGCCCACACACCCCAGTTTATTTAAAGAGGCTAGAATAAATAAGTTAATCACATCATTTATTGGGGATATACGCGACTTGAATCTTCTACAAAGTTTTATGCAAAAAGTGCAGCCTGAAATAGTTATTCATATGGCTGCTCAACCTCTTGTTCGTGAGTCCTATAAAGTTCCCGTAGAAACTTACGCCATAAATGTTATGGGGACGGTAAATATATTGGAAGCATGCAGAAATACCCCCTCGGTAAAGGCTATCGTGAATGTTACAACAGACAAATGTTACGAGAATCAGGAATGGTATTGGGGTTACAGAGAAAGCGAACCAATGGGTGGGTACGATCCCTACTCAAATAGCAAGGGTTGTTCTGAACTAGTAACATCCGCATATCGTAATTCATACTTCAACCCAAAGGAGTATTCAAACCACGGTGTTGGGATTGCATCAGCAAGGGCAGGGAATGTTATTGGAGGTGGAGATTGGGCAGAAGATCGCTTAATCCCAGATTTTATTAGATCAATTTCTAAAGGTGAAAAACTTAAAATTAGAAGTCCTTATGCTATTCGACCATGGCAGCATGTGCTAGAGCCATTAACAGGATACTTAACATTAGCTGCAAATTTATTAACAAATGGTGATGAGTACTCTGGCGGATGGAATTTTGGTCCCGAGGACAATGATGCTCAAAATGTTGAATGGATTACAGAGAAATTGTGTAGTATGTGGGGCGATGGTGCAAACTATGAAATTGACAATAACCCTCAACCCCATGAAGCAAACTACCTCAAACTTGACTGTTCAAAGGCAAAAGCAGAATTAGAGTGGTATCCACAGTGGAATATTACAAAAACATTGGAGTCTATTGTAATATGGCATAAGAAATGGATGGCTAAGGAAGATATCAGAAAAGTGTGCTTTGAACAAATTGACAACTACTTAAATTATTAAACGTAAACAAATCTTATTTATAAAATGGACAAATCTAAAGCTTTACGCAAAGAGATTATTGATAATACATGTAATTATTACGCGGAAAAATTTCAAAACCAAGAATTTGTTCCTGGTAAGTCGCGAGTTAATTATGCTGGACGAGTTTTTGACGTAAAAGAAATCTCAAATGCCGTTGAAGCATCTCTTGATTTTTGGTTAACCGAGGGCAGATTCTCAGAAGAATTTTCTGATAAAATTTCCGAATTTCTGGATGTTGAGCATGTATTACTTACTAATTCTGGTTCTTCTGCAAACTTACTTGCTTTTTCAGCTTTAACATCCGAAAAATTAGGTGAAAAAAGGTTAAAACCAGGTGATGAGGTTATTTCTGTTGCAGCAGGTTTTCCCGCCACGGTTACACCTATCATCCAATATGGATTAATACCTGTCTTTATTGATGTTGAAATACCAACATACAACATTGACATAGATATGATGAGGAAAGCTATTACTCCTAAAACTAGATGTATATTTTTAGCACATACGCTTGGTAACCCATTTAACCTTGAGGCTGTTATGCAGATAGCAGAAGAGAATGATTTATGGGTGATTGAGGATAACTGTGATGCTTTTGGTTCTGAGTACAATGGCAAGAAAACGGGTTCATTTGCACATCTGTCTACCATATCATTCTATCCTGCTCACCACATCACAACGGGAGAAGGAGGTGCCATTTGTACTAACGATTCTCAACTTGCGCTTCTTGTAAGAGCATTTCGTGATTGGGGTAGAGATTGCTATTGCGCAGGTGGTGACAACAATACTTGCGGAAAACGTTTTTCACAGCAATTCGGCAACCTCCCTTTTGGATTTGACCATAAATACGTTTACTCCGAAATTGGGTATAACCTTAAAATGACAGATATACAAGCTGCAATTGGCTCTGCTCAAATGGATAAACTTTCTGTATTCTGTAACAAACGAAAAGAGAACTTTAAAGAATGGACTAGAATTTTTTCAAAGTATTCGGAATATTTCATTCTGCCTAAGTCCACAGAAAATAGTGATCCTGCTTGGTTTGCATTTATTGTGACGTTGAAAGAGGGATGCCCTTTTACCCGAGATGAAATCACATCGTACCTAAACAACAATCTTATCGAAACTCGCAACCTTTTTGCAGGTAATATGACTAAGCAACCTGGTTTTATAAATAAAAAATGGAGAATTGTAGACCATTTAAATAACACAGATTACATTATGAATAATACTTTCTTTTTAGGCACTTACCCAGGATTAAAAAAGGAGATGTTTGATTATACTGAAGGAGTTATCGATTCGTTTATAGATAAATATAAGGACTAAGGTTATTTTAATAGCACTCTTTATCACTCAAAACATTTAACTAGTTATTTAATGTTAGCAAAAAAGTATAAGTCTGAAGTTGTTTCAATAAGCAACCCATTTAATGGGATTTACTCGCTTGAGTTTAAGTCATTGGGTAGAAAATTCAAATTTCAACCTGGTCAATTTTTGCATTTAGCCATAGATAGCGAATATGACGGTATAGGTCAGTGGCCAGACTCACGTTGTTTCTCAATGCAAAGCAATCCCAATAACGATACCATAAAAATAACATATGCCGTTAATGGTTCTTTTACAAAGGATATGGAACAAACCCTTAAACCGGGTTCGGAAGTTTGGCTTAAGTTACCCTACGGTGATCTATTTCAGCAACCACACAGTAAAGTTGATACCGTTTTCATTGCAGGAGGAACAGGTATTACGCCTTTCCTTTCCCTCTTTACCCACGAGTCTTTTCAAGATTATATTAATCCAAGTGTATATCTTGGGTATAGATCTGAAAAGTATTTTATCTATAATGATGAACTAGAGGAGGCAGGAATTAAGCCAATACTTTTTTTTGAAGATATTAATGGTTTAATTGACATCGATAAAATTGTTCAGGAAAGTAATACAAATTCAATCTATTTTATTTCTGGTCCACCACTAATGATAAAGACCTTTAAAGGCAAGTTGATTGAGAAAAAGATTTCTAGCAAGAATATACTAACTGATGATTGGGAATAGAAAAGATCTAAGTCAAATTAATAATTAAAAGAGTAATGAAGATTATTACAACACCTATAAAAGATTTGTATGTCATTCAGCATAATATATTCACTGATGAAAGAGGTGTATTTATTAAAACATATAATGATAGTGTTTTCAAATCTCTTGGCCTTGAATTTAATGATAAAGAAAGATACTATTCTATCTCAAAGAAAAATGTTATTAGAGGAATGCATTTTCAAAATCCCCCTGCTGATCACATAAAAATTGTTACCGTAATTTCTGGAAAAATTTTAGATGTAATTCTAGATATAAGGAAAAACTCATTAACTTATGGAAAATGCTACTCTATTGAACTACGAGCTGAATTAGGACAAAGTCTTTATATACCTAAAGGTTTTGCTCACGGGTTTAAATCATTAGTTGATGGTACAATTGTTGAATACAATCAAACTTCAGAATATTCACCTGAGAATGATAGTGGAATTCGCTATGACTCTTTTGGCTTTAAATGGGAATCAATAAATACTATATTATCGAATAGGGATTTAAGTTTTCCAAATTTCTTTGACTTTAACACCCCATTTATATGAAAATTTTCGTTACAGGAGCAACTGGATTTATTGGTAAACATCTAGTTAGAAAATTAGTTAGCGAAGGTTGCAAAGTAACCATCAATCTCTATGGAGCAGAACAATCACCCTTTGATGATATTGTATCTATCCACAGGCTAAGTGAAGAAAATATCAATCAAGATATTGACTATTTAAAAAAAGAAGTTTTTGATGGTGTTATTCATTTAGCATCACTCTACTTAACAACTCACAGCCCAGAACAAGTCACAGACTTAATCAATACTAATGTACGGTTTGGTACGTATGTTTTAGAATGTGCATCTCAAGCTAAAATTAAATGGTTTATTAATACAGGAACCTTTTGGCAATACTATGAGGATAAGGATTATTCCCCTGTAAATCTATATGCTGCAACAAAGCAAGCTTTTGAAGGCATTGCTCAGTACTATATCGAAACAAATCAAATCAGATTCTGTACGTTGAAGTTATCAGATTCATTTGGACCAGAGGATACCAGACCAAAAATATTTAATCTTTGGCATAGAATATCTAAAACTGGAGAATCAATAGATATGTCGCCTGGCAACCAATTAATTGATATTTCTTACATTGATAATATTGTATCTGCTTTTTATCTTTTAACTAAACATCTAGAAGGTGCAGATCCCCAAATTAAAAATGGAGATGTTTTTGCAGTTAAAGCAAATAAAAGGTATAGTTTGAATGAACTATCTTTGATATTTGAGACAATTACTGGCAAGAAATTAAACATAAATTGGGGTGCACGTCCTTATAGGATTCGAGAAGTTTTTACCCCTTGGACAAAAGGAAAGTGTGTTCCTGATTGGTCTCCAACAATTAGCATAGAGGAGGGAATTAAAAAAACTTTTGTTGATTAAAAATAGTTCATTTATCAAATGAAAAAAGCATATCTATTACTTGTTCACAAAAATCCCACACAAATTAATTCATTAATTAATCAAATACTAATTGACAATGATGCTTTCGTATTTGTTCATGTAAATAAACTCAATGAAAACATAAAAAGTTCAATAATTCTCCATCAAAGAGTAATTATTTTGAGGAATAATATAGATGTGCATTGGGGCAATGAATCTATTTTAGATGCTTTAATAATTCTATTAAGAACAGCGTTTGACTACGATGTTAATTTTGAGTATTACTCAATAAGAACAGGTCAAGATTTGCAGGTAAAAAACAAAATAGACCAATTTTTAATTCAAAACAAAGGTCAAATATTTCTTAATCCAATTCACATCAAGGAAAATAATATATTTTATGGCCACTTTTCAATTAATTGGCCAAAACAAACAAAGCGACTTTACGATTCCAAGTTAAACATATTTAGAATATACAGGAAGGCTTTATTAATTTTAAATTTTATTAAAAGTAATATTTTATACACTAAAAATCACCTTCCAAATAATATGAAACTTTATTGGGGTCGGTTTTGGGGTTTTTATCCTAAAGATGTTGTTGAATATATTTTAGACTTCATCGAATCAAATGATGTTGTTTTTCAACGATTTAGAACATCGTTGGTTCCAGAAGAAATGTTTTTTCATACTATCATAATGAATTCAGATTTTCGTAAACGTGTTGTTTTTAACGACCTTTGTGCTCTTGTTGGACATAGAAACAATCACCCCACAGTTGTTACCATAAATGATGTTAATGAAATAAATAAAAAAGAATGCTTTTTTGCAAGAAAGTTTGACAACCAAGTCGATAATGAGGTTATTCTCTATTATTTGGATATAATTCTTAATTCAAAATGAACTTCTCGAAAACATACCAAACATCAGGCAAAAGATTTTTTGATTTTTTGATTGCAATAGCAATATTGCTATTAGTTTCTCCAGTATTACTTTTAGTGATTGTTTTAATAAAATTTAAATTGGGAACTCCTGTATTCTTTTTACATTGTCGTCCTGGTTTAAATAGAAAGCCATTTGATATGATAAAGTTTAGAACAATGACCAATGAAAAAGATAATCAGGGTAATTTGTTACCAAATCACCAAAGAAGAACAAAATTTGGTGACTTTATAAGAAAGGCAAGTATTGATGAATTACCTGAATTGATTAATGTTTTAAAAGGGGAGATGAGTATTGTAGGCCCCAGACCCCTGGAGATGAGGTATATGGAGCACTATACAGATTATCAGAATCAAAGGCATAATGTAAAACCTGGTATAACTGGCTGGGCACAAGTTAATGGTAGAAACACAATATCATGGGAACAAAAATTTGAATATGATATTTGGTATGTGAATAATATTTCTTTTCTATTGGATTTAAAGATAATCTTTCTTACTTTCTTTAAAGTACTGTCAAGTAAGGGTGTAAATGCTGACGAAAAGAATACAGTAATCCCTTTTGATGTATACCTCAAGAGTAAAAAGGAAGAACAATCATAAAAAACATTTTAATATGATTTTTAGAGACGAAATTAACGAGTCGTTAACCTTAAAATTTGCCGAAGCTGTTAAAGAAAGGAAAACTCGAGGTGAGGATATTCTATCACTTGGCCTAGGAGAACCTGATTTTAATCCTCCCAAAGAGTTAATTGAATCATTTAATAAGGCTTTGTTACAAGAGCAAAGTGCTAGGTATTCATCTTCACCCGGTTTGCCCGGATTGAGGCAGAAAATAGCCAAAGAATTAAATGAACGAAATAAAATAAATTGTGTAGTTGAAAATATATTTGTGACTCCAGGTACTAAGCAATCAATCATTTTAACCTTAATGGCCATTCTTGAACCAGAAGATGAGGTGATTATAATTGAGCCGGCTTATGTAAGTTATATACCCCAGGTATATCTGGCCGAACCAAAAGCAGAAGTTAAAATAGTACCATTGGATAAAATCAATTATAATCTCAATCTTGAGGATTTAGCGCAAGCAATTACACCAAAAACTAAAGTTCTAATTTTAAACACACCACACAATCCAACAGGCACAATGATTTCAGAAACTGATTTGCGAAAAGTTTTTGAAATGACATACGAAAAACAAATTTATATTCTTTCGGACGAAGTATACGATAAACTTGTTTTTAGTGATTTGAATCATTTTTCTATTGGTTCGCTTGAAGAAAAGCCTGAACGAGTTATTACCATTAACGGTTTCGGTAAGTCATTTGGTGTTACAGGGTGGAGAATAGGTTATTGCTGTTTACCAACAAAATTATTTGGAAAAGTAAACAAGCTTCAACAACACATCAATACAAATACCTCAACAGTTGTTCAAATGGCGTTTGATCTGGCATGGCCTTTACCAGTTGGTCATCTTGAAGAATATAATCGCAAATTGAGCGCAAGGATCAAGTTATATTTGAGTTTCTTAAAAAACACTTCTGTCTTAACTGGAAGTAATCCTAAGGGTAGTTTCTTCGCCTTTATAAATATTTCAAAATTGGGTATGACCTCCATTGAGTTTGCTTCAAAATTGGTTGAAAATACAGGCGTGGCAGTAACGGCTGGTATTGCGTTTGGTAAAGAATGGGACGATCACGTTAGAATCTCACTTGCAGTTGATGATAGTGTTTTGATTGAAGCTTTTAAACGAATTGAATCTTTTATAAAAAAGGAGATATGAATGAATTAAATGTTTTGCTTACCCGAAAATTTTTTGAACAAGATATCCTATATATAACTAAACGATTGCAGAAAGGGTGCAAACTATTAATTCCTAACTCCTTTTCTGAAGACGATTTGCTTAAATTGGCACCCAATGCCGATATTCTTTTGGGTCCGGTAATATCAAAAAAAATATGTAATTCAGCTAGAAAACTGAAATTTATTCAGGTTCCCTGGACAGGTGTTGACAACTTAAACTTTAGTGAGATTGAAGAAATTGGAGTTACCGTTTGCAATTCTCATTCAAATGCTTATGCGGTTGCCGAACAGGCTGTATCATTAATGTTTGATGTTTCAAAGAAAATTGCCTATCATGATGCTGAGTTACGAAAGGGAAATTGGAACAGACCAATGGCCGATTGTTCAAATGAAGTTTCTCCATTCTCAAAAAGAGTCTCCAATTCAAAAATAGGGATTGTTGGGTTTGGTCATATTGGGAAAACAATTCTTCAATATTTGTCGGGTTTTAACTGTGAGTTTCTTATTGTAGACACTTCTGTTGAAAACAATTATTCTGAAAATAGTACTGTTTATTATCCGATTTCTCAAATAGGAGAAATGCTTCCTTTAGTGGATTTTATTTTTATATGTGTGCCATTAACAGAAAAAACAAAAGGATTTATCAATACAGATTTTTTCTCGAAACTCAAAAAATCAACAATACTAATAAATATTTCTCGTGGTGAAGTAATCGATGAAGATGCATTATTCCTGGCATTAAAGAACAAACAAATTTTTGGAGCTGGTATCGATACCTGGTACAATTATCCTAAAAGCGCAAATGAACCAACATTTCCATCTTTAAAAAACCCTTTTCACGAACTCAAGAACATTGTTATGTCTCCGCATCGCTCTGCTCTTATTGAAGGAGAATTGCCTCATTTAGATGATGCTATTGTAAATATTAACAGAGCAGCGCAAGGGCTTAAGCCCTTAAACATTATATCAACTAAAAACAAATTCTAGATTATATATTAAGCTTTATGAATATACTTTTTACCTGTGCAGGACGCCGAAATTATTTAATTGAATATTTTAAACAGGCTTTACAAGGTAAGGGGGTGGTTGTTGCGGCCGACATGCAATTGTCTGCACCAGCCATGGCCGTGGCAGATAAAGCTTATCTTGTTCCAGAAGTATATGCTGATAATTACATTGAGCTAATAAAGGAGATTTGTAAGAAAGAAAAAATAAAAGCAATAATCTCGCTAAACGACTTAGAGTTACCCATTTTAGCTGAATCAAAAGCGGTATTTGAGTCAATTGGGGTTAATGTTCTGGTTTCTGATTCTGAAGTCATCGATGTTTGTTTCGATAAAGTAAAGTCAATGGATTTTGCTGCATCAATTGGGTTAAATACTCCCAAAACTTATTTGTCACTGAGTGAAGCTGAAATGGCATTTGATAAGGGGGATTTATCATTTCCCCTTGTAGTAAAACCACGCTGGGGTAGTGCATCTATTGGAATAGAATTTCCTAAAGATTTCAATGAACTGGAATTAGCTTACAAACTTTTAACCAGTAAGCTAAAACACTCTATTTTAGCTATTGCCAGTAGTAACGATTTTGAACATGCCATTCTTATTCAGCAAAAAATTAAAGGTAAAGAATACGGATTGGATGTATTGAATGATTTTTACGGGGTAAACCATTCTGTTTATGTTAAAGAAAAATTAGCAATGCGGGCAGGTGAAACGGATAAGGCAAGGCTTGTCAATTTGCCTGTAGTTGAAGATATAGGGAAATTGGTTGGTCAAAAATTAAAACACATCGGGAATTTGGATTGCGATGTCATGGAAATGGATGGAAACTATTATTTTATTGAAATGAATCCACGATTTGGCGGGGGGTATCCGTTTACTTATATGGCTGGTGGAAATTTCCCGGCAGTTTTAATTGATTGGCTTTTAGGCAATAAATTAAACATGGAGCATTTAAAAAAGAATTATGGTGCAACATTTAGTAAATGTGACCAGTTGATAAAAATAAAAGAATAACCTTATTATTATATGAACTCAAAAATATGGCTTTCATCCCCTCATATGAGCGGGAACGAGCTTAAATATATTAATGAAGCATTTGAATCCAATTGGGTTGCTCCATTGGGCCCGAATGTAAATTGTTTTGAACGTGATTTGGCAAGTTATATAGGAGTAGATCATTGTGCTGCATTAGTTTCGGGAACTTCAGCATTGCATTTAGCTCTTGTTATTTTAGGTGTAAAACAGGGTGATGAAGTTATTTGTCAGTCATTTACTTTTTCAGCAACGGCAAACCCGATTGCTTATCAGGGTGCAACACCTGTTTTTGTTGATAGTGAGCCCGATACCTGGAACATGGATCCGGAATTGCTTGAAACCGCTATTAAAGATCGAATAAAAAAAGGTAAAAAGCCTAAAGCTATATTTGTAGTTCATTTGTATGGTATGCCTGCGAAAATGGATGAATTGATCTCCATTTCACAAAAATATGAAATTCCAATAATTGAAGATGCAGCAGAGGCATTAGGAAGTAAATACAAGGGTAAAAATTGCGGAGCATTTGGTTTGATGGGGATACTCTCTTTTAATGGTAATAAAATTATTACAACCTCTGGCGGTGGAGCGTTAGTATCAAATAATGAAGAATTTATTAAAACGGCAAGATTTCTTTCAACACAAGCAAGAGACAAAGCACCACATTACCAGCATTCGAATATAGGATATAATTATCGAATGAGTAATATTGTAGCTGGAATAGGTCGTGGACAATTAGAAGTGATAGAAGACAGGGTATTACAAAGAAGAGAAAACAATCTTTTTTATAAAGAATTATTTAAAGATTATCAGGGAATTACATTTCATACTGAAAATGAAAATTCGAGATCTAATTATTGGTTAACTTCAGTTTTAATCGATCCTGGCAAGACAGGTGGTATAGATAGAGAAAAGTTAAGACTTAAGTTGGAAGAAGATAATATTGAGAGCAGACCTTTGTGGAAACCAATGCATCTGCAACCTGTTTTTTCAAATGCACCAGTATATACAAATGGATTCTCTGAAAAAGCTTTTAATTTGGGATTGTGTCTACCTTCAGGTTCAAATCTATCAATCGAAGAAAAAGAGAGAATAACTTCTATTATTAGGAACGTATTCGAGAAGTGATTTGTAGACAAAAGAAAATCATATATAAAATCATAGATCATTATTATTCGTAATTAGTATATGCAAGTATTATTAACCAGACAATTGAGAATAACATTAAGTTCTTTACTTGTACTTTTTTACTTAATCCGACTTGTTATACCTTATGGAAATTATCTTTTAATACCCTTGCTAATTTTTGCAACGGTTATTTCAATAATTAGAACTTTTAAATCTGAAGTACTTGTATTTATTAAAACTATTAGTATTTGTGCGATAAGCATACTTGTTACACTTCTTATTTTAATGCTCAACTATCTTTTTTTGTCAGATTTTAATAAGTTACTTACTATAGAGATAATCCATTCTTTAAGTGCTATTCTTATTCTCGTTTTACTTTCTATTTTAATCGAAAGTAAAGATGAATTGGAGATTTTATATACTAAATTAAGAAAGCTAGTCATATTATCTGCTGGTATTATTTCAATTCTTGGAATTTTAAAACTTATTTATCAATTTATAGGTAAAAAAATACCAATTCTTGATATAGCTGGTTATCCTCAGGGCAGCTCATTGACAATTGATAGTAACTTTTCTGCATTATTCTTTTTATTAGGGATGCTTTTTATTTTTTATGAACTTTTTTCTAAACAAACCAAATATATCAAGATTCTTTATCAGCTATTTTTAATTATAATAACTCTAAATGTTATATTATCAACTTCAAGGAGAGGATTAATCATTATATTGATTTTATTTTTTGTATTTCTAATAATTTCAATACTATCAATAATCAAAAGAGAAAGTTTAACTGAATTTCGAAAGAATACTTCAATTTTTTTAACATCAACAATAATATTTGTGGTTTTTATCTTTTATTTTCTTTTTGTCTTATCTCCATTAGTACGAAATAAAACAATCGTTAATTCTCCATTTACAAAATCATTAACAGATTATCTTACCTCATGGGTTTTTGAAACAAAAACAATTTATTCAGGAGAAAGTATTTCCTATAAAAATATACAGGAAAAATTATGGAAAGATGATTTTAATCCAATGTCACCATACAGCGGTTGGGGTGAGGGCAATTATACACCAATTGAAAAACTTGAAGGGAATAATGTTGAGATTGTTCCAAAAGGAAGTGTCGGTTATAAAATAGACCGAACCTACTTACCAAGAACAAAAAATGGAACATCATATTTTCAGACTTTTATTTTTAATGGAACTTTAGCAGCCGATTGGAGATACATCCCTTCTGTTTATTGTTATGTCTCAAAAGATTTTAATGGTGAAAAAGTAAGAATTAGTGGCGCAGGAAAACTTAAAGGATTAATTTCATCTTATTACGACTTAAGTAGAAAAGGGGAATGGCAAAGCCTACAATTATCATTTGGTGGTAATAATAAAAAATACAGGGTGTATTTGTATTTCTCCAAAAATGATTCGTTGGCATTCAATAATTTATCAGGTCATGTAATTTTTGCCTACCCAATGATGGATAGTGTATTATTTAACCCATCAAATCCTTTAAGTTGGGCACAGAGATCCTTTAAGTTAGTAACACATATTAAAGGGAAAAACGCTGAAATTTTACCTGATAGTACAAAAGGATACCTGATTGATAATAGCAGCAATTATAGCTATTCTGAAAAAAGTGGAGCCTTCAGTTCGACAAGACTTTTTGAATATAAAACTATTGAAAACAAAAGATATTTGTCTTCAATTTATGCATTTGTTTCTGATGATTTTAATGGAGAAAATATTCTTATTAGAACAAGGGGAAATGTTAAAAATGGAGGTATTGATTTTTATGATTTAACAAAAAGAGGAGAGTGGCAAAAATTGTCAGCTACATCAATTGGTAATGAAGGAAAAGTTTTTACGGATATATCTTTTAATCTTTCAAGATGTAAAGATTTTTCGGACTTAAAA
Organism: Bacteroidales bacterium; assembly: GCA_050179935.1. Classification (GTDB taxonomy): domain Bacteria; phylum Bacteroidota; class Bacteroidia; order Bacteroidales; family UBA12077; genus UBA12077. Next base: position 52,779 of record JBFXEQ010000003.1, on the reverse strand, counting down.
GGATATGTAATTTTTGCTTACCCTGAATTAAGAGAGTTGGATTTTGACTCTAAGGACCCAATTACCTATTCTCAACATGAATGTCTACTTAAGAACAATCTTTTAATTGGTAAAAATCCTGAAATTCTTCCCAAAGGTACTAAGGGATTAGTAATTGATAAAAATGTTAATGGTAAATCTCATAAAAGTTTTTACTATTATAAGAATATAATCAATGATATAAATACACTAGATAATGATTCAATTTTATATCGAGTTTATTGTTATGTTTCTGATAATTTTAATGGTAGTCAGGTTCGAATTGGGGCCGCAGGAAAAATTGATGGTCCAAAAGTCGATTTATATGATCTGAAAAAGAAAAATGAATGGCAATTGCTTAAAATTAAAGGGTTGTCCAAGGGAGGGCGAATCAAATTTGACCTGTTTTTTTCTCAGAAAGGGGTGGCCAATTTCTCATCTCTTCAAGGTAATATAATCTTTACACACCCAGAATTTTATATTAAAAGAAACCGTAATTGGTATTCATTCGATAAAATACCAGATGAATTTAAAAAAGATCATAACACCTATATGAATGAGGTATCCTTAAAAAAAGAAAGGTTTATTAATTCAAACGTTTCAGACAATTTGGATGATAATTTTATAAAAAATTCATTTACTGGACCTCGTGTTATTCGTTGGAAATTTGCCATGCAAACCTATAAAGAAGAATACTCCTGGTGGCAAAAGATTTTTGGAGGTGGTTTTGATTACACAAAGAAATTTGCAAAGGAGTTTAATGTAAAAAATGGCTATGATTATCCCCACAATCCCTTCTTATCTGTTTTATTATATTCTGGTATTATTGGTTTATTAGCTTATTTGTGGGTTTTGTACAAAGCGGTTTATTATTATCTGAAATATAGAAAAGAATATTGGGCACTGTTTCTATGTTTCGTGGTAACTTTTTATTTTTCATTTTTTAGCGGCAACAATCCATTTGATCCTCCTGTAATGGGTTTGTTCCTTGTGCTGCCATTTTTTATTCATTATGTTCATCAGAAAGATAAAAAGGGGGAAGAGGAAAAGAAGACTATAGAGTTGAGTTAATAAAGAGTATAAGGTACAAGGTATAAGGTATATTGGTAAAATGGTAAAATGGTAAAATGGTAAAATGGTAAAATGGTGATTAGTGAATGGTGAATAGGTTAGAAGTTAGAGGATAATAACTCGCTGCCAATAGTTCATAGCTCGAGGCTCAAGAGGCACATGATTATTAAAAAGTGAATGGTGAATAGGAAAACAGAAGTAAGAAGATCGAAGTTGGAAGTCAGAAGACAATAGCACGAGGTTCACAGCTAGATACTCATGAAGCACAGCCCACAGATCACTAATCACAATGGTAATTGATAATTGTTAATTGATAACTGATAGTATTAAGTGGTAGACAGAGCAGAGTTGGCGGAAGGTAAATCGTAATACGTGTATTTGGAAAAATATTTGCACGTGCGATAAAAGTTTTATAAATTTGCAGAGTATAGATTTTTTAAAAAACTAACTGGTATGAATACAAAGTTAACATTGACAATCGAGCAAAGTATTATCGAGAAAGCAAAAAAATATGCTAACGATAAAGGACGTAGTTTATCCAGTATAATTGAGAACTATCTGAAAATCATTACTAATGAGGAAGTTGATAGGAATATTAAAATAACACCTATTGTTAAATCTATGAAAGGTTCCTTTAAAGCACCTAGAAATTTTAACTATAAGAAAGAACTTTCCAAAAGATTGTCTGAAAAATACCTTTAAGTAATGACTAATATACTTCTCGATACTGACATCATTCTAGATTTCTTCTTTGACAGAAAACCTTACTCTGAACATTCTGCGAATGTATTGTCATTGTGTGAATCAAATGAAATCAAAGGCTTTATTACGCCAGTTATATTAAGTAACTTGTACTATTTGCTTAGAGAATCCTCAACGCACGAAAAAGTTATAGATAAGTTATCTCAATTAATTTCAATAACCGAAGTACTATTAATTGATAGAAATTCAATTATTCATGCATTAAACTCAAATTTCAAAGACTTTGAAGATGCATTACAAAATTTCTCGGCAGAGTGTAATGGAAATATTAGTCTGATTTTAACTCGTAATTTGAAAGACTTTAAAAATAGTTCATTGGGTGTAATGACTCCTGAAAATTATTTGAAGACTAGAAATGCAAGCTGCTAACATTGCATCAGAAAAAATCCGGGTTTCATTAGTTTACAAACATTTTTTATTACATTTAAGCTTATAACGGTTGACAGAAATGTTGGGTAAAATTCCTTTTAGAAGTCAGAAGACAATAATTCGCAGTTCAAAGCTCACATGACACTATTCACAGCTCACCGCTCACAACTCATGGCCCGTAGCTCAAGTACCACATTGATTATTGGAAATAGTGAATAGGTAAAGTCAAAACAGTAAAGTGGAAGGAAATATTAAATTGTAGCTCATTTTAAATAAAAATACGGCTCATTATTATAACTATTTGAGCCATAATGAGTATATTTGTGAGCCGTAATTTTTTAGTATAATGATTGACAAAAGAGAAATAGAAATAATTGAGCTCATAAAGAAAAATCATGAGATTTCTTCCAGTGAAATATTTGAAGGCATCTCTTCATTGATCAGTTATGCCACCGTAAAAAGAATTCTTTCTAAGTTAATTGACGAAAATATAGTAACCAAAAAAGGACAGGGGAAATCAACAAAATATTTGATTTTACCTTCCTATGAACTGTTATATCCTGTCGACTTAGAGCAATATTATATGAAAGAAATTGATGAAAGGGATATTATGGGTAGTTTTAATTTACGGCTCATACCTGAAACCCTTAAGGGTTGTAACATATTTTCAGCCAATGAATTGGAACAATTGGGCTTGCTTCAGGAAAAATTCAAAAAGAACATATCTCTGCTTTCTGAAAAAGAATATAGAAAGGAGTTAGAAAGATTAGCGATCGACTTAAGTTGGAAATCTTCTCAGATTGAAGGAAATACTTACTCCCTTTTAGAAACAGAAAGACTGCTTAAAGAAAAGGAAACAGCCTCAGGGAAAACAAAAGAAGAAGCGATAATGCTTCTAAACCATAAGGAAGCAATTGACTTTGTAATTGAGAACCCTGATTATTTAATTCCCTTATCGGTTTCAAAGATTGAAGACATCCATAGTATCTTAATAAAAGAACTTGGTGTTGATAGAAATATAAGAAAGAGAAGAGTTGGCATCTCGGGGACAAATTATCGACCTTTAGATAATGAGTTTCAAATTTCAGAAGCCCTTTCGAGTATGTGCGAATTAGTGAATAGTAAAGTAAACGTTTTTGAAAAAGCATTGCTTCTACTTGTTTTAATATCATACATCCAACCATTTGTTGATGGAAATAAAAGAACCGCTAGAATTGTAAGTAATGCTGTCCTTATGAGTCATAAATATTGCCCAATTTCATTTAGAACAGTTGACTCTGTTGAATACAAGAAAGCAATGCTTTTATTCTATGAACAGAATAATATATCAAGCTTCAAAGGGATATTTATTGACCAATTTAAATTTGCTGTAAATACTTACTTTTAATATGAGGTATATAAACGAGCTTTATTAATCCCTCAAAAAATAGGTGGGGTTTTATTGCCTGTTAGTTAGTAGATGAAATTTTATCGTTTTAAATACAATTTATAATAATTATCGGACTTGACACAAGAGTTGAAAAGATCACAAATCATCAATTACCACTCACATTGAAAATTGATAAATGCTAAAAATTGGTTTTATAATAATCCTGCTGGGGTTTATTTCCTATGCGCTGGTTTGGGGGATAATTAGGATTTCATTAAAACGAAGTTTGCTGAATTATCCCAATGAGCGTAGCTTGCATAATGTTCCAACTCCTCGTCTTGGTGGATTAGCCATTGTATTTACCTGGTATCTGGGGATTGTAATTTTCTATTATTTCGAATTTATCGAAGCTAATCTTTTTTATGCTTTGTTGTGTGGGTCGCTGTTGGCGGTTGTTAGTTTTATCGATGATCTTATTGAGATAAAAGCATCTATAAGGCTAATCATTCATTTTATAGTTGCCATGGCAGCTTTTTATTTTTTAGGTGGGATGCGTCCATTCATAAATCCAGAGATTGCTGCAGATTATTATTACTTTACCTACCCAATAGTTATAATCGGTATGGTTTGGTTTATTAACCTTTATAACTTTATGGATGGGATCAATGGTTTTGTATCTATCGAAACCATAACCATTGCTTTATTTATGTTTTTCTTTACATTAAATCCGGTTAATCTTATACTTATTGCTGCTGTTGCCGGATTTTTTTACTGGAACTGGCCAAATGCTAAAATTTTTATGGGTGATGTGGGAAGTACCCAGCTTGGGTTTATTTTGGTAGTTTTAGGTATTTACTTTCACAATACATACGAATTTTCAATTGTTAACTGGATCATGCTTTCTGCTCCATTCTGGTTCGATGCAACGTTTACATTGTACCGCCGCTGGCGAAATCATGAAAAGTTGAGTGAAGCACATAATAAACATGTTTATCAGCGATTAGTTAGAGCAGGTTATACGCATAAACAGGTCGGGCAAATGCTGATAGTCATTAATGTGGTTATTATCTTAATGATTTTATTTTACCGTTATTTCCGTAATGTACCGATTCAACTAATTACCTATTTTATCAGTTTGTGCTTTTTATATTATATTACCCGGTGGGTCGATAAAAAAGTGCCTTTTAAATAAGTCAATACATTAGGCTACCTAAGTTTTTGGCACAATTTAGCTATGATAACCCAAACGATAGTCACTGCGAAGAAGCCCAAATGGGCGACTGAAGCAGTCTTTAGAGAGATTGCCTGCCTGCCGCAGGCGGGCTTCGCTATGCTCGCAATGACTGTAAATAGGGGAAGTTGTAAAGATTAAAAAGATCAGTCAATAGTAGATCTAAGAATTGAAAAACTATTTTAAATATTTTACTCAACAATTGTTGCGTTCCGAACTGCTAAAAAGTGCATCAATCCTAATTACAGGCACCGTCTTAGCACAAGCCATTTCAATTTTACTCCAGCCTTTTCTTCGCAGATACTTCTCGCCTGAGGTTTTCGGCACATTCTCTGTTTATCTTTCATTTGTCGGCATTATTCTTATTTTTTCATCTTTTAGATACGACGATGCAATTGTATTGCCCCGAAAGGATAAAGACTCGGCAAATTTATTATTTCTATCTATTTCAATAAATTTCACAGTTAATCTGCTACTAATTCTTGTAGTCTCAATCTGGGGACGAGATCTTTTACGAATATTAAATATTTCAGAGAGTTTTTCTGTCGCTATTCTTTATCTTATTCCAATAAGTGCATTTTTATATAGTACCTATCAAAGTTTTAATTATTGGCTGATACGCAAAAAAAGATATATGGCCGTATCCGTTAATAAAATGACACGAAGAGGTATTGAGGGCATTTCGCAAGTTATTTTTGCTTTTTTAAGAGATATTAAAGGTCTGGTTTATGGTGATATTATAGGGCAGTTATCAAATAATATAGTTGTAATTTATCAATCGGTTAAAAATGAATTCAGACTTAAAGATATTAGTTATAACAAAATGCGTTATGTTCTTATAAAATACTCAGAATTCCCAAAATACAACCTTATCCCGGCTTTAATGAGTGCCTGCAGTTATTTGCTGCCGGTAGTTTTTATAAATAAATACTATTCGTCGGTTAATGCCGGTTATTTTGATCTTTCAAAGCTTTTACTATCCATTCCATTGGCTTTTGTTGCTACGGCTGTTTCAAATGTACTGCTTCAAAGAATCTCTGAAAAGTACCAGCAAAATAAAAGTTTGCTTGGTGATATCAAACCACTCATATTAGTAATCGCAATGATTGTGTTTTTTGAGATCATTATTATTCTGCTTTTTGGCGTAAACCTATTTAAATTTGTTTTTGGCCAAAACTGGGGCTATTCCGGCGAAATTTCAAAAATATTAGTTTGGTCATTTGCACTGAACTTTATTGTTTCTTCCTTTTCAGCTGTATTTATCGCTATGCGAAAAATTAAGCTTTATAGTATTTGGCAGTTCTTTTATTTTTGTGCAATCATATTTTTATTTACTATAAAAAACTTGTCTTTTACTGGTTTTTTAAAGATTTATGTGGGAATAGAAGTTGTATGTTATATTGCTGCAATTATTATGATATCAATAATAATTATTAGATACGAATCCATTTTGTCTCAAAAATCAATACATTCGGGGATATGAAAATAGTTTTTCTTTCAGTTTGGTTTTCTGACAAGATGGGTTATATTGAGAACTGTCTGCCAAAAGCACTAGCTAAACTGGGACACGAAGTTCATGTGGTAAGTTCTACTGCTCAGGTATATTACAACGAACTAAATTTTGAAAGTATTTATAAGCCCTATCTGGGAGAAAATATTTTACAACCCGGAAAATCCCAGATTGATGGTTTTACTCTTCATCGATTGCCTTTTAGAACGATCGGAGGGAAGATTCTTATTAAAAATCTTGGAAAAAAACTAAAGGAGATCGAACCTGATATTGTTCAGTCTTTTGATCCTTTTTCGTTCATTACTCTGCAGGGAGCTTTTTATAAATTACATCTCAGTTATAAGTATTTTACTGCTAATCATATTGTTGCATCGGTTTTCCCTCTGTATCATAAAGACAAAAATAACCTTATTAAAAAGACCTTATTCTTTTTTACCCGAACAATGCCCGGCAAGTTAATATCTGTGGTAACTTCGCGTTGCTATCCGGCAACCATTGATGCACTTGAAATTGCTGTTAAATATTATGGAATTCCCAAACACAAAGCAAAGCTTGTTCCACTTGGTGTCGATACAGATTTCTTTTTTCCTCTCCAAAACGATAAAAGGAATGACATTCGAAAAGACATGAGTGTTAGTTCTAATGATTTGCTATGTATTTATACAGGAAGATTTACAGAAGGAAAGAATCCATTACTGTTGGCAAAGGCAATTCATAAATTAGTTGAGATGAATGAACCTTTTAAAGCATTGTTTTTGGGAGATGGACCACAAAAAGAGGAAATAAATAAACTAAAAGGTTGTATCGTTCATGATTTTATTCCTTATCACGAATTACCCAATTTTTATCGTATTGCCGATATTGGCGTTTGGCCACGACAGGAATCAACCAGTATGCTGGATGCTACTGCTTGCGGACTTCCGATAATTATTAGTAACAGAGTGCAGGCGAAAGAACGAATCGAAGGGAACGGATTAACTTATATCGAAAATGATGTGGATGATTTGGTGCGTGCCTTATTGAAAATGAAAAACAAAGAACTCAGGTCTGAATTTTCAGAAACAGGCATTGACAAAATAAAGATAAAATATAGCTGGAGCAGTATTGCTGCTGACAGAGAAAAAGACTATCTTGAGTTTTTAAAAAATAAACAATAATGACTCGTTGCGCGATTGAAGTTATAATTAAATGATGGTCAGGCTGAGCCCGTCGAAGCCATATTTATGCTTTGCATGAGAACATTTTTCACGACCCATAGGGAGTAAAGGTTCGACCAAGCTCAATATGACCTCTATAATAGTATAATAAATTTCAAATCGCAGAATAAGTAATAATAATTTAAAAGTATGAGTTATCAGGTTTGTACACGATGTGTTATGGATAATATAGGCGATCCATTAATTCGCTTTAATGATGAAGGAATTTGTAATTACTGCACAGATGCATATAAAGCCAAACAGACACTTGGAGATAATAATCAAGAGAAACTTGATAAACTGGAGTCGATATTTAATAAAATAAAAGAAGAGGGTAAAGATAAAAAGTATGATTGCATGATGGGTTTATCGGGTGGATTGGATTCATCATATGCGGTATATTTGGCCTATAAACATGGTTTACGTGTTTTATGTGTTCATATTGATGATGGTTTCGATCCACAAGTAACAACCGATAATGTAAATAAAATTTGCAAAGCTTTTAACTATGATCTTATTGTTGAGAAACCCGATAAAGCTGAATTTGCAGATCTTACCAAGGCATTTATCATGGCTGGAGTACCCGAGATTGCTATACCACAGGACAATGTTCTTTTTGCTGTTCTTTTTAAGTATGCGAAGGAAAATAAAATAAAATACTTTTTGTCTGGGTATAATTTCGCTCTCGAAAGTATTAATATGCTTGAGATTGATGCTACCGATAAAGTTCATATTTTGGATATTCATAAAAAGTTTGGTCGCATTCCACTTAAGAATTTACCTATCTTCTCTATTTTCGAAAAACGGTTTAAATATCAGCTTTTTAATCGAATTCAGACAGTAACTCCTTTATACTATATTGATTATAATGGTGATCGGGCCCTTTCTGAATTGAATCAGGTTTGCGGTTATGAATATTATGGCAATAAACACTGGGAAAACAGGTTTACCAAGTTTTTATTGGTTTACTATCTGCCTAAAAAGTTCGGAATTGATAAACGTAAACTTTATTTATCGTGCAAAATAGTATCTGACCAGGTAACACGCGAACAAGCTCTGATACAACTGAAAGAACCACTTTATAACGAAGTTGAAATGGAAAAAGAATTAACCTTTGTTCTGGAGCAATTAGGGATGACAAGAGCCGAGTTTGACAAGATTATGGCCGAACCTCCCAAAAAGCATTCAGATTATAAAACATCTTCGTTTAACAGAACTGTTTTAGGTATTCTGAAAATAAGGAAAAAGCTGATAGGATACTAGAAAATAGATTTATTTAAAATCATAAGAATCCGATTTAATAATCTAATAATGGGCTAAAGCCCAATAATTTTGTGAGTTTGAATAACCCCAGCCTTAAGGCTGGGGTTACAAAATGTAAGTTATTGAAGGACTTTAGTCCTATCATTTTTATCAAACACAAATGATTCTAAATACTAATTTTTCAAAAATAGAAGAACTCTATGAGTAAGCTCAATTATTTAAATATTGGATGTGGCAATAAATACCACAAAGACTGGATCAATATTGATATGGTATCCAGCTCAAAGGATGTTATTGCAGTAAACATTTTAAAGGGTTTACCCTTTCCTGATAATACTTTTAACATTATTTACCATTCGCAGGTTCTGGAGCATATACCAAAAGAAAATGCCCAGAAATTTATGAATGAGTGTTTTAGGGTTCTTAAACCTGGAGGAATAATTAGAGTTGTTGTTCCTGATCTTGAGAATCTAGTAGATGAATACAAAAGGCTTTTAAAAATCAACGCTGAGAATCCAAATGAACTATCAGAAGCAAACTACGATTGGATTTTACTCGAAATGTATGATCAGACAGTTAGAAATCATAAGGGTGGTTTAATGGCCTATTATTTAAAGCAACCAAACCTGGTTAATGAAAAATATGTTATTGACCGGATTGGTTACATTGGCAGAAGCATTAGGGAAAGTTTTCTGAAAGGAAATTCATCTTCAGGCAACATTAAAAAAGCATTTACAAGTGTTGCCTCATTTTGGTTTGCAGTTAAATATGTTCTAACTACAATTTTAGATAAATTTAGGTCAAAGGAAGCGCGAATTGGATCTTTTCGTCTTGGTGGCGAAATTCATATGTGGATGTACGATAGATTCTCTCTTTCACGATTATTAAAGAATTCAGGGTTTGTAAATATCTCAATAAAAAATCCATTCGAAAGCGATATTCCAAATTGGAATAATTACGAACTTGATGTTAAGGAAGGATTGGCTTATGATCCTACTTCCTTATTCGCAGAAGCAAAAAAAATATAACATGATTCATCATTTTTAGAATGGGTTCGTTAAAACAGATCCTTAAGAAAATATTGCCAGATTCAATTCAACGATTCATTACTGGTCTTTTCTATGGCTGGTATGGCAATTATTCATCCTGGCAGGAAGCAAGCAGTCATGCTACTGGTTACGATTCTCAAATGATATTGGAGAAAGTAATTAGCGCAACAAAACGAGTTAAAGGTGGTAAGTCAGCTTATGAGAAAGATTCTGTTTTGTTTCAAAAAACAGATTATTCATACCCAGTATTAACAAGTTTATTATGGATTACAGCACAAAATAAAGGTCGGTTACATGTATTAGATTTTGGAGGTTCCTTGGGAAGTACGTATTTCCAGAACAAGAAATTCTTAAATGAATTACCCGAAATTAAGTGGTGTATTGTTGAACAGTCTGGTTTTGTAAAAGCAGGAAAAGATTATTTCGAAGATGATAAACTTAAGTTTTATTATTCAATTGATCAATGTACCGAATTAAACGAGATTGATGTAATTCTATTTTCTAGTGTGTTGCAGTATATCGAAAAACCCTATGAAATCCTTGATGAAATAAAAAAAACAAAAATTCAATATGTAATTATAGATAGAACAGCATTTATTGATGGTAATGATAGAATTACTGTTCAAAAGGTAAATCCCAACATATACGAAGCAAGTTATCCATGCTGGTTTTTTAATAAAGAAAAATTTATTCATTATATGAAATCGGATTTTGAAATAATGACTGAATTTGATTCACAAGACAGATCAAATATAAAATCTGAGTTTAAAGGATTTTTGTTTAAGAGAACTAAAGGATAAGCTAAGTATTATTATGATTATAGGTTATAGACTATTTATATAATGAAGATAGATTATAATAACTTATATACACACTTCGTATTTATTACTTCAAATCGCTTACCCTTAATAACTTCAAAAAACAGAGAGCGAATAGAAAAGTATATTACTGGTATTGTAAACCATAATGATTGCAAATTGTATTCAATCTATGCGAACCCGGAACATGTCCATTTCTTAATCTCCCGATCACCAAGTTTATCAGAAGAAACAATTGCAACGATAATCGCAAATAGCTCTACAAAATTTATAAATGACAATAAACTTTGTCCTGAAAAATTCTCATGGCAGATGTCTGCATCTGCTTTTTCTGTTTCAAAGGGTGATATTGACAGGGTTTGTAAATATATTTTAAACCAGCCTGAACATCATAGAAAGAAAACCTTTCAAGAAGAATACGATGAATTAATGCATTATTTTCAAAAAACAATTAGCCCAAAATAAGGGAATAAGGTTTTTATTAAATAGTATATGACTGGGTTACTAAGGTTTTTTTATCGCAAATAAGGTTTTAATTTTTTTCCAAAACAAAACACCTAGCAAAATTTTAGCACGTTTAAAAACCTTATTCTACTTTTTAACCTTAGTAATAAATACAAATTCGAAACCAGTTTGACCTTATTACCTTATTTTAAGTTAAAGCAAATACAAGGTTTAATTATTCATAAAGAAGATTTATTTTTGAAACAAATCCATTTACTCTAAGTTGTTTCTTTTTTAATTGAAATACAAAAATGGCTTATCTGATAGATTTACAAATTTTTACTGATATCGAGAACAACCTTAAAGCTATTGGGAATGTATTGCTATTAACAGTAAATCCTTGATACAGTACAAATTAATCATGAAACCAAATTATTTATTACCTTTGCGTTAGTATGAAAATTATAAGTCAACATATTAACCAGATCATTCAACTTTGTGAAATTAATAAAGTTAGAACTCTCTTTGCTTTTGGCTCTGTGACCACTAATAAGTTTAAGCAAGACAGCGATATTGACCTGGTGGTAGATATTGATGAAAAAGATCCCATATCTTATTCTGACAAGTATTTTAACCTTAAGTTTCAACTCGAAGAATTATTAAAAAGACAAATCGATCTTCTTGAACAGAAGGCAATTAGAAATAGATTTCTAAGAAGTGAAATCGATCGAACCAAAGTTCAAATCTATGAAAAAGGAAATTAAAACCTGGCTCGAAGAATAAATTGAACTACCCGCATGTTGTTTTCTTCATAATTAAAATACAAAAATGGCTTATCTAATAGATTTAAAAACATTTACCGACAAGCGTGGTAATTTAACTGTTATTGAAAAAGTTCTCCCATTTGATATAAAAAGAGTATTTTATATTTATGGTGTTGATGATTCGGCTAGGGGAGGACACAGGCATCACAAAACCGTTCAGGCTGCCATTTGTATTAAGGGCGAATGCAAAATCTTTAATAACGATGGCAAAAACCAAACTCACTTTCATTTAAACAAACCCTCTGTTTGCTTAATTCTTGAACCTAAAGACTGGCATCAAATGTATGATTTTTCTGATGATGCAATCCTGATGGTTTTGGCTTCTGAAAACTTTGATGAAAAAGACTATATTTTTGATTCTTATTAAATATTATCCTAACTTTTTTTGTATAATATTTCTTTTTTTCCTTAAATTTGTATAAAAAAAGAAATGAATATTCAATTATTTCGTGAGGTATTTTTTAAACTGGTTTGTTTTTCATCAAATCAGGTTTACGCATGGAATAATAACTTTAATAAAAACAACCTTACAAATTGGGTTAAAAAAGGATATTTATTGAAGTTGCGAAATTCACTATATAGTTTCCCTGAGTATCTTGAAAATCCTGAGTTTACATATTTTATTGCCAATCGTATGTATCGCCCGTCATATATAAGTCTACAAACATGTATGGCTTTTTACGGATTAATTCCTGAAGCTGTTACTCAAATTACAAGCATAAGTTCTCTAAAAACAGCAGATTTTAAGAATAACTTCGGATATTTTCAGTATCAATCGGTACAACCTAATTTATTCTTTGGATATGAACAGAAGCCATTATTGAAAGATTTAAGTATTTTAATTGCTAGCCCTGAAAAAGCCATCCTGGATTTTTTATATTTAAACCCTATGTATAATACAGTTGATGAAATTCTGGAACTCAGAATAGATTCTGAAATATTTGAAGAAATAATAAGCATCGAAATACTTAAGGATTATGCTAAAAGATTTAATAGTATTCAATTGAATAAGCGTATTGATTTGTTAATAGAGAGTATTTAAAGATGATCAGGATAGAGCAGATTTTAGAACATTTCCCTCCCTATTTGAGAGAAAATACTACCCATAGAAAATATCTGGTTAAGGAGTATATTCAGTTACTGATTCTTGATTATTTATCATCAACTCCTCATATACAAAAGCTTGCATTTATAGGAGGTACAAATCTGCGGTTGGTAAAAGGAATTGATAGATTTTCGGAGGACCTTGATTTCGATTGCAAAAATCTGAATATAGAAGAGTTCACTGAAATGACAGATGGGATCTTGCTCTTTCTTAAACGGTTTGGATTAAAAGTCGAAGCAAGAGATAAGCCTAGCACAAAATTATCAGCCTTTAGAAGGAATATTCATTTCCCTGAATTATTGTTTGAAATGGGTTTGTCAGTTTATAAGGAGGAGAGGTTCCTGATAAAAATTGAGAGCGAAGATCAGCATTTCTTTTATAAAACAGTAATGGCAAACATAAAAGGATGCGGTCTCTTTGTTAGTTTTCCTGTACCCCCTGATAGTGTTCTTTGTTCAATGAAAATTGCTGCATTAATTAATCGATCAAAAGGAAGAGATTTTTATGATGCTATGTTTCTACTTGCGATAACTGAACCTGATTATGGATTTCTTGAAAGGAAATGCAACATTAAGGATAAATCAGAATTAAAAACTGTTCTAAATGAGTTAGTATTAAAAACTAATCTGAATCATAAAGTAAAAGATTTTGAACATTTGATCTTTGAAAGGAGGAATAGTGAAAAAATACTACTATTTAAGCAATTTATAGATGGATTATAGTAGCGATAAAATAGACAAAATGAGTTTAGACCTCCTTATATTTTGTGTTGTATGAATATTGACGTAGATTGATTTTTTATGATAGAATACGAAAACCTAAATAAATCGAATCAACCCTTTTTTGAAGAATTTAAAAAGGGCTTTTCAGAGGTACTTGAATCTGGTTGGTTTATACTTGGAAAAAAAGTTGAATTATTTGAGCATGAGTTTGCTTCTTATTTGGATGCAAAATATTGTGCTGGTGTTGCTTCGGGGCTTGATGCATTGACTCTTTCGCTTTTATCACTCGATATTCCGAAAGGATCTGAAATTATTGTCCCTTCTAATACATACATTGCTACTATCTTGGCTATTCTTCAAGCTGGTCATAAACCTGTATTAGTAGAGCCGGATATTCGCACGTATAATATTGATCCGTTGCTCATCGAACAATCGATTACAAAAAATACACGAGCCATCATGCTTGTTCATTTATATGGCAAACCATGTGATATGGATCCTATTAATGAGTTATGTCATAAGCACAACTTATTTTTAATCGAAGATTGCGCTCAGGCTCACGGTGCCAACTATAAAGGACAAAAAGTTGGAACATTTGGACATTTGGCGGCTTTTAGTTTTTATCCAACTAAAAACCTTGGATGCCTTGGAGATGGTGGTGCAGTTGTAACCAATAACACTGAATTTTTTGAGAAAGTAAAAATGCTGAGGAATTATGGCTCAAAAGTAAAATACTACAACGAATATATTGGTTTTAACTCAAGGCTTGATGAGGTTCAGGCAGCCTTTTTAAGCATCAAAATAAATCATCTTGATTCAATAAATAATCATAAAAGAAGTCTGGCAACAATTTATTTTGAAAATCTAAAATCTGACTTTATTAAGCCAGTTCAAAATGGCGATTATTATGATGTTTTTCATATTTTTACTATTCGACATGAGCAAAGAGATAAACTAAAAGATTATCTCCTTAAAAATGGAATTAAAACAGAAATTCACTATCCGGTTCCTCCGCATAAACAAAAAGCCCTTGAATCAATTGTAAAAGGTAATTTCAACATTTCAGAAGAAATTCACAAAACCACATTAAGCCTCCCAATTTCAACTTTTCATACTAAAGATGATATTTTCAGAGTTATTGAAATTATGAATCGATTTTAAACTATTATGGATTTTAATACAAATTTTACGATTGTCCGCTTTTATTCATGATTGTTGTTAATGATTTTCTTCATTTGCCCCTCCCGAAAGTTTTCGGGACTAGAGGGTGTGAAGAAAATCAATTTGCACCCTTTAGGGGTTTGGGGCAAACAAATTGATTTTAACCGCGTTGCTCGTGATATAAATGTTCAATTTATTTTCATAATATTTATGACACAAAACGAATATTCAACAAATTTTTAACGAATGCTGCTCATTTTATTTTTATGGCTTGTAACATTTAGTATTTGCTATGTAATTGGATTAACATTAGTTAATATAATTAATTATAAATCCATTAGAACAAAAAACGATTACAAATTTGGAATCGTTGAGTATTTTTTATTGGGATTTCTTAGCTTATCATTACTTACCGGGATTTTATCCATATTAATACCAGTCGGAAAAACGTTGCTTTCTTTGGTTGTTTCTTCAGTAGTTGTAATATTTGTTCTTCAATTTAAAGCATTTGAGGGTCAATTTTATTACTTTAAGAATAAACTAAAAGAAACTGATAAGATAGTTATCTTCCTATTATTATTTCTGATCATCTTTATGTTAATTGCTGCAGCGCAAAAGATTTCTCTTTGGGATACACAGTTATATCATTCGCAATCGATTAATTGGATTAGAAGTTTTCCGGTAGTTCCTGGTTTGGGCAATATTCATGGTCGTTTTGCGTTTAATTCGATGTTTTTTGTGATTTCCGGACTTTTTACCTTCGAATTTGGCGATGTGGTTGTTTATCCTCTAAACAGCCTATTATTTATACTGATAACTAGTAAATTGATCGTTTCGCTTTTTAGATCAATTGCTAAAGAAGACCTATTCAAAACTTCATTTTACCTGCTATTATTGGTTGGATCAGTTTATTTGCTTATAAACTATATCAATACACCATCGCCTGATATTACCTGTACTATTCTGATTGTTTATGCTATAATAAGCTTGCTCAATTTACAGAATGAAGAGCAAGTTACTAAGTCGTATTTGATTTTAATGAGTTTGTTGATCGTAAGCTGTATGGTTTATAAGTTGAGTTATGCATTTGCTTTGCTGCTCCTCATTCCATTGCTTTTAAAATCAAAACCAAAGCAATCATTCTTGATCATGTCTGTGGTGGGTTTATTGATTGGTATTCCATATTTAATCCGTAATTATTATTTGTCTGGATATTTATTATTTCCCTATCCGTCAATCGATATTTTTACAGTTGATTGGAAAGTTCCTGTACAACAAGTTCTTGTTGAAAAATTTTGGATCGAAAGCTGGGCAAGGATTCCCGGAATACCTTATCAGGAAGTGCTGGGTTTAAAAATTACCGAATGGTTTGTGCCATGGCTTAAATCTTTAAATGGCTTTGATAAAGTTATTCTGTTTTGCGATTTGTTTCTTATTTTCCCATTGATCGGAAATTTAAAACGAAAACAATATATAATTGCAATTATCATCGTTACAATAATCATAAATCTTGGTTTTTGGTTTATTAATGCTCCCGATCCGCGATTTATTCATGGATTTTCTATTGCTGGTTTTGCTTTTGTTATTTCATATTTAATTCAGGTCATTTTAAATAAACACAAAGCGATTTTCCAACTTGGCAATTATTTAGTAATTGGATTAGTTATATTGATTTCTCTAAGGTTTATATCATTTCCAATCAATATCGCTAAAAATCCCAAATGGATGATTGCACCAGCCCCAATGGATAAACCTGAAATCCAACAATATGAAAAGAAATTTCATTATTCAGTTTCATTATCCGGAGAGCGATGCTATAATGAAGAAATTCCATGTGTTCCTTACCCATTGGAAAATGTAATGTTGAGAGGTGATGATTTAAGTGATGGTTTTAAAGTTGTAAAAAATTCGAATTAATTAATGATTCATATTTGTACCTACTTCGATTTTAATTTTTTACCGCGTGGCATTGCTCTTTATAATTCGATAAAGAAATTCCATTCCGAGTTTAAATTTTACGTTCTGGCTTTTGATACTGAGACATATGATTATCTGACAAATCTAAATGATTCAAGAATTGTTCCTATATCTTTTCAAACCTATAACTCGTTTTTTAACACCAGTATTGACAATTATGAGGATAAAAAGGAGTATTATTTTTCTGCAACTCCTAATATCTGTATTTATTTACTAAATCAATATCCCGATATTGATATTCTGCTTTATCTCGATGCTGATGTTTATTTATTTAGTTCGTTGGAACCACTTTATAACGAGTTCGGAAATAATTCTATTGGAATATGTCCTCACAGATTGCACCCATTGGTTAAGTTGCTTACTAAAAATCACGGAATATACAATGTTGGTGTAAATCTGTTCAGAAATAATTCGGTGGGTAAAAAATGCCTGAATGAATGGAAACTTGAGTGTGAAAGCTGGTATAAAGGAAAATCTGGTTATCATTTAAATTATTTCTCTGACCAGATATTTCTTGATAAATGGCCTGAAAGGTGTTCCGAAGTTAAAGTAATTCAACATATTGGTATTGATGTGGCGCCATGGAATGCTGCAAACTATAAGTTCAGGAAAGAAAATAATATCTTGTATGTGAATGATTACCCTGTAATTATTTATCATTTTTCATCTTTAAAAAGAATTGCAGAAAAAAAATGGAACGCAAATACGATTATCTACATGGCTACCGTAAAATCTGTTTTGCTCGAAATGTATATCAGTTATATAAAAGAAGTGGAGTTGAATGACCGAAGTGATAAATTTGCTACAATACCGCTTTCTAAAAGCCTCTGGAAAAGGATATTTTATTGGGTTATGCAAATTTTTTTAAACGAAAAAATTTATTTCTGATATGAAAGTGTCCATAATAACTGTTGTTTATAACAATGCCTCGACCATTAGAGGAGCAATTGAGTCAGTTATTAATCAATCCTATCAGAATATAGAATACATAGTTGTTGATGGAGCATCAACAGATGGAACTGTTGAAATTATTAATAAATACAAGGATCATATTGCTCATTTTATTTCTGAACCCGATGCTGGGATTTATAATGCTATTAATAAAGGAATAAAATTGGCCACTGGCGATATTGTTGGAATTTTAAATTCTGATGATTTTTTTTGCAGCAATAATATCATTGAAATAGTAGTTAATGAATTTTTGAAAGACAACATAGATGCAGTTTACGGCGATGTTCAGTTTGTAAATCCAAAAAAGGAGAATAAAATTACAAGATATTATTCGTCTAAAAGGTTTAATCCCAACATGTTTAAATATGGGTTTATGCCGGCACACCCCAGCTTTTACGTAAGAAAAAGGTTTTATGATTCCCTTGGATTATACAAAGAGAATTATATAATTGGGTCAGATTTTGAACTGCTTATTCGCTTTTTGCATAAGAACAAGTTAACAACGAGATATTTGCAGATGCCTTTTGTAACGATGAGATCGGGTGGAGTAAGTAATCGATCGTATAAAAGCAATATATTGCTTAATCGTGAAATATTAAGAGCTTGTAAGGAAAATGATATAAATACGAATCTGTTTAATATTTATTCTAAGTATTTTATTAAGGCATTTGAATTTATTTAAAAACAAGTAATAATGAGTTTGAAAGTTGCAGTTACAGGATCATCGGGTTTTATTGGTTTGTATTTTACTGCTAATAATCCTGAGTTTGCAATAACTGAAATAGATTTGTTAAATAATAAAATTGAATCGGTTAGTTTCGAGGGGTTTGATTCAGTGTTGCATTTGGCTGCCATTGCTCATCAAAAAGCCAATGATGAAAATATATACTATACGGTTAACCGTGATCTTGCATACAAAACGGCTTTAAGAGCAAAGGAACATGGTGTTAAGCAATTTGTGTTCATGAGTACGGTTAAGGTTTATGGTGAGTTCTCTGAGCCTGGTAAACCATTTGATGAATCAAGCGATTGCAACCCAAAAGATGCTTATGCAAAAAGTAAATTTGAGGCTGAGAAGTTAATTAAATCGTTGGAAGATAATACTTTTAAAGTTGCCATAATACGTTCTCCTTTGGTTTATGGAATGGGTGTAAAGGCAAATATGTTTAATCTGATAAAACTTGTTGATAAATTTCCAATTTTACCTTTTGGTGGAGTAAACAATAATAGATCGTTGATTTATATCAGAAACCTTAATCATCTGATCTGTTTGATTATTTCGAAAAAAACGTCTGGAGTGTTTCTTCCAAAAGATTATGAGGATTTATCAATTGCCGAATTATGTTTATATATTGCTGATGGATTAAATAAAAAGCTAAAAATCATTCAAATACCGAGGTTTGTCTTTATAATGATAAAGCAATTTAAACCTTCTCTTTTTTACAAGTTATTTGGTTCGTTTTCTATTGATAATCGCCAGACTATAAATGCATTAGATTACAATCCTCCTTTTACCACAAAGGATGGAATACAAGAAATGACAAATTGGTTTAAACAAACAAAATCTGCAAAGTAAAATTTTATGAAGAACTATTTACGAATTGCGAAGTTAATAAGTATAACTGGAATTTTCCTGATGCTATTTTTAAGGTTTAGTCTTATTCCTTATTTTATTGGTACATTAGTTCTATGTAGCTTGTTTACTATAGATTACAAAAAAACTGACAGAGAAGGACTGAAACATGCAATCTTATTGGGTGGATTATTTTTTATCAATGTAATTTCTCTATTTTATTCATCCAACTTCAACGAAGGAATAAAAACTATTGAGTCTCAATTATCTTTATTATTACTACCTTTTTTAATATACTTTGATCAGAATTTTTATAGAGAGGAAAGGGATAAGATAAAGATTTTATTTGTTGCTTCGTCTGTTATCAGTATAATCACTTTGCTTATAATTTTTATTTTTAGCGGCAAACTGATTGAATTAATAAATTTTGATCGGCAATATGATGTTTTTATGATTGTAAGATATCTGAACATTACAATTGATCAGCATCCTTCCTATATTTCGCTAGGTTATCTATTAGCATCTATTATTATTTGGCAAAGTTTTAAAACAACAACAAATAAAGCTTATTTGATTTTAAAAGTAACGATAATACTATTTATTCTTGCTTTTATCTTTTTACTTAATGCCAGAGCAATTTTTATTGCTACGTTTTTTGTAGTTGTTTATTTCGCAATTAAGTATTTGACAGAACACCGGTTAATATATAAGATAATTATTATTACGGTTTTGGCCATTGGATTTGTTTTCTTAGTAAAAAATACCCGGTTTAAAAAGGTTTTTCAAAATTTTTCAAATGCTACAAATATTGAACAAGTTGATCTGAGATTTTCATTATGGTACAATGCTATAATTGCATGGCAAGAAAAACCATTATTTGGTTATGGCATTGGTGACAGTAAAGAAGCTCTTGCAAGAATCCATAAACAAAGAGATATTGAGGAAGCTGTCGAGTATAAATATAATGCACACAATCAGTTTTTTGAAACTTTATTACAAACAGGCCTAGTTGGTTTTGTAATACTTATGCTTGTTTTCACTGTTCCTTTTTACCAATCAATAAGAAAACAGCAAGAGTTGTTATTCCTGTTTTTAATGATTTGTTTTGTATGTTTTATTTTTGAATCAATGTTTCAACGGATTACGGGGATTGTATTTTTTGCTTTTTGGTATAGTTTTTTGGTTGTTATTAATTTAAATGAAAACAAAAAAATGGCCGTAATAGAGTCTGATAAGTAGCAAAACTAAAAAACATAAAAGAAATAAATGGGCTGCTTGATTAGGCAGCCCATTTATTATTCCCTTTTGATAAAGGCATTTAATATTGCTTTTCGCTAATTAAAAACCAGATTCTTTTTCTATACTGCCATATTAATGAACATATAATTCCTAAAAGAAAAAAGATAGGCACCCATATTTTAATATATATTGTTATTGGATTTTCTGTTTTTGAAAGTTGTGTAAAATCCTGAATAACTGTTATTGGATCAGGATTTATTGATAGGTCCTTTTCCAAATCAAGAATCTGAGTATTAAGCCTTAACTTCTCAACATGATACAATTTCATATCTTTCTCATTAAGAACGATCATTTGATTATTATTTGCTTTTTGGGTTTTTGGTATTTCAAAATACTGAACATTCTGTAAACTATCAAGCTTAGCTATTTCTTTTTTTAGCATTTCGATTTGATTATGAGCTTGTTGTATTCTAATATTGTTGTTTTCGAGTACGTAAGGGTTATTACTAATATAGTTTTTTATACTATTCTTGAGTACGGGAAATACAGATTCATCGTAAACACTTATTTGCAGGTAGAATACATCATCTAATCGAACTTGATTTGTATCTTTTGGTAAAAACGTATTTTTATAATCTACAAAATCGCTAATTTCGTCTTTATTTAAATCAATGCCATAAAAGGCATTGATAGATTTTATACTTTTTGCTTGCGATTTTGTAAGTTGAAGATATTCGCTTAAAGCTGAATAATTGCCACTAATAAACAGATCGTTTAACAGATTTATAGAATTTACAATTACCGTATTATTCATTGAGTTTGATTTAGCGGTCATTTCTGAGGTATAATACCTTTTGGTCATTGTAAATAGGAGATAGGATACAATAACCCCCAAAATAATAAAAGCTATTAACCAGATAGATTTTCTTATAAGAAAAATGAAAAAGCTATTGATAAGAGAAATCAATTTATTAAAAAGGTTTTTAATGCCATTTCCCATCTTTTGAAATAATTCAATCAAATCGATTTCGTCGTTTCTATGTTGTTCAGTTGTCATATTAAGGAGTTATAAGTTTAAAGTTTAGTTCTTGATACAAAAATAACTAAAATTATGAATTTAAAATAGAATATAATTTTTGCATATCTTCTACTTTCTCAGGGTAGCCAAGTTTTTCGTATGAATAAACAAGATTAAGAATGAGCTTTTTAATTATCTCGGTATTTGAACATGGGTAATAGTATGACTTTAAGGGTTCCAACTTTTGTTGTTTAAGAAAATAATCAATTTCTCTTTTGCCTAAAACCGTTCCTTTGTTATATGGGTTAATATAAAAGAGCACCTCATTTTCATCTGTAAATTCAGTATTATATTGATCAATATAGGCTAAAATGAAGTTTTTAGGCATGCTAACACCGAAAATAGGTAAATCAAGCTTTTGTGCTATTGCAATATAAATTATTCCTAAGGTTAGAGGATTTCCTTTTTTACTCTCTAATACCAGATTTATATACGAATTTTGTGGAGCATAAAAATTTGAGCTATTACCTGTAAATTGATGTGTTTCGTAAAGAATGTGATTTATAACCCTTGTTTTTTCAAGTGCAGTAAGGTTATTATTTAGTTCGAGCCAAACATCTTTTCTTAAAACCTCAAATAGCTTTTCGATATAATCGAATTTTAAATCTGGATATTGATAATTGGCGATAAGATATGCCCCTTCGAGAATGCTCATTGCACCACTTTCTTTCCACGCTGTAAGTTTATTTTGAATAGTGGAAAACTGAATTTCCTGTATCAGATTTTCAATTCGGTGTTGAAGCTTTTCATTTAAAGAGGTTTCCCAGGTTTTTTCTAATTCGGGAATGATCTCAATACCTTGTTTAATAATATTTTGCGATACATGCATAAAAATCTCTTCGTTGGGATCATCCAACAATTGAAGCAATGCTCGTATTTTATTATCAATATTCACCTTTTTTCAATTATCAATTATCAATGCGAATTGTGAGCTGTGAGTTGTTATTGGTGTTTTTGGTGATCGAAACATAATAAACAACCAGTTATCTTCTTCTTAATTCTCCCTTTTATTCACCATCCACTATTCACCTTGCTTACGGCAGACAAATTATTCACTAACCAACCTGTCTAAAACATAATTAATGAGTTTTTTCATAGGAGGTTGATAATCTTTGCTAAATTCTTTTAATGCCCTGTTTGCAATAATCACGCAAATGGTTAGTGCGTTATGCCCTAATAATCCTGATAAACCATAAATAGCCGAACATTCCATTTCGTAGTTGGTAATCTTCTGACCTTTATAATCAAAAGCTTCAATCTGATCATTTATATCTTCTTTCCAAATAGGAAGACGTAATTGTCGTCCTTGTGGTCCGTAAAAACCGGGTGCAGATATAGTGATTCCTTTTAATAACTCTTTGCTTTCCATTTTTTTAACTAGCTTTTCCGATGCATTTACAATATATGGGTAAGGCAATATTTCGAGCCAGTTAAGGTGTTTTAATAATGCTTTTTCGAATTCAATATCTGCAATTTTATTGCGGTTTGCATAAAAGTTAAGTAATCCATCAAATCCTATAGACCGCTGGCTCATCAAAAAAGAATCTACGGGTACATGTTTTTGAAGTGAACCTGAAGTTCCGATTCGAATTAAATTTAATGATCGGTGTTCCTTTTTTATTGTTCTGGTTTTTAAATCAATATTGGCTAATGCATCGAGCTCATTTACAACAATATCAATATTATCTGTGCCAATTCCTGTTGATATTACAGATATTCTTTTGTTTTTATATTTGCCGGTTATAGTATTAAACTCGCGATTGTGTTTTTTTACTTCGATGCTATCGAAAAACGAAGCTACAGTTTCTACTCTTCCCTGATCACCAACTAAAATAATGTCATCGGCAATCTCTTCGGGCAAAAGATGAAGATGGAAAATACTTCCATCCTGATTAATAATTAATTCAGATGCTTTTAAATCCATGATATTCTTATTTACATAATTTTCAAACTCATCAAAACTATTCAAAATATCTCAAATAGGCAATAAATAAAAATCAACAGGCGTAAGACTGCTTTTTATTTTGATGTTGATAACTGAATGAAATTCTAAATTTTGAATTGTGAATTTCGTGATATAATCTGATAAATGATGCTGGATTTGTTTAATGTATAACAAATCAAGCTGTTGCATAAAAAAGTTATAGGCTTTTCTGGTAAATTCTGTATCTTTTATATATTTCGCCTCCAACTCGTTCATATTCAGCACGCATTTTTGTGTTCTGTTCCAGAACAATATGGCTATCAATAGTTTCTAATTTTGCTTCGTGTGCCGATTTTAACATGGCAGTGCCTAATAACGAATCGAGCCCTATATTTTGATATTCGGTTTTTATTGCACCAAGCATTAAATCAAGTTGTTTGGTTTTTTTCATAGCTCTTAAAATATGAAAGAATCCAAATGGAAACAATTTTCCTCCTGATTTTTTTAGTCCTTCACTAATACTTGGCATACCAATAATGTATGCGATTACTTCGTTTTCTTTATTTGTAATAACTTTTATAAAACGAGGGTCAAGAATTGATAAAAACCGATTTGCAAAGTCTTTCATCTCCTTTTCATCGTATGGAACATACCCATAGATTTTCTTGAAAGCATCATTTGTAAGTGTAAAAACAGGGATAACAAATGGTCTTACTTGTTTTGTTCTGGTAAATTCTATAAGCGTATAACCTGATTTTTTTAACCGTTCAAGAACTCTGGTGTAGAATAATGGAATTTCTCGGGGTGTTTTTATTTTATATTGAACCAGATCAAGTAATTGAGTAAATCCTTCTTTTTCAATACTTTCGGCCATATATTGAAAGCTGCAATTAGTAATCATTACTGTAGGTTGATCAAATCCATCGATCAAAAATCCCTGAGGATCTTTATCTGAAAAACCAAACGGACCTATTAGTTTAGTTGTTCCTTTATCTCTTGCCCAGTTTTCGATATAACTTATTAATGCATGAAAAACTTCATGATCATTTAAACACTCCATAAAAGCAAAACGTGCATAGTTCTCATTATGAATCTCGTTATATTTCTTATTGATTATGCCCATAATACGTCCAACGATTTCGTTATCCTTTTTGGCAAGTATCATTATGGTATCGCAATAATTAAACGATCTGTTTTTCTTAGGATCAAATATAGTCCACTCATCGGAATATAATGGGGGCAACCAGTTATGATGATTATTGTGGATTTTTTTTGGTAAAAATATAAATTTTCGGAGATCAGCTTTGGTTTTAACTTCAAAAAGTTCAATTTCCATAATTTGGGAGAATGAATTAGGTCTGAAAGATAATTAATAAATTAATTAACACAAAAAACCCATCCTTAAACAAAGATGGGCTTAATTAAATCTAAATATATTTTTTATCTATTTTTCTCTGTAAATTCTCTTCCAGCGCGCAAAGCTTTAAGATTTGTCTCGATAATATCATCTCCTTTTCGACCAAATATTTTGCGAATTCCTTCTTCAAAGCTTTCAAAAGGAATATTGAAGAAAGGTGATGCTGCACCTAACATAACGATGTTTGACGATTTTTTTGATCCAAATTCTTCGGCAATTTTATCAGCATCGATTAAAATATGATTTTTAAATTTCCTTATCTCAGTGAGTAAATCTTCGATTTTTGGATAATTTGTAATATTTATAAAAGGAGTTGAATTGGTTACAAGCCAACCGTCTTTCGACAGAAATGGTAAATATCTTAGCGATTCCATTGGTTCAACAGATAGAATAATATCTGCAGCACCCATAGGTATTAGGTCTGATGCAATTTCTTTATCCGAAACCCTCATATGTGATTGTACATCACCACCACGCTGACTCATTCCGTGCACTTCAGATTGTTTTAACTGAAGGTTGCTATGTAAAGCAGCCATACCAATGGTAGCAGCAATTGAAAGAATTCCCTGACCACCAACTCCGGCTAATACGATGTCTGTTTTCATTTTAAATGATTTTATTTTTTATATCTTACAATTTATAATATAGGTTGTGCTTATAGCTAATTGCCAAAGGCTTTGTTACAAGCCAAGCTCTTTAACTTTTTCAACCAGTGCTTTATTTTTCATGGTTTGAATACATTGGCGACGCGGAATAATTACTGATACACCTTTGTATGCTAATTCTTCCTTCATTACCTGCACCATTTCATCCATGTTTTTCTTGGTTGGTTTAAAAACTTTAATATGATCAGGATGAACACCAACTCCTATACAGATACTTTCTATTCGGCCAAGTGCTTTAGAATCCTGTCCTCCAGTCATGCCGGTAGTAAAGTTGTCAGATATAATGATTGTTACAGGGCTGTTTTCTGTTACGCAATCTATAAGACCAGTGATTCCTGAATGTGTAAATGTAGAATCTCCAATAACTGCAACGGCTGGAATTAATCCAGCATCAGCAGCACCTTTTGCCATAGTAATCGAGGCTCCCATATCAACACATGAGTTAATTGCATTGTATGGAGGCAAAGCACCTAAAGTGTAACATCCAATATCTGAGAAAACACGTCCTTCGCTGTATTCGGATAAGGCTTGTAATAAAGCTCCGTATGCATCGATATGTCCACAGCCTGTACACATTGAAGGTGGTCTGTTTTTAACTATTTCTGGAATCCTGTCATCTGTTTTTGTTTCAAATCCCAGTGCTTTAGCAACGATATTTGGATTTAACTCTCCATCACGCGGTAAAGTGCCATCTAATCTCCCGGTAACAGGTGTTCCTGCTTCCTGAAATCCTTTTAGCATTTCTTCTACAATTGGATATCCTTCTTCAATTACCAATATCTTTTTACAATCTTTTACTAATTGATTTACTTGTTTACGTGGAATAGGATATTGACAAATTTTAAGTACAGGAAAATTGAGCGGTTTATCCTGGAAGTTTTCCATCAGGTAATTATAAGCAATCCCAGTAGTGATTATTCCAAGTGATTTATCGCTGCCATCAAAATAGGTATTGTATTTGGAATCTTCGGATGCTTTTTCCAGTCCTGATTGCGAATTTAATAATCCTTTATAGTTTTTGCGGGCAATGGCAGGTAATAAAACAAACTGACGCAAATCAGAAGGTAATGAGTTATCGTTCTGCTTACGTAAAGGCAACGGCTGAACACCTGCTCTTGAATGTGCTAGGCGGGTTGTAATACGAAGCATTACAGGTAGTTTAAATTTTTCTGACAATTCGAACCCATAATAAGCCATCTCGTATGCTTCTTGCTGATTTACTGGTTCAAGAATGGGTATCATGGCAAATTTGGCATAAAACCTAGAGTCTTGTTCATTCTGAGATGAGTGCATTGATGGATCATCAGCAGAAACAACTATTAAACCG
This sequence comes from Bacteroidales bacterium, assembly GCA_050179935.1. Lineage (GTDB taxonomy): Bacteria > Bacteroidota > Bacteroidia > Bacteroidales > UBA12077 > UBA12077. Next base: position 25,716 of record JBFXEQ010000003.1, on the reverse strand, counting down.
CCATTAACTCCGGTAATCGAAGCATTAATAAATGCATCGGCAGCAACGTTTAAACCAACATGTTTCATACAAACCATAGCACGTTTTCCGGCATACGACATTCCTAATGCAGCTTCCATAGCTGTTTTTTCGTTTGTCGACCATTTGCTGTGAATATTATTCTCTTTGGCAAATTTCGAAGCTTGCACATATTCAGTTATTTCGGTTGAGGGTGTTCCCGGGTAGGCATAAATGCCCGACAATCCTGCATCCAATGCTCCCTGAGCTATTGCTTCGTCACCTAATAAAAGTAATTTTTGCATAATTATTATAGTTTTAAATTATTCTGATTAGAAAAAAGTAAGGTCACTTTTTTATGAACCTTTGGCAATTTATGAAAATCTTTTTAGAGAAAACAGAGGAGATTGAATTACAGACCACCAAATCTTTTAAGGTAGCCTACCTGGATTGCAATTACATAATAAAATACAGCTTTTGATATTTCCACAATAGTTGGTTTTAATTGCAATTATTTTCAAAACAAAAATACAGATAATTTCAGAATTCGAACAATTTTATAATATTTCATATAACATGTTTTAATGTTTAATGGTTTAAAATATTTTTGAAGGGGCCACAAATAGTTCGCGTTCTTCTTAATTTGGTTAAATTTGTTTGAGAAATTCTTACTTAAATTTTAAAAAATTATTCTTAACCTTCGATTTTTATTAGATGACAAATTACTCATGGGGACATACTAAACGGTTTAATTCGTACAGCGAGTATTTTAAACGAACAATTGGTGAAAGAATCCAGAAGGTTACTATTGATGCTGGATTTACTTGCCCTAATCGTGATGGTTTAAAAGGTACTGGAGGTTGTACGTACTGTAATAATGATGCTTTTAATCCGTCGTATTGTGTTCCTGAAAAAACAGTTAAACAGCAAATCGAAGAAGGTATAGAGTTTCATTTTAAGCGATATCGACGAGCAAAAAACTTTCTGGCTTATTTTCAAGCATACTCTAATACATATGCTCCTATATCTCAATTAAAAAAAATTTATAGTGAGGCTCTTTCAATTCCTGGTGTTATTGGGTTGGTTATTGGCACGCGCCCCGATTGCATTGATGATGAAAAACTAGCCTATTTTCAGGAACTTTCAGAGAAATATTACATTATTATCGAATATGGGATTGAATCGTGCAGCAACGTAACCCTTAAACGAATAAATCGTGGACATACGTTTGAGGAAGCGGTTGAAGCTCTTGAAAAATCAAAAAAATACGAATTGAAAACCGGAGCTCATTTTATTTTTGGTTTGCCTGGCGAGTCGAAAGAGTTTCTGCTAAAAGAGGCCGATATAATTTCATCATTACCAATTGATACGGTTAAATTTCATCAATTACAGATTATTAAAGGTACTGCTATGGAGCTCGAGTATAAGAATTATCCCGAAAGATTTACTTTTTTTGAATTATCAGAATACATTGATTTTTTTATTCAGTTTTTAGAACGATTAAATCCAAATATTGTGGTCGAGCGATTTGCTGGTGAGGTTCCTCCACGATTTTTAGCTGGTCCTGGTTGGGGTTTAATCCGTAATGATCAGATTATGGTAAAATTTGAAAAACGACTTGAAGAACTTGACACCTGGCAAGGAAAATTGTTTCAAGATAAAAGATAAAAGGCGAAAGATAAAAGGAAAAAGACATAAGAAGTAGAAAGTAAAAAGCTTTTTAAGTGAAAAGTAAGATAATCAATAGAAATTATTAAAATTAGGTAATAATGGCTGAAAATGAATTAACGCAACGAATTTTCAATTTTACTGTAAAAACAATACAATTTCTAAAAACATTACCCGATTCTCCTGAAGTTAAAGTTGTTAGATATCAGCTAATAAAAAGTTCTTCATCAGCAGGAGCAAATTATGAAGAAGCGCAAGCGGGTTCTTCAAAACCTGATTTTACGAATAAAGTAAGAATCTCTTTGCGCGAAATGAGAGAATCTAATTATTGGTTACGACTAATTAAAGCCACAATTGATAAAGATTATGATGGAAATGAATTGGAATGGTTAATAAATGAATCTTCTGAATTAAAAAAGATTTTAGGCTCAATCGTCCAAAAATCAGTGAAAAAATAAAAGTTAATGAAACAAGTAATTTTTAAACTTTTTTCTTTTTACTTTATTCTTTTATCTTATTAATTTGTTAATGAATACATTTCTCAAAAATACAGCACAAGACTTATACACACGATATGGAGAAGAAATATCTAAACTTTGTATTGTTTTTCCAAATAGGAGAGCAGCTTTGTATTTTAAAAAGTACTTATTCGGAATTGTTAACAAGCCGCTATGGTCGCCCGAAACAACGACAATAAACGACTTGATGAGAGATATTTCGGGCCTTCAGTTGGCCGATAATATTAAATTACTTTTCGAATTATATAAAGTTTATTCAAAAATCAAAAAATCAAACGAATCCTTTGATGAATTTTATTTTTGGGGAGAAATGCTTTTAAACGATTTTGATGATATTGATAAATACCTCGTTCATCCCGAAGATTTGTTTAAAAATCTCAAAAATCTCAAATCTATTCAAGATCAGTTTGAATATCTCTCGGAAAATCAAATAAATGCAATTCAGGAGTTTTGGAAATCATTTAATCTTGAACAGTACTCGGCGCATCAACTCGATTTTATAAGTATCTGGAATGTTTTGTTTGAGATATATTTTGAGTTTAACAAAGTTCTTTGCCAAAACAAGATTGCATACGAAGGAATGATATACAAATCGGTTGTTGACAAAATTAAAAGCAATAATACCATCGATTTTAGTCATAATATGTATGTGTTTGTTGGGTTTAATGCACTGAATAACTGCGAGAAGGCTTTGTTTGATCATTTAAAAAATAATAAAAAAGCTGAATTTTATTGGGATTATGATGAATTGTACATCAATAATGAAAATTATGAAGCTGGGCTTTTTCTGCGCGAAAATATCAAAACCTATAAATCGCCTCCAAGTTTTATTTTAGCCGAACCCTTTAAAACCCTATCAACTAAAAAAAATATCGAAATAATTTCGGTTTCATCAGATGTTGGTCAGGCAAAGTATATTCAAAAATGGTTGTCCGAAAACCAGTCTTTATTAACTGATTCGCCTGATAATACGGCTATTATACTATCTGATGAACAGTTACTTATTCCGGTAATTCATTCAGTACCCGATACAATAGAAAATGTAAATATTACAATGGGTTACCCTGTAATTAATACACCTATTTATAGTCTGTTGGAGCATTTAATCGATTTACAAAAAAATTGCAGAGTTGATTCAACAGGCGAAATACAATTTTCTTATAAAAACGTACTTGCCATACTAAATCATCAATACATACGATCAAATTTTCAGGATAATGCGAATGAGTTAATTAATTACATAAATTCAAATAACAGGTTTTTATTGTCGGCAAAAGAGTTGGCTAAAAACGACTTTTTTGGAGCAATTTTTAAAAAAGCAATAAATTACTCTGAAATATCTGAATATCTCTTATCTATTCTTCATGCTATTTACAATACAATTTACCCAGCCTCCGGCCAAAAAATAAATCATTCAGCATCCATCGAAAAAGAGTATATCTATACAATATATCTGTCGATAAACCGAATAAACGAGGTGTTAACCGAACAAAATATTGATATTAAAATCGATACCTATATCCGATTGCTTCGAAAAATTGTTCGTAATCTTCGAATACCATTCACCGGTGAACCCTTAAATGGATTGCAAGTCATGGGTATTCTCGAAACCCGATTACTCGATTTTGAGAATCTGTTCATATTATCGATGAATGAAGGCGTGTTTCCCAAGGCTGAATCATCGATGTCGTTTGTTCCTTATAATTTGCGTAAAGGATTTGGATTGCCAACCATCGAGCATCAGGATGCTATTTATGGGTATTATTTTTATCGACTTTTGCAAAGAGCAAAAAATGTAACCCTGGTTTATAACTCGAATACTGACGGAATGCAAACAGGGGAGATGAGCCGCTTTATATATCAACTAAAGTTTGATAGCGATTTTACTATTAAAGAAAAAAGCATCAGATATGATATAAGTTCACTTTTGCCTGAGCCAATAGCGGTTGTAAAAAGCAATCATGTTCTTAGCGAGTTGAATAAATATATTGTTTCGGATGCTGAAAATCACAAGTATTTGTCGCCAAGTGCTTTAACAACTTATTTAAAATGTAAGCTAAGATTTTATTATCGATATATTGCCAACCTCGAAGAGCAGGAAGATATTTCGGAACAAATTGATGCCCCTATGTTTGGGAATATATTACATCAGGCTATGTTTACTTTATATAAGCCTTATTTATCAAAGGTAATTACAGCCGAAATTCTACAAAATTTGCTTAAAAACGATGAGCTAATAAACGAGGCTATTGATTTAGCTTTTAACGATGAGTATTTTAAGGCAGCTAAAAAATCAGATTATTCAGGTCGAAATATTATTGTCAGGAGTCTTATCGAAAAATATATTAGGCAGATAATTAAGGTGGATGTTCGCTACGCTCCATTTGAGATGATTTCTATGGAAAATAAATTCGAAATAAGCGTTCCTGTTCATCTCACTGATAAAACAGTTAAAATAAATCTTGGTGGTAAAATCGATCGTATTGACAAGCAGAAAGAACAGATTCGAATTATAGATTATAAGACAGGTTCTGATAAAATGGATTTTAAAAATGTAGGATCACTTTTTGGTGATAAATTGGATGACCAGAACAGTGCGGTGTTTCAGACATTCTTATATTCAAAATTTTTTACCGAGAATGCTAATATTGAATTACCTATAGTGCCAGGTATTTATTCGGTTCGCAAATTATTTACAACTGATTTTGATTATCACATAATCCTTAATGCAGATAAAACCAAAACATTAGTCGCTGATTACCGGCGTTTTAGTTCCGAATTCGACAATTATTTATCTAAACTAGTTGAAGAAATTTTTAATCCATCGGTTGAATTTATTCAGACGGATGAAATTAAAATTTGTATAAATTGTCCATACAAACAAATCTGCCAAAGATAAATATAGGTTGGTGCCTTTTATTGTTAATTGTTAACTGATAATTTATTATTCAATCCAGGCCCATTCTGCCCATCCTTTAACAACAATAAGTCCTGACAATGAATCTAATCCAACTGTAACTTCAACTTGCCTTTCATCACTACCCCAATGTGTTATTGGCCCATCCCAGCTAGCTTCGTAACCTTCCTGATCGTATAAATAGATTTGAGTACCTGAACCACTATCAACAGTTAATCTGTAGTAGGTATAATTGGAATCTGGTATGTTTAATGTAAAAAACTTGTATTCGCCGGGCAAAATTTGTGCACCATCTTTCAATATATTTTCCCCAAATTCACCCACTGGTTCTTCTTGAACACCAGCCTCACCCATATTTAATAATCGTATACCAGTTATGGTATATTCAGATGCAGGCATGTTTATAAACTTCACATACAAAGTATCTTCCGGTTCCTCTTCGTCCTCACAACTTACAAAAACTGTAAATAATGGTAATAACAAAAATACTATAAGCAATATACGTTTCATAAGAATAAATATTAAATGCTTAATTAGTATTCTTTACGAAATTAAATTTAAAAAAGTTATAAGAATCTTATAATTACATATAAACCAAATTCTTAATAATTTTAACTAATTTTAGTATATTTGAATTAAATATTAGCTAAAAAATGATTACGAATTTTTTCATTTACAAGGTAAAAATTAAGGATAACCCATTCGTTTCAGAATCTGGGAAAAAATTTGAAAATACAGCCGCAATATCATTTATAGATGAAAATAAAAAAGAAATTGCATATATTGAATTGGGGTTTTTATATGCTGAAGATATTTACAAACTTATTGATAAAGAAGAACCAATAAATTTGGACTTTGCTTATATAGAGAATTTTTCATTAGATGATTACCGAAATAGCCGAAATCTTGAAAAAAAGGATTTTATTAAACTTCATAAATTTTCTGCATATAATACTTTTTTTGATTCACAGGTAATTACTGATTTTGCTCATTCTGAATTTGATGAAGAGTATAAAACATTTGAAAACACCTATTTTCTTAATGGTGCTGTTACTTTTCGTTCTGTACAGTTTAATAATGGTGGTTTAAATTTTAGTAATGTTTTGTTCTATAATGGAAATGTTGATTTTTCGAATGCCCAATTTGGTGATGGCGAGGTAAATTTTAAAAACTCATGGTTTGGTAAGGGATTTATAACTTTTCAGGATGCCCGTTTTGGTGCAGGTGATGTTTTATTTATGAATACCGAATTTAATAATGGTGATATCAGTTTTGTAAATACAGAGTTCAAATCAAACAAGGTTTCTTTCAAAGTTGCGCGATTTGGTGATGGTAAAGTAGATTTTCACTTTGCTCGTTTTCATTGTCACGAGGTGATTTTTGAGCAAACAGAATTTGGCAATGGCAAAGTTGATTTCAGAACAGTAGAATTTAAGGATGCTAAAGTTAGCTTTAACAGAGCCATTTTTGGTAATGGAGAAAAAACCTTTGAAGCTTGTCAGCATAATGGTGGCAAAATAACCATGCGTAAGTCGCAATGGGGCGAAGGAAATGTTTCATTTGAACAAGTCGAATTTCATAAAACTCTTTTATTTCTTGATAATGCAGATTTTGGAACAGGAAATCTTAGCTTCTATAATTCGCACATCATGGAGCTTTCGCTTCAATCTTGCCATCTCGACTACTATGTAGACCTTCGTTTAGCTGAATGTAATTATCTTGATCTTTCTGATTCAATTGGGCGAGATATTATTGATCTTAAACCTCATGACTTTCCTGTAAAAATAAATACAATAAATTTTGCCGGAATGAGACTCATTGGAAGAGTTTACCTCGATTGGATTGCAAATGATGTAAAAAGATTGATATATTCTCAATCAAATACAAGCCAACGCGAAAAAGCCGAACAATTCAGAATCCTTAAAGAAAACTTTAACAGTGCAGGTCAATATGATGATGAAGATAAAGCTTATATTCAATTTAAAAGAAATGAATCAAAAGCAACTCTTCACGAATCAATAACAAAAAATAAAATTTCAGCTATTTGGCAATACCCAGCGTATGGATTTAAAATGCTTGTTTTTGATTGGATGGGACTTTATGCAACATCTCCATTAAGGGTTGTATTTAGTAATATTACTATTTATTTCTTTTTTGCTTTTTTATATACAATTATCCCATACTTTTCAGGTTCAAGCTTAAGTTCAGCAAATCCAGATCAAACATTCTGGATGAAATTTTGGGATGCTGCCTATTATACCGGGATTACTTATTTTACGGTAGGTTATGGAGATATTTTACCTGTTGGTCCAATTCGTTATTTAGCTGATATTAATGCATTTACAGGTGTATTTATGATGTCGTATTTTACTGTTGCTTTTGTTCGAAAAATTCTTCGTTAAAACAAGTCTAACACTTATTTTTTTCTTTTTTTATCGTAATTTCGAAAAATTAAATCTTACTGATCATGTTAAATGTTTTATTACTCATTACAGGTCTTATAGTACTTATTTATGGTGCTAATTTAATGGTTGATAGTGCTTCGGCATTGGCAAAAAAGCTAAATGTACCTGCAATTGTTATTGGATTGACTATTGTAGCATTTGGTACTTCATCTCCAGAGTTGGTGGTAAATATTTTTGCTGCAATTGATCATAGCTCTGATATTGCACTCGGAAATGTTATTGGGAGTAATATTTTTAATATACTAGTAATACTTGGTGTTTCTGCATTTATTTATCCATTAAGTGTAAAAACTAAAACTACCTGGATTGAAATACCATTAGCATTACTGTCGGCCATAATTTTAATTGTACTTGCAAATGATGGTCTGATCGACAAAAGCAGTACTTCCATAATATCTAGAATTGATGGAATTGTTTTTTTAGCATTTTTTGTCATTTTTCTTGTTTACAATTTTCAACTCATAAAAACTGGCAAATACGACGAGGAGTTTACTACGAAGAATTATACGATTAAAAAATCAATATTATTTATTATTGTTGGGATGGCTTTTCTGGTGCTAGGAGGAAAGGCTATTGTATATAGTGCAACAGAGATTGCTAAATTTTTCGGAATATCAGAAAGAATTATTTCACTAACCATTATATCAATGGGTACATCTTTGCCAGAGCTTGCAACTTCAGTAATTGCTGCCCGTAAAAAGAATGTTGATATTGCAATAGGTAATATTGTAGGATCAAACATTTTTAATGTGTTCTTTGTTTTAGGAACATCAGCAGTTATTTACCCTGTTTCAGTTAATCTATCTTCTCGGTTTGATTTAATTGTAAATATTATTGCCAGTTTGTTACTTTTTATGTTTGTGTTTACTGGCAAAGGACGCAAGGTTGATCGTTGGGAAGGATTAGTGTTTGTTACCCTTTATATTACTTACCTTGCAGCAATAATTATCATGTAGCTTTAAATCTTAAAATTGAAACATATGGATTTTCTTTCAGGTTTTGATACTCCATGGTTTAATTATGTGATCTTACCATTATTAATATTTTTGGCACGTATTACCGATCAAACAATAGGTACGTTGCGGTTAATCTATGCATCGAAGGGTTACAGGTACATTGCACCGGTTGTTGGCTTTTTCGAATCTTTTATTTGGCTTACAGCAATTAGCCAGATTATGAAGCACTTAGATAATATATATTGTTATTTTGCTTTTGCAGGTGGTTTTGCTATGGGAAACTTTTTAGGCATTTATCTCGAGCAAAAAATATCCATTGGGGTAGTGATGGTTCGAATGATATTTCAGAATTATGTGAATCAAATTGGCGAAAACCTTCGTGTTGCCGGATTTGGTTTTACACTTTTTGATGGTGAAGGCAAAGAGGGTGCTGTACGATTACTTTTTTCCACCATCCACCGACGCGATCTGCAAAAATTTATTTCAATTGTACAGGAATTAAGTCCAAATACTTTTTATACCGTTGAAGATGTACGTCAGGTTAAAGGAAATGTGTTCGAAAAAACAAAGCGCAGCAGCATTTATAGTCGGCTAAATCCATTGAGTAAGAAAGGAGCTTGAAGAAGTGACTAAAGCCTGCCTGTCGGCAGACAGGTTATAAGTACTTAAAGTGACTAAAGTATAGGGTTTGGCTATCTTTAATTTACTCTAGCTCACTCTAGCTCACTCTAGCTCACTCTAGCTCACTCTAGCTCACTTT
>JBFXEQ010000003.1:0-16335 GCA_050179935.1 Bacteroidales bacterium | reverse complement strand
TAGCTCACTTTTTGTTCAGTGATCTGTGAATAGTGAATAGTGAGAAGAAAAAGTTTTTTATTACTAACCTGCACGACTGTGTCATTCAAGCGGGGACATTAATAGCACTAAGAAACACTAAGACTCCTTTTAACTTTGAACTTTAATATACTTTAGGCACTTTAAACTTTAAATTACTTTAGCTCACTTTTTCTATGGAAATTCTACGATTCATTTTACACTACGGAATGCATTTTTTACTTCCGGTATTAATTGCATTTATTTTTTTCAAAAAGAATTTTTGGAAAGCTGCATTAATAATGCTATTAGCTAATTTAATCGATTTAGATCATTTACTGGCCAACCCTGTTTTTGATCCAACCCGTTGTAGTATAGGTTTTCATTTTCTTCATTCGTATATCGCAATTGGTATTTATATCGCCTTATTATTTTTATCCAAAACCAGAATAATTGCAATTGGTTTGGTTTTGCATATACTAACCGATTTTATTGATTGCCTTTGGATTTTATAATTAAGTTAAATTTTATTTGTTTATTTTGAGCATATGCTTATATTTGCACAACTTATTTTGAGCATATGCCAAGAAATAAATGTTTGCGTTTTATTGATAATCAGCCCGGAATAACCTTTTTTAAACCTACAGGCATACCCATCGATAAATTAACTAAGGTTGTAATTCAACTTGACGAATACGAAGCTATCAGACTTGCAGATTTAGAAGGGTTTTATCAGGAGGAAGCTGCAAAGCGAATGAATATTTCGCGACAAACATTTGGAAGAATTATCGAATCTGCTCATCGAAAAATTGCTGATGCTCTCATAAATGGCAAAGCAGTTAAAATTGATGGTGGAAATATTGAAACTAAACAAATATAGAGATGCCACAACTAGATCAAAAAGGCCCCGAAGGAAAAGGATCGAAAACAGGGCGCAAATTGGGTAAATGCAAGAAAGATTCTGATCAATCAGATTTTTCCTTAGGCCAGGGAATGGGTAAGCGAAGAAAAGAGAATGGTGGTTCAGGCCAAGGGAAAAGATTAAAAAGCAGCAAAATATTTGATAACGATAAATAAATTAAAAATGATGAAAATAGCTATTCCAACTAGAAATAATATGGTTGATGATCATTTTGGCCATTGTGAAAATTATACAATTTATACGATTGATGACAATAAAAATGTAACAAATAAAGAAATCATGAAATCGCCAGAAGGATGTGGCTGTAAATCAAACATTGCAGGAGTTCTTAGTCAGCAAGGTGTTTTTTTAATGCTTGCCGGAAATATGGGCGAAGGAGCGTTTCAGATGCTAAGCAGATTTGGTATTCAGGTAATAAGAGGGTGTTCTGGTAATACAGAAAATCTTATAAAGGAATTTCTCTCCGACAAACTTATTGATAACGGACAGTTATGTGCTCATCATCATGGGCATGATCATAATGGCGAAGGACATCAGTGTAATCACTAAATCAAAATTTTAGAGAGGCTAACCCAAGGCCTCTTTTTTTTAATCTTTTTCAAACAAATCTGGTCGCAACCTTTTGGTTCTTTCTATTGCCTGTTGCTCTTTCCAGTTATCAATTTCTTTAAAATTACCCGAAAGCAGTACATCTGGAACTTTCCAGCCTTTATATTCTGCAGGACGAGTATAAACCGGGGCCGATAAAAGATTATCCTGAAATGAATCGGTAAGAGCTGATGTTTCATCAGAAATTACACCTGGTAATAACCGAACAACACTGTCAACAATAATTGCCGCAGCCAACTCACCGCCTGTTAGCACATAATCGCCAATAGATATTTCTTTGGTGATTAAATTATCACGAACTCTTTGATCTATTCCTTTGTAATGACCACAAAGTATAATAATATTTTCGTTTGTGGCTATTTTATTGGCTGTTTTTTGTGTATAAGGCTCACCATCGGGAGAAGTGTAAATAATTTCATCATAATTACGCTCAGATTTTAGTGCGCTAATAGCTTTGTCTATTGGTTCAATCATCATTACCATTCCCGCTTCGCCTCCAAATGGATAATCATCTACCGATTTGTGTTTATTGGTTGTGTAATCGCGTAAATTATGAATGTAAATCTCAACATGTTTCTTCTGCTGAGCTCTTTTTATGATGCTATGATTTAGTGGACTTTCGAGTAATTCGGGTAAAACAGTTATAATATCAATTCGCATAAGTCTTTTTATTTAAAAACAAAAATAGTAATCCTTTAAATTCTTTTGGTTCTTTTTCAAAACAAATCACTAAAACGACAAAATGGCATAAATAAAACAGTGATACCAGACAAAATGACCGGAAAAAGTCAATTGGTATTTATTTTGAAATGATCACAGTAAATAACAAAAAAAAATAATATTAACTAAAATTATAAAATTATGACACTAGTAAGAATGCAAAAACCGTCAGAAATGCAGAATACATTTGGTTACAGAGATTTATCAGAAGTAATGAATAATCTTTTTAATGAAGAAAGAGTTTGCAATAATCAGTATTTTGCAATTCCACCTGCAAATATTATCGAATCAAAATTTGATTTCAGGATAGATATATCTGTACCTGGATTCGAGAAAAATGATTTTAAGATTGATCTGGATAAAAACTTGTTAACAGTTACATTAGATAAGAAAACTGATGAAAACAGCGATGAAAAATTTAATCTAAAAGAGTTTTCATACAATTCATTTAGTCGATCATTCAGAATATCTGATAAAATAAATACCGAAAAGATTAATGCAATTTACAAAAACGGTATTTTACAAATTGTTCTTCCAAAAAGAGAAGAAGCAATTGAAAAACCAGCAAGAGAAATAAAAATTTCATAATAGTTAGATTAGGTTAAGGTTGCCTCACCCTTGAAAGAGAGTGAGGCTTTTTAATTAAAACTCAAAAACGCACGCTTAACTATTAATAAAATAATAGCTGATTATTATACAATTAGATAATCATTAATTAACTTTAGAACAATTCTTAACATTGACTGTTTTAATTCGTTAAACAAGTATTCGAGTATTGATTTTATCTACCATAAATGTACTTACATAAACCAGGACATATTTCTTACGATGTACTTTCGGATATGATTTATAACTCTGGGTTAGTTATTTTAAAAATTAGTCTAACGGGTGAAATTTTATATTCGAATAATTATTTTGAGTCTGTTTTTGGATATAAACAAGATGAGATTATCGGAAAATCTTTTACTGATATAATTTTTAATGTTTCTGGCGATGATACAACCGAGGTACAGACTACTAAACCCAAAGACATATTAAACAACGCAGGTTATCGTCAGTTTGAGGTAGCATCACGAACAAAAAATGACGAAATTCATTGGTTTTTATGGCAGATAAGTCCGTTTAATCATCCGTCTACAAATAAACATATGGGTTATTATTGTGTAGGTCAAGAAATTACACACCGAAAGAGAATTGAAATCCGGCTAGCCGAAAGCGAAAAAAAACTGAATGATTTTGTAAATCTTTTACCCGAAATTGTTTTTGAGATTAATGCGAATATGCAGATTATCTTTATAAATCAAAGATGTAGCGATTTTATTGGTTATAGTAAAGAAGATTTTCTTCAAAACAGCGTGCACTTAAAAGATATAATTATACCCGAGGACTTTGTGAGGATGAATAAAATTTTTGTCGAAAATTTTAATGGCATTCGTAATACTTGCAATACATTTGGTATAATTCATAAAAACGGAAGTTTATTAAATGTTCAGTTACATAATAACCCCGTTTGGGAAAATAATAAAGTGGTTAGTTTACGCTGTATTGCTATTAATATTACTGATAAAGCGCGATTTGAGAAGAAACTAAAAGAACAGGAAGAGAAATTTCGGTTAATCTATGAAAACTCACCTATTCCCTACCAATCGCTTAATACATTTGTCGATGTTATTGAGGTTAATCCTGCCTGGTTAAAAAAGCTTGGTTATACACGCGAAGAAGTTGTGGGTGAGAATTTTACCAAATTTATTGTGCCTGAGCTAAGAGATTTGTTTTTAAAGAAGTTCGAAATTTTCAAATCAGAAGGTGAGATTAAAGATTTGCAATTTCAGTTGATGAGCAAGGATGGTCGTATTTTTATTGTAAACTATAATGGTAAAATAGAAACTAACGAATCGGGTAAATTCATCAAATCGCATTGTGTTTTTAATGATATTACCTTGCAGATAAAGGCTGAAAACACCATCATTCAATCAGAACAAAAGCTTCGAGAGCTTAATGCTACCAAGGATAAATTTTTTTCTATACTGGCGCACGATCTGAAAAATCCGTTTAACGATATTATTGGTTTTTCATATCTGCTGTCATCTAATATTTATAAGTACGATTTGCCAAAAATTGAACAGTTCTCTAATATCATTCATCAGAGTGCAAAACTTACTTTTAACCTGCTCGAAAACCTGCTCGATTGGTCGCGATCGCAAACCGGTAATCTTAAATTTATTCCCGAATCGTTTGATATTAATGAGTTAATACTTGAAAATATCGATCTGTTCCAATCAACGGCCAACAATAAAAGCATCAAATTATTTAATGAGGTTGATGGTATTTTGCATGTTTACGCTGATAAAAACATGATTAGAACGATAATTCGAAATCTTATTTCAAATGCTATTAAGTTTACAAACCAGGGTGGATTTGTAAGAATTACCGGTTCGTTAAGCAAAGCTTATGTAACAATTAGTGTGGTTGATAATGGTGTTGGAATAAACTATGATGATCAGAAAAAATTGTTTAGAATTGATACAAATGTTACTCGTCAGGGAACCGAGAAGGAGCGTGGAACTGGTTTGGGGTTAATACTTTGTAAAGAGTTTATCGAACGAAATGGTGGTAAGATTGATTTCGAAAGTCAGCCAGGTAGAGGAAGTCGTTACTTTTTTACTGTACCTGTTGCTAAAACAGAAAATGATCTATTCGAAACCGAATAGATCATTTAATCATTGTAAACCGTGAGTTAAAACTTCACTTTATTTAAACTTAATGCACTTAACATCCAATTTGGTAAGGCTTTTTTAGGATTTCTGTTTTTTAGATTTAAATACCATCCGTATTTCTTAAGTATAGGAACTTTGTGTGTTTCGACAAATTCAATCAACGTGCCATCAGGATCTTCGATATATGAAAAATGACCTGCAGCTTCGCCCATATCAAAGCTATTTTCTTTGTTATGCTTAACCGAACTGTCAACAGTAAAAGGAAATCCTTTCGATTCGCAATCTTTTTTTAGTTCATCCATTCCACTAATATCATAACAAACATGAATAAACCCCAAATCGCCCCAAAAACGATTCTCGAAGATCTTTTTTGGTACACGATCTATTACCTGAACCAGTTCGATGTAACTTTGACCTAGCAATCGACTAAAACTTCCTTCGGGAGCTTTACCTGTTTTAAGCAATACTCTGCGAAATTTATTTTTCCCTCCGGCGATTTGGTTAAAATCCTCGAAAATAGATGTGCTATCTGAAACAATGGTGTTGTAACCGAGAATATCAGCATAAACTTTCAATGCATTATCGATATTCGTTACACCAATAATAGCACCAGCAATACCTCCGGTTAGTTTGTTAGTTTTTTTAAACCAGTTGTCATCAGCAATTACTTGAAAAATATTTCCGTATGGATCTTGAACAAAAAAATGATCTGAATAAAAATCACCCAGAATGTTTAAATTTCTTCTTTTAAATTCATTAAATGCCTTTTTCGGATCGCTGCTTTTTATTTTAGCAATATTTATTCCTAAATCACCAATCTGAATTACAAAAGATGGAGCTTGAGGTACTCTTTCTGAATATTGCCATATTTCGAAACCTCCTCCGCCTGAAATATTCATGGCTAAAGCAGCGTGTCTTCTTTGTGGCTTGCCACCTGTATAAGGTAACATTAGTTCAGCTACCGTATTATCTTCGAAAATGCGGATATCCATTCCGAAGTTTTCTTTGTACCATTTCCAGGCTTCGTAAACATTAGGAACACCAATACCAATCTGCTGTATTCCAGTAATCAATTTTTCCATTATTAAGTTGTTTGATTAAACTATGTTGGTTTAATTTTTCGGGCTAATTTATAAAATAATCGGGGAAAAAACTTATGGATATAAACCATTAATAGTTCAGTAGATCCGATTAAAACTTCTTTTTTATCTTTTTCAATGGCCTTAAGATATTGTTTAGCACAATTTTCGGCTGAAATTCCAGTACTTTGTCCTTCGTCCATTTTTCCATGTGGAGTGCCATCTTTTGTTAATGCATGCAACGAAATATTGGTTTGTACTCTTCCTGGAAAAGCAATAAGTACCTTTATATTATGTTCATATACTTCGGAACGCAGTGTTTCGAAAAAACCATGTAAAGCATGTTTTGCTGCTGAATATGCTGATCGTAGTGGGAATCCAAACTTACCAGAAATACTACTGGTTACGGCTATGTTACCAGATCGTTGTTTAATCATGTATGGTAAAACTGCCTTTGTAATCATTACCGATCCAAAGTAATTTATTTCCATAATCTTTCGGTCAATCTCAATAGGGGTTTCAACTACTAATGCCCGCTGACTAATACCTGCATTGTTAATCAAAACATCTATTTTTCCGTATTTAGAAATTATTTCAGTTGTTGCTAAATTGATTTTTTCGGAATTCGTTACATCTAAAAACTGAACATAACATTCAGCTTGAAGTTTGACGCAATTTTGTTTAACCCGTTCTAGCTCGTTCTGTTGATTTGATGAGATTACTATAATTGCTTTTTGTTTAGCTAGTTCGTAAACTAAAGCCTCTCCAATTCCTGAAGAGGCTCCTGTAATCCATACTACTTTATTTTGATAAAACATTTTTTTTTAAAAAATAGGTCGTTTTTTAGCGTTTAACCATAATAAAATTAAAGGGAAAAGAAATCATATCAGAGAAGTCTTCGCCAACTTCTTTCATATCCTCATCACCATCTTCGAAATACCAGTTTATTTTAATGTGAATATTATTATCGTTACAATTTTTTACTATTACTAAAATATCAGAAATAAATTTTGCCGAAGCTGAATTGAAATATTCGAGTTTAAAATTGAAATTAAACACCGATTCATTATCGGTTTTATTTGTTTTTTTAATTATTCCTTCGAAATGTTCTTTAAGCGTATCGATAATAGGATAAAAGAAATCGCGCACGTTTTCGGGTCTGGAGTTTCCTTCCATTTCGAAAAACTGTTTTTTTGGATCAAAAACAACTTTTGGTGATTTTTCGGTTGCGGGGATATTAATAGATTTCATAGTACCATGAATTATTTTTTTAGTGTTAACTGCATTGCAAAGTAAAAAAACTTATCGTTTATTTTTTCAAAATCGTACTTTATTTTATGACCAGTAGAGCGAGCCATAACAATTAATCCAAGGCCGGCACCTCCTTTTTCGGAAATTTCGGCATGCATTAGAGCTCTCTTATATAATTTGTTAATCTCCTCCTGATCGTGATTGTTAATTTTATTTATTTTATTGGTGATTTTTTCCTTATTCACATCATAAATAATATTCCCAGTATGAAGCATGTAATCGTCACCAATTTTTTCGATGATAAAACGGGCAGGAAACTCGGAGGTTAACGTGCTGTTATGTTCGGTTTTATCGGCATGCTTATAAATATTATCTAAGCATTCAACAGCTAGTGTGTAAAGTCTTTTTCGGGTAACAATATCGAGGTTTTTATCCTGAATATAGTTTTTAAGCTTTAGTAGAATAGTATCGATTACCGTGAGATCAATCGGCCCCTTATGATTAATTATTACTTCATAACTCTTCATATCAAATCTCAGATAATAAATAACTTGGTAATCAAAATAAGCTTATAACTATTTTAAAGATAAAATTACTTTTATTTGGTTAAAAACAAAATAATCAACCTATAATTCTTATTAGCTACTCTTTATAGTAGTAAATATAAATATAATACAAAAATAATATATATCAAATACCCGAATTTAAATAACTTGACAATTAATAGGATTAGTATTAATTTTAATCCTTAACATTAATTTAACATTAACTTAATAAATGTTTAATAACCAGAAGGCATTAAACGACCTGTTAAATCCTAATTTTGCACCAAATAAAAACTACTAAAAATGGAAAATTTTTATCTGATTATTGTTATAATACTATTTGCTCTGGCAATATCTGATCTTATTGTTGGTGTAGCTAATGATGCAGTTAATTTTTTAAATTCTGCTATTGGAGCAAAGGTGGCACCAAGATATATAATCTTAATAATTGCCAGTATAGGTATTATAATAGGTACAACCTTTTCTGGTGGAATGATGGAGGTTGCTCAAAAAGGGATATTCTATCCCGGGCAATTTGCATTTTCAGAGATTATGGTAATTTTCTTGGCTGTGATGATAACGGATGTGATTTTGCTTGATGTGTTTAATTCACTTGGTTTACCTACATCTACAACGGTTTCATTGGTTTTTGAATTGCTTGGCTCGGCTGTTGCAGTGGCCTTAATAAAAATTAATTCACTAGGCATTGAAATGTCGGCTATGTCGAATTATATTAATTCTGCAAATGCGTTAGCGATTATTTCAGGTATTTTGGTTTCTGTAATAATTGCTTTTACCTTCGGTACATTAATACAATATATAGCGCGTCTGGTATTTTCCTTTAATTATGAAAAAACATTTAAGTATTTTGGTGCTATTTGGGGAGGATTGTCAATTACTGCAATCACGTATTTTATTGTTATTAAGGGTGCTAAAGGTTCAACTCTATTGTCTCCTGAAATAACTGACTGGATTCATAATAATACTAATTTACTTGTTCTTTATAGTTTTATTGGTTGGACGATTGTACTTCAAATATTTTACTGGATTACCCGATTTAATATTCTAAGAATTATAGTACTCGTTGGAACATTTGCTCTCGCTCTTGCTTTTGCAGGAAACGACCTTGTTAACTTTGTGGGTGTGCCTGTTGCAGGCTTTAAGTCGTTTATGGCTTTTAATGCACAACCTGGAGCCGATCCTGATAGTTTTATGATGACAGCACTTGAAGGAAAAATAAAGACTGATACAATAATTCTTCTTATTGCTGGAATAATCATGGTTCTTGCTCTTTGGTTATCAAGAAAAGCAAGAAAAGTAACCGAAACAGAAGTTAGTTTAGGTAGGCAATCTGTTGGTAACGAACGCTTTGGATCGAGCATGTTATCAAGATCGATTGTTCGTTTAGCAATGGATTTTGGAAATGGAGTAGATCGTGTTATACCTAAGCCTGTAAAAAAATGGATAAATAAACGGTTTGATGATACAGCTTATCAAAAAAAGATAAAAAATCAAAAAGATGCACCTTCATTTGATCTAATCAGAGCATCTGTAAATCTAACCGTTGCCAGTGTATTGATCGCTCTTGGTACATCACTAAAGCTTCCTCTTTCTACAACTTATGTAACCTTCATGGTTGCTATGGGTAGTTCACTTGCCGATAATGCATGGGGAAGAGAGAGTGCTGTTTATAGAGTAACCGGAGTTATTACGGTGATTGGAGGTTGGTTTTTCACTGCTTTTGTTGCATTTACTTCTGCTTTTCTTTTGGCTTTATTAATAAGCAAAGGAGGTACAATTGCTATTATTGGTCTGATTATTCTTGCTGTTTTTCTTGCATTAAGAACACATTTGGTATTTTTAAAACGCGAAAAAGCACGATCAAAAATTAAAAAATTGGAAGATGAAGATCTTCAGGTAGATGATATTCATAAAAAGTGTTCTCTCGAAGTTCGCAATATGTTAAAATCTGTAATTCAGGTTTTTAACGATACGATAATTGGATTAACAAAAGAAGATAGAAAAATACTTAAAAAAGTGTGTAAAGAGGTTGATGAATTGAATGTTGATTCAAAGAACATGAAAGCAAATGTTCATCATACACTCCTAAAATTGCAAACAAACGAAAAAGAAATTGAAACTGGTCCATACTATGTTCAGGTAATCGATTATTTGCGCGAAATGGCTCATGCTTTAACGTTTATTTCAAACCCAAGCTACGAACATATCGATAATAATCATAAAGGACTAAATCCTGATCAGGTAAAAGAATTGAATGAGGTAAAAAAGGATATTACGGAACTTTTTGAGATTATTATTGAAACCATTGAGAAAAATAAATTCGAAAATATACCTGATCTTATTGAAAAGCAGCAGCTTATTCAGAATAAGCTTACCGAATGCAGAAAAAAACAGGTTAAGCGAATCAAAAATCAGGAATCAGGAACAAAAATTAGTATTTTGTATTTGGGTATCCTTAATGAAATTAAAAATTTCTTGTTGCAATCAGTAAATCTGGTAAAAGCACAACGCGACTTTAGCGATTTGCAGGATATCAAAGATTAGTTAGTAATAATAGGTGTTTTAAACAAATGAAAAAGAGGCAGATCAAAATGCCTCTTTTTTTGTATATACTTATTGATAGTTTTAAACTGGCAGAGTGTTAACTTTTTAAGGTGATAAAATTTTTGTTAGTCCACAAATTTATACCCAACACCTTTAATAGTCTTAATGTGTTCATCACCTATTTTTTCGCGAAGTTTGCGAATATGTACATCAATTGTTCTGTCACCAACAATAATACTGTCGCCCCAAACAGTCGAATAAATTTCGTCGCGTGTAAAAACCTTATCGGGTTTCGAAAATAATAACGCCAGCAGTTCAAATTCTTTTTTTGGTAAGTCAAGTTCTTTTTTATCTTTAATAACAATGTACTTTTCGCGGTCAATTATTATCCCCGAATTACTTTCTAACCTAGATTTATTTAAATTACTTGTTTTTTCATCTATTTTGTACCTTTTTAACAATGCTTTAATTCTGCTAATTAGCACTTTAGGTTTTACTGGTTTAGCAATGTAATCATCAGCACCAGCTTCGAATCCAGCAATCTGAGAATAATCTTCGCTTCGGGCAGTCAGAAAGGCAACTATGGTGTTTTTAATTACAGGATCATTTCTTATTGCATCGCATGTTTCTACACCATCCATTTCGGGCATCATTACATCGAGAATAATTAAATGAGGTTTTATTTTTTTTGCTATATCAATAGCTTCTCGGCCATTTTGAGCTGTATGTACCTCAAATCCTTCGCGTTCGATATTATAACTCAAAAACTCAAGGATATCTGGCTCGTCATCAACCAAAAGAATTTTGTATTTAGTAGTTTCCATCAATGTAATGTTAAAATTATTCAATTAGCTAATTTACAATATATTTTAATAGGCCATCCTAATTTATTTTTAATTCATTGTTAAGGATCTGTTAAATCATTGACTAAAACCAGTTTTTCTTAATTGAGAGTTAAAATTACCGTAATATTTTATATAGATACAAGTTGTTTTTTTGTAATGTAAAAATTAGAAAACAAATTAAACTTTATAAAACAAAAAAACATGAAAAAAAAATATTTGAAAATGACCGCTGTTTTATTGGCAGCATTAACTATTGGGTTTACATCTTGTGATGATGATGAAAACAATGATCCAATTATTGAAACCGAGTTTACTGTTTCGGCAAATATTACAACTAATACAACTTGGGAAACAGGTAATGTTTATATTCTAGCTGGTCGTATTGCTGTGGTAAATGGTGTAACTTTAACTATTGAACCTGGTGTTATTGTAAAAGGTCAGGCAGGAACCGCTGAAAACGCAACTGCTTTGATTATTGCCCGTGGAGGAAAAATTATGGCAGAAGGAACAGCTTCTCAACCTATTATTTTTACATCTATAGCTGATGAAATTGCGCCAGGACAAATTGCCAGTCCAAATCTCGATCCTGAATTAAATGGTCTTTGGGGTGGATTATTAATCTTAGGTAAAGCTCCAATTTCTGCAGATGCAGAATCAGTGCAAATCGAAGGTATTCCTGCATCAGATCAGAATGGTTTATATGGAGGCAATGATGCGACTGATAACTCAGGTGTTATTAAATATGTTTCAATTCGTCATGGTGGCGCAAATATTGGTGAAGGCAACGAAATTAATGGATTAACACTTGGTGGCGTTGGTTCAGGAACAACAATTGAACATATTGAAGTTATTGCTAACCAAGATGACGGAATCGAATGGTTTGGTGGTACTGTGAATGTTACAAATGCAATTGTTTGGAATGCCGGTGATGATGCTATCGATACCGACCAATCATGGGGTGGAACACTTGATAACTTTATCGTGCTTACTCCTGGTGACGAATGTTTCGAATTAGATGGACCTGAAGGTACAATGGTAGCAAAACATACTATTAAAAACGGTTCTGTATATGCTGGTGAAGCTGAAGGTTTAGCTGATCTTGATGCTAACTCAAATGTTGATATGAATAATATTTATTTCTTTGGTATTGCTGTAGATCAAGATTTTGATCAGTTACCAACAGATTATGTATGCACCTTTACAAACATTCAGGTTTCTTTACCTGCATCAACTTTAGTTACTGATTTCTTTAAAGGTGGAAGCGATGCATTTGTTACTGCTGTTACATCAAGTACGGTTGGTGTTGATAAATCAGAGTTTGTTGGTTGGTCATGGGCTGAAGTAGCAGGTGAATTAAGTGAATTCTAGAATAAATCAGATAAAAATCACAGGGTTATTAAATACTCGTGGGTTAAATGCCCACGAGTATAATTATTTATATATAATGAACTTTAAAAGTATGAATAGCGTAAAATTTATCATAAGTATCATTTTTCTTTCTTTAAGTTTACTCTTAAATGCGCAAAATGGTGTAATAAGAGGAACCGTTTTTGATTCAGTTACCGGAGAATATCTGCCTGGTGTAACGATTTACATCGAAAAATTAGCACAAGGAACTACAACTGATCTGGATGGTAAATTCAATTTATCAGTAGCTCCTGGTAACTATCAAGTGCGAATCTCATTTATATCTTACGAAACAGTTAATTTAGAAAATTTAACTGTTAATCCGGGTGAAGTAATTCTTTTAAAGGATATTGGCTTAAAAGAAGCGTCAATAGAGATTGCAAGCGTTGTAGTAACTGCAAAAGCTGTTCGAAATACCGAAACAGCTATGATGGCAATAAAAAGCAAATCACCAAACCTACTTGATGGTATATCAGCATTAAGTCTGAGAAAATCTGGAGATACGGATGCAGCATCTTCTATAAAACGTGTAACAGGTGTTTCGGTTGCAAATGGTAAATATGTTTATGTTCGTGGATTAGGCGACCGTTACACAAAAACAATTTTAAACGGAGTAGATATTCCGGGTTTGGATCCTGACAGGAATACCATTCAGATAGATATTTTTCCGACCAATATTATCGATAATATTATTGTACACAAATCTTTTAGTGCAGAGCTGCCGGCTGATTTTACCGGAGGTATTATTGATATTGAGCTAAAAGATTTTCCTGAAGAACGAAAAGGAGAAATCTCATTATCAGCGGGTTATAATCCTAATTATCATTTTAATAAGGACTATCTTACCTACGAAGGTGGAAATACAGATTTTCTTGGATTTGATGATGGAACAAGAAGCATCCCTGCTTCATCCGATATTCCGTTTTTTGCTGAGGTAGTTGGAAATCCTGATGGAGAAAAAGCTATTCGTTATAAAGAAATCTTAGGTAACTTTAATTCGACAATGGCTGCCAACAAACAAACCAGCTTTATGGATTATAGCATAGGAACTTCTTTTGGCAATCAAAAAGTATTTAAAAAATATACATTGGGATATAATATTGCTCTTTCTTATAAAAGCAAAACAGAATTTTACGAAAATGCAGAATTTGGTAAATATGGCCTCGGAAGTTCGGATACTTATGAGATGGAACAAAGAGAATATCAGGTTGGTAACTATGGTGTTAACGATGTATTGTTAAGTGGACTAGCCGGTTTTGCAGTAAAAACAAAGAACTCAAAATACAGGTTAAATATTGTTCATTTGCAAAATGGTGAATCTAAGGCGGGTATTTTTGATTTCTATGGTTCAGATGAAGGAAGTATTTTCGAAAGTTTTCAACATAATCTTGATTACAGCCAGCGATCAATTACAAATGTTTTGCTCGATGGCAAACATAAACCATTGGATTCGAAATGGACAGTTGAATGGAAATTATCGCCAACATTATCAAAAATTGAAGATCCTGATATACGCTTTACTCGCTATGTTACCGATGAAGGTGGTTATGTAATTAATACTGAGTCGGGTTTTCCTGAAAGAATATGGCGTTATTTAGAAGAAGTTAATCTTGCAGGAGTACTTCATCTAACAAAAGAATTTAAATTATTTAATAATAAATCTGAATTAAAGTTTGGTGGAGCTTATACCTACAAAGAACGCGATTTCGAAATCCTAAAATACGCCATTAACATTAGAGGCGATATACCCTTAACTGGTGATCCCAACGAGATATTTGCTGACGAAAATTTATGGCCTTATAACGGAGATGTAGGCGAAGGAACTACATACGAAGCAGCATTTTTTCCAAATAATGCAAATAAATTTAATTCAAATGTTCAATATGCTGCCGCCTATATTTCAGGAGAAATATCATTATCAAAAAAAATTAAGACAATAATTGGTATTCGTGCCGAAAATTATATTCAGAAATATACCGGAGCAAACCAGCAACGAACAATTGTTCTCAATAATGATGAGGTTCTTAATGATTTTCAACTATTTCCAACACTAAATTTGATTTATAATCTTGCAGAGAATCAAAACTTACGATTTTCGTATTCCAAAACCATTGCTCGTCCATCATTTAAAGAGCTTTCGTATGCCGAGATTTTTGACCCGGTAAGCGGAAGGACTTTTATTGGAGGATTATTTCCAGATAAAGATGATTATTCGGGTGTGGAATACTGGAATGGAAAACTTACCAGTACCGATATTCAAAACCTTGATTTGCGTTGGGAATTATTTATGGAAAAAGCTCAGACAATTTCAATTAGTGGTTTTTACAAGCATTTTAATAATCCTATTGAGGTGGTGCAATATGTGAAACAGGAGGGCTCTTTTCAGCCACGAAATGTTGGCGATGGACAGGTTTATGGTATTGAAGTTGAATTCAGAAAAAACCTTGATTTTATTTCGTTAAAAAACATTAGTATTAGCTCTAATATATCATTTATCGAATCAAAAATAGAATTAAGTAAAACCGAATATGAATCGAGACTTGCTAATGCAAGAACAGGACAGGAGATTGAAAAATACAGAGAAATGGCTGGCCAATCTCCATATATAATTAATAGTGGTTTAACTTATGATGGTGGTGAAAATGGATTCTGGAATGGTTTTGAAGCTGGTCTTTATTATAATGTTCAGGGCGTTACGCTGCAATATGTTGGTATTGCCGATAGACCCGATATTTATACTTTACCTTTTCATAGTTTGAATTTTAATGCATCTAAATCATTTAAAAATGGTGTTGATTTGGGATTTAAAGTACAGAATATTCTAAATAGTAATGAAGAGTCCGTTTTTAGATCATATAAAGCTACCGATCAGTATTTTAACAGGCTGGAAAAGGGCATAAGTTTTGCATTAAGCTTACGATATAAATTCTAGCTAGTTATTCTACCAGTAAAACAAAAAATATATACTAATTAAATACATCTGTCAAATGAAAAAAATCACAATAACCCTTTACATGTTGGTTGCTTTAATTACTGTAGGATTTTCGCAAATACTTCAGAACGAAAAGGGAATTTATTTAGATAATAACAATCAACCCTATACGGGGATTTATAAAGAGTTTTATGATAGTGGAAAAATCCGTGTCGAGATAACACTAAAACAAGGTATTCAGGATGGTATAACCAACATCTATTTCGAAAATGGAATAAAAAACGAACAACGTTCTTATGATACCGGGCAAATGCATGGAACCTGGATAACCTGGAATGAACTTGAAGTTAAGCTAGCTGAAGCTAACTACTTTTTTGGCCGCAAACATGGTAAATGGTATATCTGGGATGAGAATGGTACTCTGCGTTATGAAATGGAATATAACTATGGCAACAAAACAGGCATATGGAAAATGTATAGCGAATCTGGAGAAATTATTAATCAAAAGGATTACTCAAAAACTGAATAGGAAAAAAAGGATTCAAACAGAAGTATTTTTGGTCATTGCGAGTGATCTCGATTGCTATCGGGAGAACGAAGCAATCTATAGATATTAAGCAACTTAAGATTGCTTCACTTCGTTCGCAATGAACTGTGCTAAAAAACAAATTTTTTAACATAATTCTGCATTATAATAGGCCATATTATCAATGCAACCAAAAGCCTGTCGTATTAATTTGTTTGCA
>JBFXEQ010000002.1:0-135973 GCA_050179935.1 Bacteroidales bacterium | reverse complement strand
AACATAATCAATTTGAGAAATGCATAATAATGGAATTGATATAATTATTAAAATTAAGAATAGATGTTTCATTACTCACCAATAATTTTTATTAATATTCGTTTTCGCCGTTTACCGTCAAACTCGCCGTAGAATATCTGTTCCCACGGACCAAAATCGAGTTTGCCTTCTGTAACTGCCACGACTACTTCTCTTCCCATTATTGTTCTTTTAAGGTGAGCATCGGCATTATCCTCAGCATAATTATGTTTATATTGTGAGTATGGTTTTTCAGGAGCAATTCCCTCTAGCCATTTTTCGAAATCTTCGTGTAAACCCGATTCATCGTCATTTATAAAAACACTTGAGGTTATATGCATCGAATTTACGAGTACTAATCCTTCCTTTATTCCGCTTTTTGCAAGTGCCTGATTTACTGCAGGTGTAATGTTTATAAATTCACGTCGTTTGGTAATATTAAACCAAACTTCTTCTCTGTATGATTTCATTTTATTCGGTTATTGGTGACTCGTGATTGGTGATTTGTGATTAATTCATTCACTATTCACTGATCACAATTCACTACTTAATATTTAGGGATTTAATTATATTTTCCACCTTCTCATCGAGAAGTTTATTCACTTTTTCAAAATCTTCTCTTTTTTCTAATTTTTCCATTACTCCAAAGTAAAATTTAATTTTAGGTTCAGTACCCGAAGGACGAACAGAAATTTTAGATCCATCCTGCAATATAAACTGTAACACATCAGATTTTGGAAGGTTTATATCATATCGCAAATGACTGATCTGATCCAATGTTTTTTGTTTCTGAAAATCATGAATGAGCATTACATTTGAATTATTAATGGTTTGGGGCGGACTATTTCTGTAATCTTCCATTATTTTCTTAATTTCCTCTTCTCCAGATTTGCCTTTTCGAACTAAGGAAATAAGTTTTTCTTTATAAAATCCATATTCAATATAGATATCAATTAATGCTTCGTAAGCTGTTTTTCCTTGATTCTTGGCAAAAGCAACCGCTTCGGCAATTAGCGCACACGACATTACAGCATCTTTATCGCGAACAAACTTACCAGCCAAATATCCGTAACTCTCCTCTCCTCCTCCAATAAACTTTTTCTTGCCTTCGTTTTGCTTTATAATATCGGCAATGTATTTAAAACCGGTTAAAACATCAAAATATTCAACCTTGTATTTCTTAGCAATTTCAGTAAGTATCTCAGAGGTAACAATCGTTTTAACAATATATTCCTTACCTTTTAGCTTTCCTTTTTCTTCCCATTGCGAAATCAGGTAATTTATTAAAATGGCTGCAGTTTGGTTTCCATTTAACAAGATAAATTGTCCATTCAAATCTTTTACTGCAATCCCAACTCTGTCAGCATCAGGATCGGTAGCCAGAACAAGCTCTGCATCCTTTTCTTTTGCATACTTAATTGCTAGCTCAAGTGCGGCTGGTTCTTCCGGATTAGGTGAGTGAACAGTTGGAAAATTACCATCCGGAATGCTCTGTTCAGGTACAGAGAATACATTCTCAAATCCATATGATTTTAAAACTTTTGGAACCAGTTCAACACCTGTTCCATGAATAGAAGTATAAACAATCTTTAAGCTTTTCTGTTTCTTGATGATTTCAGGGTTTAGCGAAAGTTTAACCAATTCGCTTAGATAATGCTTATCTATTTTTTCACCAATAAATTCTACTAGCTTCATTTCATGATCAAAAATCACTTCGCTTATATTGGTTATTTTCTGAACTTCAGCAATTATATTTTTATCGTGGGGAGTAATTATCTGTCCTCCGTCATCCCAGTATG
Source organism: Bacteroidales bacterium (assembly GCA_050179935.1). Lineage (GTDB taxonomy): Bacteria > Bacteroidota > Bacteroidia > Bacteroidales > UBA12077 > UBA12077. Next base: position 134,156 of record JBFXEQ010000002.1, on the reverse strand, counting down.
CTTTATAGCCATTATATTCCTTTGGATTATGAGATGCTGTGATTACAATTCCACTCTGACAACCTAAATATCGAATAGCAAAAGACAGTACAGGTGTAGGCCTTAGACTCTCAAATAAATAAGCTTTTATTCCATTACCCGAAAATACACTCGCTGTTTTTTCGGCAAAAAAACGACTATTATTTCTGGAATCATATGCAATAGCAACCTTAATCTGTTTTAAACCCGAAAATTGTTGCTTTAAATAATTGCATAAACCCTGAGTTGCCATTCCTACGGTATAAATATTCATCCGGTTTGTTCCAACACCCATTATACCTCTTAACCCGCCTGTTCCAAACTCCAGATCTTTATAAAATGACTCGATCAGCTCATTCTGATCATGTTGAATCATGTTTTCAATTTGTTTTTTTGATTCCTGATCAATTTCGGAATTGAGCCATTTATTGGCCTTTTCCTTTACTGCTTGTAATAATTCGTTATCAATCATAATAATAATTATTATTAGTTTACCTGAGCTAGGATTTATAATAATCGCTTAAACTATCTTCCCAATGTGGAATACTTAAATTGTAGGTTGATTTTATTTTACTTTTATTTAGAACACTGTAAAATGGTCTATGGGTAGGTGTTGGATAGTCTTTTGATTCAATTGGATTTATTTTGCAACTTGCATAGGATTTATTAGCTATTGCCCGTGCAAAATCATACCAACTGCAAACACCTTCATTTGAATAATGATACATTCCCGGAACAAAATTATTTTTATTTACCGACTGATTAATAATTTCAAAAATAGCCTGTGCCAGATCATGCGCATACGTTGGAGTTCCTATTTGATCAAAAACAACATTAAGCTCTTCTCGTTCTTTTGAGTAACGTTGAATAGTTTTAACAAAGTTATTGCCATAAGTAGAATATAACCATGAAGTTCGAATAACAACAGCATTTTTATAAGCCATGGCAATTTTCTCTCCGTCGGCTTTTGTTTTGCCATAAACCGATTTCGGATTTGTTTTATCATCTTCGTTGTAAGGTTTATGATTATTTCCATCGAAAACATAATCGGTAGAAATATGAATAAATTTAGTGTTAGTTGGTTTTATGGCATCTATTAATCCTTTAACACAAGCAGTATTTATCAGTTTTGCTAAATCAGGTTCTTTTTCTGCTTTATCAACCTGTGTATAGGCGGCGCAATTAATTACAAAATCAAAAGATCTGTCTGAGAAAAACTTTTTTAAAAAAATTGTATTGGTAATATCCAAGGTATCAATATCCGTCGATACCATATTAATGGTATTTTTAATCTGCGTGTTGCCTTTATTATAAATATTTCGCAGTTCGCTGCCTAACTGTCCATTAGCACCTGTAACTAAAATATTAATTGTATCCATTCTGCTTAAAAATTAAAATTTTTCTCAGCTTCAGCCAAAAAAGGTAAAACTTTGTCTTTAGAAGATATTACAGCCTTTTTTAAATCTATTTTCCAATCAATTTCAATAGATGGATCATTGAAATTAATTCCTCTTTCCATTTCGGCATTATAAAAACTATCTGTCTTATAAAAAACGATTGCTTTTTCAGATAATACTGAAAAGCCATGTGCAAATCCATGAGGAACATATAACTGTGTTTTATTTTCGCATGAAAGCTCAATTCCGAAAAACTGACCATATGTTGGTGATTTTTCTCTGATATCAACCACCACATCATATATTTTACCTAAAAGTACACGAACCAGTTTAGCTTGAGAATAAGGAGCCAGCTGATAGTGTAAACCGCGAATTGTTCCATAGCACGATTGTGATTGGTTATCCTGAACAAACTCTGTATTTATATAACTCTCAAGTTTTTTCTTGTTGTAGCTTTCGAGGAAATAACCTCTAGAATCTTCGAATACCTGCGGCTTAATTATTAATAAGCCTTCGATGGGTGTTGTTAAAACCTGCATAATGTTAAATTATTCGTTTGCTATTTTCAGCAAATACTGACCGTATTGATTGTTTTTTAATTCTTCACCAAGCTTAATCAATTGAGCTTTATCTATAAACCCTTTTTTATATGCGATTTCTTCTATACAGGCAATTTTCAAACCTTGTCGTTGCTCAATAGTAGCAACATAAGTTGATGCCTGCAATAAACTATCGTGGGTACCTGTATCGAGCCAAGCAAAACCTCTGCCAAGCAATTCGACCTGTAACCGGTTTTCTTCCAGATATAATCTATTAAGATCAGTAATTTCGAGTTCGCCTCGCTTACCAGGTTTTAAGTTTTTAGCTTTCTGTATTACATCGTTTGAATAAAAATATAAGCCAGTAACAGCATAATTGGATTTTGGATATTCTGGTTTTTCCTCAATACTTATTGCTTTATTATTTTTATCAAACTCAACAACCCCATACCGTTGAGGATCATTAACATAATATCCAAAAACTACAGCTCCGTCTTTAATACTAGCAGCTCGTTCAAGGATTTTACTAAATCCATAACCATAATAAATATTATCGCCAAGAACCAAACATACATTATCGTTTCCGATAAATTTTTCACCAATAATAAATGCCTGTGCGAGTCCATCTGGTGAAGGTTGAATCTCATACGAAATGGAAAGGCCAACATGCTCGCCAGTTCCTAAAAGATCTTTATACAAATGAATATCCTTTGGGGTTGAGATAATAAGTATTTCTTTTATTCCTGCTAGCATTAATACTGACAAAGGATAATAAATCATCGGCTTGTCGTAAATTGGTATTATTTGTTTTGATATACTTTTAGTAATTGGATACAAGCGTGTTCCGGCTCCACCGGCTAGTATTATTCCTTTCATAGTTATTTTTATTGAGTATTGTTTTTAAAGTAATTTACAGTTTTGATAAGGCCTTCGTTTAAAGCAACTTTTGGTTCCCAATTATTTAAAAGTCTTTTAGCTAGCGTAATATCAGGTTTTCTCTGAGTTGGATCATCTTCGGGTAATGGTAAATGAATAATTTTTGATTCTGATCCGGTAAGATTAATGACTTTTTCGGCTAATTCAAGAATAGTAAATTCTATTGGATTTCCAATGTTTACTGGCCCTGTAATTGAATCATCAGTATTCATTAATCGAATTAATGCTTCGATCAAATCATCAATATACTGGAAGCTTCGGGTTTGTTTTCCATCACCAAAAACAGTGATATCCTGATTGTTAAGCGCTTGTATAATAAAATTCGAAACCACACGACCATCATTCGCCATCATACCGGGACCATAAGTATTAAATATGCGAGCTATTTTAATACGAACATTATTCTGGTGATGATAATTAATAAACAACGATTCGGCACAACGTTTACCTTCATCATAACATGAGCGCGAACCAATAGGATTGCAGTTTCCCCAATAGCTTTCAGGTTGCGGGTGAATTATTGGATCACCATAGACCTCACTGGTTGAGGCTTGTAATACTTTAGCATTTATTCTTTTGGCAAGCCCCAGCATATTTATTGCTCCCATTACGGAGGTTTTAATCGTTTTTATGGCATTATGCTGATAGTGAATCGGCGAAGCAGGACATGCCAGGTTATAAATTTCATCAACCTCAACAAAAAAAGGCATTGTAATATCGTGTCTTATTAGCTCGAAATAAGGTCTCTTTAAAAGATGTACAACATTTTTCTTCGAACCGGTAAAGAAATTATCCAGACAAATAACCTCATTCCCTTCATCAAGAAGTCTTTCGCATAAATGTGAACCAATAAATCCGGCACCTCCAGTAATTAATATTTTCTTCATTTTACAAATTTAATAATCATTTTCCTTCGAAGATCATGATTTTTCAACTGTACTAAGTAAAGGTAAATATAAGAAAAACCAAAAGTTTAAAAGAACTTAGTCAAATATTTTTGTTTATCTTTTTTATATTTGGTGATAAAAACAGTTATAATCATATGTATGCAAACAGTTATAGTTTATTAAATTTTTTAATTATACTAAAATGGTTAATTGCTTGGTTTATTACCATTTCGAATAAGACTAAATTTTGATTTGCCATCAATATGCTTTTTTTAGTACCTTTATTTCTAATAAATTAAATAAAATTTATATTTTTGCAGTCTGATTTTAACAAAATAATGTCTAACTTATTAAAAGCAATTAATTTAAATTAAATGACTGAACAAGAAAACAAAGCTGTAGAACAAAATGAGAGTGTTGGGCAGCAGGAGAAGGTTGCAAAAAAAGAAGCCTCAAAAACAAAAAGTAAAGCTAAAGAAGTAAAAACTATGGTTGAGTATGCCACACCAAGTGCAGATTTCGATTGGGAAAATACTCGTAATGATGGTGGTTTTTATCCACAATCAAAATATGTAGAGTTTGAAAAACAATACGATCAAACGTTATCTACAATTGCCGAAAACGAAGTTATTGACGGTACAGTTGTTTCGTTAAACAAACGCGAAGTTGTAATCAACATTGGTTACAAATCAGAAGGCGTTGTTAGTTTAAACGAATTTCGTTACAATCCAAAATTAAAAGTTGGCGACAAAGTTGAAGTTTATGTTGAAACTCAAGAAGATAAAGATGGCCAGCTAATTCTATCTCACAAAAAAGCTAGAGCTCTTCGCTCATGGGATCGTGTAAATGAAGCTTTAGAAAAAGACGAAATCATTCAGGGTTACATTAAATGCCGCACTAAAGGAGGTATGATCGTTGATGTATTCGGAATTGAAGCTTTCTTACCAGGTTCACAAATCGATGTGAAACCAATCCGCGATTACGATATTTATGTTGATAAAACCATGGAATTTAAGGTGGTTAAGATCAATCATGAATTTAAAAACGTTGTTGTTTCTCACAAGGCTCTTATCGAAGCTGAGCTTGAACAACAAAAGAAAGAGATTATTGCAAAACTTGAAAAAGGACAGGTTCTTGAAGGAACTGTTAAAAATATTACTTCATACGGAGTATTTATCGACCTTGGTGGTGTTGACGGATTAATTCATATCACTGACTTATCATGGGGCCGTGTAAATCATCCCGAAGAGATTGTTACATTAGATCAGAAATTAAATGTAGTTATTCTTGATTTTGATGATGATAAAAAACGTATTGCATTAGGTTTAAAACAATTAACTCCACATCCATGGGATGCTTTGAGCAAAGACCTTAAAGTTGGTGATACCGTTAAAGGTAAAGTTGTTGTTATGGCCGATTATGGCGCATTTGTTGAAATTGCAACAGGAGTTGAAGGTTTAATCCACGTTTCAGAAATGTCATGGTCACAGCATTTACGCAGTGCTCAGGAGTTCTTAAAGGTTGGCGACGAAATTGAAGCTCAGATTTTAACATTAGACCGCGACGAAAGAAAAATGTCGTTAGGTATTAAACAACTTAAATCTGATCCATGGAGCAATATCGACGAAAAATATGCAATGGGTAGTCGTCATACTGCTACAGTTCGTAACTTTACTAACTTTGGCGTATTCGTTGAAATAGAAGAAGGTGTTGATGGGTTAATCCATATTTCTGATCTTTCTTGGACTAAGAAAATTAAACATCCTGCTGAATTTACATCAATTGGCGAAACTATCGATGTAGTTGTGTTAGAAATTGATAAAGAAAACCGCAGATTAAGCTTAGGTCATAAACAACTCGAAGAAAATCCATGGGATGTATTCGAAACAGTATTTACTGTTGGATCAGTTCATGAAGGTACCATCATGGAAGTATTTGATAAAGGAGCCGTTGTAGCTTTACCATATGGTGTTGAAGGTTTTGTTACTCCTAAACATCTTATTAAAGAAGACGGTAAACCTGGAAAAGTTGATGAAAAATTAGAATTTAAGGTAATTGAGTTCTCAAAGTCAGCAAAAAAGATTATCTTGTCTCACAGTAGAATTTTTGAAGACGAGAAAAAAGAGGTTGAGGAAACTGAAAAGAAAGTTAAAACTGAAACAACCAAAAAAGCAGTTAAAAAGGTTAAATCAAACCTCGAAAAAACAACTTTGGGTGATATTTCAGAATTAGCAAATCTTAAAACTGAGATGGAAGAATCTCATAAAAAAGAAGTAGCTGAGAAAAAAGCTGAAATGGACGCTAAAGAAGAGAAGAAAGCTAAAGCTACTAAGAAAAAAGAAGCTAAAAAAGAAGAAAACACAACCGAAGAATAGTTCTCGATTAATTTAAAAACTAGTTACAATGGAATTTAAAATTGAAAAACTGGACAAGTATACTTTAATTCAAGTTATGGAAGAAAAACTGGACACTAATGTTGCTCCAAGTTTGAAATCCGAGTTAGTTTTAATCTCCGGAAAAGGAGAGAAAAACATTATACTTGATCTAAGTAGCTGCCGCTATTGCGACTCATCCGGTTTGAGTGCAATTCTTGTAGCTAATCGATTGTGTAAAAATGCAAATGGTACATTTGTTCTTACAGGTTTAAATGAAGCTGTTGACAGATTAATTACCATATCTCAGTTGGATACAGTTCTTAACATTGCTTACTCTGCAGAAGAAGCAGTTGATATTATTATGGAAAGCGAAAACAAAAAAAATAATGATTAGTTTTTTATAGCTTGACGTTTGAATTAACAATATTAGGAAGCAGCTCAGCTGTACCAACTTCGAAAAGAAACCTTACCGCTCATGTACTCAATGTTCATGAGCGGTTTTTTTTAATCGATTGTGGCGAAGGTACGCAAATTCAACTTCGCCGAAATAAAATCCGTTTTGGAAAAATTGATCATATTTTTATTAGCCATCTACATGGTGATCATATTTTTGGGTTATTTGGCCTTATTTCGACATTTAACTTGCTTAAACGCGATAAAGACCTTCATATTTATGCCCATCAAGAGTTGGAAAACATTCTTACCCAACACATTGAATATTTTGAGAGGAATCTATCGTTTAAAATCATCTACCATCATCTAAATACGAAGAAAAACGAGGTGATTTTTGAAGATAGCAAGGTAACCGTCGAAACAATCCCACTAAAACACAGAGTGCCGTGCTGTGGATTTTTATTTAAAGAAAAACCACATTTAAAAAACATTAAAAAAGATTTTCTCGAGAAATATCAGGTACCCATATCACAGATTCAGAAAATTAAAGAAGGGAGTGATTTTATAATGGATTCGGGTGAGATTATTTCAAATATTGAAATTACTATTCCGGCATTTAAGCAACGATCATACGCCTATTGTACCGATACCGCCTACTCTGAAAAAATAATACCCATAATTACCAATGTTGACCTACTTTTCCATGAAGCAACCTATGCTAACAATTTAAAAAAACAGGCAAAAGAAACATTTCACTCAACCGCTGAGCAAGCTGCAACCATTGCAAAAAAAGCAAATGCAGGCAAGCTCTTAATAGGACACTTTTCGGCACGGTACAAAGATTTAACAAATTTAATTACAGAAGCCAAAGCAGTCTTCGAAAATACAATCGTAGCCGAAGATGGCGAAAAATATGATATTCCACTATCCCGATAGTTATTAACAACAGCTAAAAACTTTTCCTTTAACTTCTCATCACAGAATAGTATCTTTGCATTAATTATAATCTGCCAAAAATTATTAAAATGCACGAAAAGATCATTATTCTTGATTTTGGTTCGCAATATACACAGTTAATAGCTCGTCGTGTGCGCGAATTAAATGTTTATTGCGAAATACATCCGTTTAATAAAATCCCCGAACTAAATAATACTGTAAAAGGAGTAATCCTTTCCGGCAGTCCTTTTTCTGTTCGCGATGCAAATGCACCATATCCTGATTTGTCGAATATTAAAAATAAATTTCCATTGCTGGGTGTTTGTTATGGAGCACAATTTCTGGCACATAATTATGGTGGTGAAGTATTGCCATCTAAGCATCGAGAATATGGTCGTGCACGACTAAGTTTTATAGATCATGAATCGGATTTAATGAAAGGTATAAATCCTAATTCACAGGTTTGGATGTCGCATGGCGATACGATAACAAAAATCCCCGATACATATAAAATAATTACCAGCACTTCGGATGTTAGGTATGGCGGTTTCAAAATTATGGATGAGCAGACCTATGGTATTCAGTTTCATCCAGAAGTTTATCATACAGAACAAGGTAAGCAATTACTTGAAAATTTTATCGTACATATTTGTGGATGTAAACAAGACTGGACTCCTGCGACATTTGCTGACGAAACTATTAAAGAACTTAAAGCAAAACTTGGGAATGATAAAGTAGTGCTTGGATTATCGGGTGGTGTAGATTCATCAGTCGCCGGAGTGCTTTTACATAAAGCAATTGGTAAAAATCTGACATGTATTTTTGTTGATAACGGCTTGTTACGTAAAAACGAGTTCGAAAAAGTTCTCGAATCATACAAAAATATGGGTCTTAACGTAATTGGAGTAAATGCAAAAAATAGATTTTTAAACAATCTGAAAGGGAAGTCCGAACCTGAAGAAAAAAGAAAGATCATTGGAAAGGAGTTTATCGAAGTTTTCGACGAAGAAGCTCACAAAATTAAAGATGTAAAATGGCTCGCACAAGGAACTATTTATCCCGATGTAATTGAATCAATCTCGGTTAATGGGCCATCTGCAACTATAAAATCACACCATAATGTTGGTGGATTACCAGAAAAAATGCATTTAAAAATTGTTGAACCACTGCGGTTACTTTTTAAAGATGAAGTAAGACGCGTTGGAGCATCAATCGGAGTTAAAGACGAATTACTAAAACGACATCCTTTTCCCGGGCCAGGTTTGGCAATAAGAATTTTGGGCGAAATTACTCCCGAAAAAGTTCAAATACTTCAGGACGTTGATGATATTTACATTGAAGGCCTTAAAGAATATGGGCTATACGATAAAGTTTGGCAAGCTGGTGTTATTCTTTTACCTGTTCAATCGGTTGGGGTTATGGGCGATGAACGAACTTACGAAAATGCAGTTGCTTTAAGAGCGGTTTCATCAACAGATGGAATGACAGCTGATTGGTCGCACCTGCCCTACGAATTTCTGGCTGATATATCGAACAAAATAATCAACAATGTTAAAGGTATCAACAGAGTTGTTTATGATATTAGCTCAAAACCTCCAGCCACAATTGAATGGGAATAACTTGAAAGGAAAAAGGAACTTTTTCCTTTTTCTTTTGTTTTGTAAAATATATAATTATCATGTCTTCTGAAAAAACACTTTTGAAGTTTACTGGATTTCTGACCCATAATGATATTACCATTATCACCAATAACTTTATGGAAAAGTCAAAAACATTAGACATAAGCAACTCTTTTGCACGCAAAATAGTAGTATTAATTATTGAAATTCTCGAAAACAATTTTTATTACACTAAATCAATACAAACAAAGCTCTCTGAACAAATCGACGAACCATTTTTTTCGATTGTTTTTAATAATAAGAAGTTTATAATTACATCGGTTAATCCAATTAGACTTGAGGATGTTGAGCCTTTAAAACGTCGAATAGAAGAAATAAATAATTGTGATATTGCGTTTTTAAAGGAAATATATCTTAAAAAATTAATCGAATCTGTTAGCAATAATAAATCCAGTCCTGGAGTAGGTTTAATTCGACTGGCTAAGATTACAAAAAATAAAATTAATTGTTCTTTTAACCAATTTGACAATAAATTCTTAAATTACAGGCTTGAAATTATTGTTAATTCAAAGTAGTTTATACAATGGAAAATCTTTACATTGAGCCCACAGAAATTACCCCACGTGTTGATTTTGATAGTAAAATTAAAAAGTTTGAATTATCAGGCGTTTCGAGACCCGAAGATGTAGTTGCATTTTACGAATCGATTATATTTAAAATCGAGAAATATATAAACCAACTCTTAAAAAACGAGAATACAATAGCCAATATCAAATTTCATCTGGTATTCGACTTAAACTATATTAATTCTGCCTCATCTAAATATATATTGCAGATTTTAGGCCTTTTTAAAAAGATATATCTAAAAGGAGCAACAGTAACCTGCACCTGGTATTACGAAGATCTCGATGATCAAATTCTTGAAGATGGCGAAGACCTTTCTGATGTTATAAAAATGGATTTCGAATTTCTGGAACGTCAGTAATATTGATGTTCATACAATGTTTTAAAACAAAAATCATGAAAAATAAATTTTTCTCAAAATACCTGACTATTTTACTATTTCTGATACTCCCAATGTCACTATTTTCGCAGTATTTAACTGAGGATATATTCAAATTTAGCAGGGCAATGGGGTATATTTCAAATTTTTATGTTGATACAGTAAATAGTCAAAAATTGGTTGAATCAGCTATTATAAATGTATTAAAAGACCTTGATCCTCATTCAGTTTACATACCCGAAAAGGAAGTTAAGGAAATGAACCAACCTCTCGAAGGTAATTTTGAAGGTATTGGAATTCAGTTTAATTTATTAAAGGATACGATTTTTATTATTTCTCCAATATCAGGTGGCCCATCAGAAAAAGTTGGATTAAGAGCAGGTGACAGAATTATAAAAATAAACGACGAAGTTGTTGCCGGAAAAAATATTTCAACAACAGGTGTTCGTGATCGGTTAATGGGCGACAAAGGATCTAAGGTAAATGTTACCATAAAACGAAATGGAATAACTGAATTGCTTACATTTACCATTACACGCGATAAAATTCCAATTTATAGTGTTGATGCGGCTTATCTGGTGGATAAAAACATCGCTTATATTAAAATTAACAGATTTGCATTAACAACCGTTGATGAGTTTGTTGAAAAATCAAATCTATTAAAAGAAAAAGGAGCAACTTCGCTAATTCTTGACTTGAGGGATAATGGAGGCGGATATTTAGATAAAGCGATTGAACTAGCAGATCACTTTTTGGATGATAAGAAACTTATCGTATATACCGAAGGAATGCGGTCACCCAAAACTGAAAGCTTTGCCACTGCACAAGGAATTTTTCAGAAAGGAAATATTGTAATTTTAATTGATGAGGGTTCTGCTTCAGCCAGCGAGATTGTTGCCGGAGCTGTTCAGGACTGGGATCGCGGAATAATTATAGGACGTCGTTCTTTTGGTAAAGGACTGGTGCAAAAACCTTTTTACCTACCCGATGGCTCAATGATGAGATTAACTGTTGCAAAATATTACACTCCTACCGGAAGAGCTATTCAAAAACCTTACAATGAAGGCGTTGATAAATACGAAGCCGAATTATTAAAACGCTACAAGCATGGCGAAATGCTTAATAAAGACAGTATCTCCTTTCCCGATTCGTTAAAATATTTTACATTAACAAATAAGCGTGTAGTATTTGGCGGTGGTGGTATTATGCCCGACATTTTTGTACCAATTGATACAACTCAGGTTACACCCTATTATAGTAAGATGCTTCGACAAGGCATATTAAACTCATTTGTTTTGGAGTATGTTGATAAGAATAGAAAATCATTAAAATCAACCTATGCTGACTTTAAGATATTTAACGAAAAATTCGATGTAAATGACCAGATTATAAACGAATTAGTAACTTATGGCTTAAATAGCGAAATTGAAGCATTACCCGATGAAATAGAAAAATCAAAAAAAGATTTCGCCCTTGTTATTAAAGCACTAATTGCACGCGACCTTTGGGAAATGAGTGAATATTTCCAGATTATTAACATTCGCGATAACGGATTTAATAAAGCAATTGAGGTAATAAAAAACTGGGACAAATATCACTCCGAAGTCCTAATTAAACAATAACAACCTAGTTTTTTCTAATTATTAAAATAACTTTGCAGCAATCAATTTTTGGCTATGCTGCAAGGATTTATAACATGGATTATTAATCATTATATCGAAGTTTTAGGAACTGTCTTCGGCCTTATATATATTTTCCTTTCCATAAAACAAAGTGTGTGGTGTTGGCCTTTCGGATTATTTTCGTCGGTAATTTACATTTTTGTATTTTTCTATTCTGGTTTTTATGCCGATATGGGATTACAGTTTTATTATGTTTTTATTAGCATTTATGGTTGGTACAATTGGGTTTTCGGAGGAAATAAAGAGATTAATAAAACACTCCTTATTACCCAGACTAGTAAAAAATTATGGATTAAATTATTTATTGCAAACGCAATACTTTTTGTTCTAATTTCATATATACTTAAATACCATACTGATTCAACTATACCTTATTGGGATGCTTTTACAACAGCAGCAAGTATTGTATCCACATGGATGCTTGCTCAGAAAAAAATTGAACACTGGCTTATCTGGATTGTTGTTGATATAGTTTCACTTGGTTTGTATATTTACAAAGATTTGTTTGCAACGGTTATTTTATTTGCTGTTTATACCTTCTTAGCATTAATTGGTTATCTGGAATGGAGAAAAGATCTAAAAAAAATATTAAAAGAATCGTAATTATAGGTCCTGAATCGACTGGTAAAACTGAATTAGTACAATTTTTGGCTAAAAAATTTAATACTTTTTACATTCCTGAATATGCACGTGAGTACATAGAGCATTTAAAATGCATCTATACATACGATGACGTGGTTTCTATTGCAAAAAAACAAATTGAATTAGAAAAAGAATTCTCAAAAAAAGCAAATCACATCTTGTTTTTTGATACCTACTTAATACTTACCAAGGTATGGTTTCAGGTAGTTTTTAATAAGATTCCCGAATGGCTCGATGAAAAAATCAGAGAATCATCAATTGATTTGTTCTTATTGTGCAATACAGAGTTGCCATGGATTCCAGACAATGTTAGAGAAAATGGTGGAGAAATGCGAGAAAAACTATTTGAGATGTATAAATCTGAAATTATTCATTACGGATTCGCATACGAAGTAATTTCGGGAAAAGGTAGCAAGCGATTTGAGAATGCTTTAAAAATTGTAACCAATTATATAAATAATAAAGAATTAAAGCGGGTAATATAGTTTTCATACCCAAAAAATGAATATTCGTCTATTAAATTAAATCTTTTAAAAAAATATTTTGCAAACTACGAATACTTAACTAATTTTAGTATCCGAAAAGAATTTATTTATTGAATCAATTTTACGATTTAAACCTATTCATATCGTTAGCAAATGAACCTAAAATAGATTATATTTGTTTTACGAAAAAAAAAGTTTAAATTTATACAACAGAATTAGAAAATAACAAAAGCCCAATGAGCTTTAATATTGAAGAGTCTTACAGCAGAATGAGCAAAGGTGAAGTATTGCTTGCTTATAAAGGAAGTATTACTGCTGAATTAATTACAAATGTACTCGGTGTTGTTGAAACAAAGCTCGATCATGTAATTGATAATTCAATTGTTAAAAAGAAAATATACAACGTACTAGTTGAAAGTTTACAGAATTTGTATCATCATGTTGACGATTTACCAACTGATTACAGTGATAAGCTCGATTTACATTTTGGTATTTTTGTAATTTCAAAAACAGGTGAAACATACAAAATAATTACTGGCAACTTTATTAGAAACGATAAAATTAAAAAACTGAAAGAAAGACTTGATAAAATAAAAACTCTTTCAAAAGACGAACTAAAAGATTTATACAAATTTGTATTAAACAATCAAAAGTTCTCTGACAAAGGTGGAGGTGGATTAGGCCTTATAGATATTGCAAGAAGAACCGGTGGCAAGATGGATTATTATTTTGAAGATTACGACACCAATTTTTCTTTTTTTAGATTAGATATTATTATAGACTAAATAAATAGTAAAATTTTTAAAAACCAACAATATGGAATCAATTTCAATAGAAGGAACTCCAAAAACCCCTAGTGTAAGTTTTGACGCTAATACAGGGATAATTGAAATTAAAGGCCGCTCAATTCCCGAAAATTCTATCGAATTTTATCGACCTTTAGTTGAATGGTTAGAAGAATACTCAAAAGAACCTCAAAAACTTACAACAGTAAATATTCAACTCGAATATTTTAATACCAGTTCATCGAAGTGTATTCTAGATGTTTTTAAGAAATTAGAAACTATTAAGAAAGCTAAAAATGAGGTTATCATTAACTGGTATTACGAAGAAGATGATGAAGATATGCTTGAAGCAGGTGAAGACTACGAATCAATTATTCGCATACCATTTAAAATGATTGAAGTTGTAGACTAATTATTCCGTTAAGAATAAATAAAAGAAGCTGCAGGATATTTATATGCTGTAGCTTTTCGTATTTATTTACTACAAAACTAAAGGTTTCTCGAATTGAGAAACCTTTTAAATTTTATTACATTTTAAACTGCTTATTTTCGAAGAATTCTAATCCTTTTTTCAATAGTCTGAAATAAAGAACGAAGAACAACAAGATTGTCATTGCCCACATTACCAAAGTATTAACCCAGAATGTATCGTAGTAATTACCTAGGAATTGCTTTCGGGGAGCATAAAAATGTGCTTTTATAAACTTATTTGATGGGTCAAAATATACTGGATCGATTTTTTGAAACAATTCACTGTCATATTCAATTATCCGGTTCATCTCGTTCGAATTACGTAACAAATCAGACAAGTTGTCATTAAAATATTCACGCTTTAATTTCATGAAATTCTCACGCTCCTCAGCATTTTTCTGCAGATTAGAGATTAATTGATCCTTTAATCCATTGGCTTTATTATACAACTTAATATAATATTTATTCAGGTTTTCAAGATAATCCTTAAGTGCTTGTATAGTTGTATCATCAATCTTTTCGATAAACAATTGATCTATTAACTTAAATGATACCAGTTTCCCTGATTCTGATTTCAGTTCTTTTGTTATCTCGTTTCGAAGCAATTTGATACTCTCACTTACTTCCTTCTCCTTTTCGGTGTTTTTCAGGTTTCTCTCTAAAAATGAAACTTTATTATTCAGAGTACGAATCCAGTAATTTTTCTTAAAATCAGAAACACTCATAGCCTTATCGTATGGATAAAAATGCTTTTGGTATTCATTTTCTTTAAACTGATAAACAGCAAGTGCTTCGTAAGCCCATCGTGCAGTAATAATTTCGCCATAAAACGGAATATCGCGAGGATTTGAGATATTTGGATTTAACTTTTCGAATTTTACAATAATACCGCTTAAAATCAACTGTGGTATTATAAGAAAAGGAATAAGAATGTAAATTGTAATTACTGTTTTAAAACTATCAGAAATTACCAAGCCTAGCATATTTGAAAAACACATGGCTGTAAACAAAACCAGCCAATACTCCAAATACATTCCTTTTATCTCCATTATAGAATTTCCTATAAGAACAAACAACAGAGATTGTATTGCAGATATAGTAAATAAAACTACAATCTTTGAAAACAAATAGCTTGCCCAGCTTAAATTTAAAAATGCTTCGCGTTTAAGTATTTTTCGATCTTTTATAATTTCTTCGGCACTCACAGTTAATCCTACAAAAAGACCAACAATAACGGCCATAAAAATATATACCGGCAGGTTGCTGTTCTCGCTTAAGCTATATCCCACAACATTGCCAACATTAACATTATAGTATTTAATAATAAATGCAAGTAAAAAAGCGAGTAATGGAGCTTCGAACATATTTATAACGAGATACTGTGTGTTGGCCATCTTTGATAAAACATCCCGTTTAATAAAAACTATGAGTTGCTTGAAGCCACTTGGAATTTTAAAAGAGATTTCCGGAAGCTTAATATCAGGGAGTGCTTGCTTCGAATTAGTTTTTTCCTTGGGCTCATCTTGTTTTAGTTTTTCAAAATTATCGCGCCATTCAGTAGGAGCTATTTTTCGTTCGTTCGTAAAGTTACCATATTCATCAAGCACCTTTGTTTCAATAATATTAAAAACCTGCTCAGGATTAACATTACCGCAACAATGACATTCACTCTCGCTCCAGTTTGCATGCTGAATAGTTGATTTAAAATAAATAATTGAGTCGATCGGGTCGCCATCATAAATAAGATATCCACCATTATCCAATATCAGCAGTTTATCAAACATTTTAAAAATGCCTGATGAGGGTTGGTGAATAACAACAAACACCAATTTGCCCTTTAATGTTAACTCCTTGAGTAAGTCGAGTATATTTTCCGAATCTCTTGATGATAGACCTGATGTAGGTTCATCTAAAAAGAGTACAGCTGGTTCTCGAATCAATTCTAATGCAATATTTAATCTTTTGCGTTGTCCCCCGCTAATTTTTTTATTTAGAGGGCTCCCAACTTCTACATCTCTTATTTCGTACAATCCCAGGTTTTCGAGTACATCGAGTACGGCTTGTTCAATCTCTTTTTCGGTATAATTATCAAAACAAAGCTTTGCATTGTAATACAAATTCTGATAAACGGTAAGCTCCTCAATTAAAAGATCGTCCTGCGAAACATGGCCTATTAATCCTTCTATCTCTTGTTTTTGTGTATGAATATTAAATCCATTAATTACTATTTCTCCTTTTGATGGAGCATTTGTTCCGTTAAGAACATTTAATAAGGTGGATTTACCAGCACCACTGGCTCCCATTATGCCAACGAGTTTACCCGACTCTTCTTTAAAATTTAATTTATGTAAGCCAACTTTTCCGGATTTGAAATGAAATTCGATATCACGAGCTTCAAAAATGATTCTGGATTTAATTCTATCAATATTAAACTGGCTAACAATATCACCGTAATAAATTGGCTTAATCTTAGGATTTCGAACAGAAGATCCATTGGTTAAAACATAAATCTTATCACTTTCGAGTAACTGCCCGTTTAAATATAATTCGTTTACACCAATATATTTTATAAGGTACATATTTGATGAATCTACCTCCAGAATGCGAATTTGTCCATCAAGTGCAGGCTTACTAAGATGTAATACATTTGGATGCTGGAAGTTATCATCATTATCGATAACAAGTAGTTTTTTAGTATCGGGCAGTTTATCGTACCCGAAAAAAGCTAAATTCTCAATATGTTTATATTCTTCTTCGGGGATATGAAAAGCATCGGCTACAGTGGTAACAAAAGCCATTTCTTGTTCAGTGATTTCGCCTCCCGACTTTACAAATTCGAGTAACTGAACAAGCACAATATTTTTTTGTCGTTGGGTAAGCTCTTCGTTAATCTGTGTACAAATCTTAAGTACACGAACAGAACTTGATGATGTTCGTTTTTTAACAAGACCTTTTTCGCTAAGTTTCTCCTGGTGAAGTTCGTAGTAATAATTGAAAACTTCTATGTAGTTTTTTACGGCTTCTTGGTTTAATTGTCTCTTAAGAAAATATTCGACAATCGAACGGCGATCACTTGCATTACTTGCAGGATGGGCAATAATAGCAAACAATTGCATTAATGCCTTTAATATTTGCTCGCTCATAATTTACTTTTATTTATTCAACACATTGGTGCTAACGAATTTAAAACTATTTTTCCTTAAAACCAATTAACAATAAAACTTCTTCTTTTATAGCAATATCTCTATCAAACTCAAATTCAATTATACAATCCACAGTAGAGGTAAACTTAAAATTCCAATACGGCAAATAATCATAATCTTTATTGCAAAACAGGATGTTTTTATCGGTATCGTAAACAGTTAATATCATTTTTGATGATGATATATTTGTACAACCAACTATTCGGTAATAACTTCCTCCATAAAACGTTGCCTTAAATCGAGCTCGGTTATTTTCGTCGAGTTTTATTAAATACTCCTGTCCATCTGAAACATATCCATCGGTATTTACCAGATTTGAACAATTGCTAACTGAGTTATTCTGTGCTAAAGCATTGCTAATTGAACCCAACATAGTAAAAACAACGAAAAGAACTGTTTTAAATAAATTCATTTTGGATATTATTGAATAATTGAATTACGAATTATTGATATTTTTTGAGCGATAGTTCGTATATGGTACTCCGAAATAATAACATTCGAATTGCTTTTTATTATTGTCAGGTTTTGTTCGGGAATAACAATTGATGTTTCGTACGAATAATTAAAAATTATTCCATCAAATTCATAAGCCAAATCAACCAAAGCATCAATTAGCCATGCAAATTCTTTCGATTTATAATAGTAAGGTGAAAGTAGTTCAATTAAATTATTTAACGGATGTTTTTGTTCTCCCAGCCGATTAATGATATTGCGGTTTTTATTTTCATTAGTAATATTTGCAAGCAAATACAGACTTTCAATCCATCCACCAGTAACAATAAGAACTCCAACATCTTTTCTATTACTGCTTTTTAAGTAACTATCAAACTCACGATATGTGTTTGTTAGAAAATATAATAATGAATCCTGATTATCAACATTTTTTTCAATTCTATCGATAAACGAAGTCTGAAAAGCTGAATTTAATCCAAGTTCTTCGCTAAGTTTTTTAATTACAGTAAAATAGGATATTATATCGGGCGTTTGGTCGTAAATATTAAGATATCCCATATCAGTACCATAAATGCCAACATTTAACGATTGCTTAAAGATGGTTGTATAATTCGATACATTATCGGGTAGATTTAAATATGTTTTATTAAAATCGATGGAGTTATTTTTTATGATTGATGTAACCTGAAATGGTGAGGGTAAAGCAAATAGTGCATTGTTATATTTCAATACAAATGATGTTGTATCAATATCTCCTATAAATTCATCTTCGATATTTTGTTTATTTTCAGGTCTGTTACATGATATTACTAATAACAGAAAAATAATAATCAGAAAGTATGGATGAGCTTTACGCCTTATATGAAACATATAAATACTGTGTGTTTTCATTTTGTATTGCTAAGTAATAAAAAAATCCTGAATTATCAAAGAATCTATTGACTTAGATAGAAAGAGGATTAATAATGAAAAAAATCTATGCAGTAAAAAAAATCCATTATTTACTAAATAATTACATAATTTTGGGCCATAATTAATTAAAAACATTGACACATACAACAGTAAAATATAAGGAAATATGGACTATAGCCTATCCTATTATCCTGAGTAGCATTGTACATAATATTATTGGTGTAACCGATACAGCTTTTTTAGGACGAGTAGGTGTAATTGAATTAGGTGCTGCAGCTATCGGAAGCGTTTTTTACCTTACCATTATCATGCTGGGTTTTGGATTTGCCGTTGGTACCCAAATTATAGTTGCGCGTAGGTTTGGTGAAAACAATCCAAAAGAGATTGGCAAAACAATTGAACAGTCGTTGTATTTTCTTACCGTGTTGGCAATAATTCTTATACTCGTTATGTTATTTAATTTGCCGGTAATATTTAAATCAATGCTTCAATCGGCTGAGGTAGAAAAAGCAGCAACTGAATATCTAAAATACAGAGTATTTGGATTGCTGTTTGCCTTTATTATGCATGGTTTTAGAGCTTTTTACATTGGAATAGCAAGAACCAGTGTAATTACCTATACAACCATAATAATGGCTTTTGCAAATATCTTTTTCGATTATGTTTTGATTTTTGGTAAATTAGGATTTCCAGAAATGGGTATTGCCGGAGCTGCAATAGCTTCAGTTATTTCAGAATTACTGGCAACCATATTCTTTATTGTTTATACTCTTAAATTTGTTGATACAAAGTATTTTCAGTTATTTCAGTTTAAAAAAATTGATTTTGGTTATTTATACCGTATTCTCAAAGTTGCATTTCCAACGATGATGCAGAACTTTGTATCCTTTATAGGTTGGTTTTTCTTTTTTCTATTTGTTGAG
Organism: Bacteroidales bacterium; assembly: GCA_050179935.1. Taxonomy (GTDB): domain Bacteria; phylum Bacteroidota; class Bacteroidia; order Bacteroidales; family UBA12077; genus UBA12077. Next base: position 114,497 of record JBFXEQ010000002.1, on the reverse strand, counting down.
CGATTGGGCGAAGATTCATTGGCTGTATCAAATATAACCAGGAGTGTTTATGTTGTAATGCTGATACCAATTTGGGGATTTTCCTCAGCAGCAAATACTCTTGTTTCATATTCTATTGGCAGAAATGCACCCAATGATGTTATGCCTATTATCTATAAGGTGCTAAAATTAACCTTAGTAGGAGTATTTGTTTTGGTAATTCTTAATTTGGTTTTTCCTCAATTGATTTTAATGATCTATACAAATGATAAAATACTGATTGCAAGTTCTTTGCCATCACTTTATGTTGTTTGTGTTGCATCGCTTTTTATTGCTACTGGGTTTGTATTTTTTAGTGGTGTATCTGGTTCCGGAAATACAAAAGTTTCATTAATTATCGAAACCTTTGTAATTTTTATTTATGTAGTTGCTACCTATTTACTTGCAAATATTGACAATGCAAGAGTAGAAATGGTCTGGACAGTAGAAATAATATATGGCTTTATTATCGCAGCTATATCATTTTTATATTTAAAATATGGAAAATGGCAAAACAAGAGAATATAAGTTTTAAACAAATTCGACCCTATTTATTTAGAAAATAACATTCATTCAATAATTTAATCAATGGAATCAACACAAGTCTTTATTCAGTTTTTACAATCAAGCATCGCTCCTGTTGCTTTAATTTCTGGTGTAGGACTACTATTGCTAACTATAACAAATCGCTTTGGCCGCACAATAGACCGAACCAGACATCTTGTTGCCGAATTAGATAGCGAACATGCACAAAGACGCTCAGAAAAAATTGATGAGATTCAGATTTTATATCAACGTAGCAAATATCTTAGATCATCAATTGCAGCTATTACCTTTAGTGTAATTTCAAGCTGTCTTATAATTCCGTTATTAGTTATAATGGAGTTTTTCTTTGTTGATTTAAGATGGGTAGGTAATTTTCTCTTTGTTTTGTCAGTTACATCAATTTTAATTTCGGCTATCTATTTCTTTTTAGATGTGATGTTATCACTTAAAGCACTTCGTTTAGAGGCACAGGATTACATAAAATAAATTTACAAAGTAAGACAAAATGGCATATTTGTAGATAAACTATGCTTTGGCAAATATTTTGATATATTGACATATATTAATAATTAAATAATACAGCAAATATGATAGAAATGGAAGTTTTTTTTGATGGGAATAAAAAAGTATATGCCAATTTTAATGGAAACATTATAAAAACAGACCAACCAATGCAAGGAGGAGGAGATGGAACAGCTCCTGCCCCATTCGATTTATTTCTGGCATCAATAGGTACATGTGCAGGAATTTATGTAAAAGGTTTTTGTGATCAGCGAGGAATACCAACAGATGGAATAAAATTAATTCAAAAAATGAATTATAATCATTCAACCCGATTAATAGATAAGATCGATTTGGAGATTCAAGTTCCAAAAGATTTCCCTGAAAAATATAAAGAAGCCGTTATTAATTCGGCTAATTTATGTGCAGTTAAAAAACATATGCATAACCCACCACAATTTGACGTGTTCACTAAAGCTGTTTAATATTTTTTAGATATAAAAGCCGCAAAAACGGCTTTTATATTTTTGTACACTCAATAATCGAAAATGGTGATAAAGTCTTGATTACTTTATGCACTTTTAATCCTGCACTATTTATTAAAGATTCAAATTCTTGTTTTGTACGCTCTTTAGCATAAATCGAGCTTACCATCATTTGGGTATCGTAAAGCTTGGCAAATGAATAACGACCTGTATTCGCCTCAATGATTGGTTCAAAAATCAATATATTTCCGTTCACTGGTAAAATCATCTTAATCTTTTTTAATAATTCGATCCCTTGGAAATCGCTAAGATTATGTAAAATACTTTTTAAAAAATATAAATCACCACCCATGGGCATATCATTGAAAAAATTACCCGAAACCAACTGAATACGATCCAAAACATTATATTGCTCAAATGTTTTAGTCGATTCTGAAACCACATGAGGTAAATCAAAGTTGATTCCTTTCAAGTTTTTATATTTTTTTAGGATCATTGCCAATAAAATTCCTTCGCCACCCCCGATATCAACAATACAATTATAGTTTCCAAAACTGTACTCAGATAAAATTGCCTTGCTAATTAATAAGGATGAGTTGGTCATTGCTTTATTATAAACCTTATTATTATGGGGATTTACTTCCATATATTCAAAAACATCCGATCCTGTATGCTTCTTAAATGTACTTTCGCCAGTAGTTACAACCTCCTTTAAGTCGCCAAATAATTTCCAGTTTATTCCATTTACCTGGTGAATAACCATATATCGCATCGATTCGGGTTTATCAAGCAGTGTTTCGGATAACTTATTATTGATAAATACTTTATCATTTTTTTCGATAAAAACGCCCTGACTTGCGAGCATTCTCATTAACCTATAAAGCGATTCAGTATTAGTTTGGGTTAACACAGATAACTCTTTTATGCTTTTTTTACCATTTTTAAGATGTTCGGCAATATTGAGATCGGCAACTACCCCAATAGCACGTGCAACATAAAACCCCTGAACCATTTCAATAATATTTACCGATGCAGGAGCAAACCATCGGGAGATTTTAACCAAAGAAAACCTTAAATTCTCAATCCATTTTAAAAGTATCGCCGGAGGATATGATTCCATTTTATTACTTATTCTAATTTTTAATGCTCATAAAAATATAGAAATTTGTTGATCTGAAAGAAAAAATAATTCAGAATTGTATTTCGGTTGATTAAATATTTTTTAAAACTCCAAATTTCTGTCTATTTTTATACTTTTTAATAGATTAGCATGCCATATAAATATTTAACAGAAGTGAGAGGATATGAGCTTGATTCCTTTGGTCATGTTAATAATGCAGTATATCTAAATTATAATGAACAAGCAAGGTGGAATATTTTAAAAGAATCAGGATATTTAGATGATTTTATAAAATCTGGTATGTTTCTGGTTGTGGTTGAAACAAATATTAGGTATATGAGAGAGCTGAAGATGTTCGATTCCATTGAGATTATCACAACATTAAAACACGAAGCTCCCTATCTGATTTTTTACCAGGAAATTTTCAATAAAACATCAGATGTAAAAGCAGCAAAAGCGAAAACCAAAACACTGCTTATAAATAAAGATCGGGTTACGCAGGATTTACCTCCCGAGTTAATTAGCATTATAAAATAAAAAATCAGAATGAGTAGCTCAAAAATAACAAATTGGGATAAACGTGGTAATATTGGGATTATTTCATTATCAAATGGAAAGGAAAACTATTTAATTGAACCAGAATTTCTCGATTTAAAAGATCTAAAGAATTGGACTAATGATAATACTCTTAAAGGAATAGTAATTAGAGGAGCGGGACGTAATTTTTCTGCTGGTGCCAGTATTGATGATCTTATTTTAATGGCCAAAAACGAAAGCAAATTATCAGAAAAGATTTCTGCAGGTAAAGAAATACTTGATTTTATCGAGAACCTAAATATCCCAGTAATGGCATCTATAAATGGAGTTTGTTTTGGAGGTGGATTAGAAATTGCTCTTGCCTGCCATATGCGCATTGCATCACCAAATGCGTTATTTGCATTTCCAGAAACAAACCTGGGATTAATTCCCGGCTTGGGTGGTATTTATCGAATTATTCAGTTATTGGGTCAGCGTGATATTTATGATCTTTTGCTTAATGCCGAAATGATAAATGCTGAAAAAGCATATCAACTTGGATTGATTGATTATATTACTGGATCAAAAGATTCATCTGAAGAGGCAATTAAGAAAATAAGTAATCTAATTCACGATCGATCGCCAGAGTTAATACATTCTGTTATGAATGCCATACACAATGCGAAAAAACTGGATAGAATAGAGGCATTAAAGATTGAGACTAAACTATTCTGTAAATTGGCTATTAAAGTAAAAAAAGATCAATAGGAATGCCACAAGTAATCGAAAAGATCGTGAAGGTTGATGAAATTGAGCGTGTTTTTATAAATAATTCTGAGTCGATTATTTTTACGAATAAAGAATTAAAACAAAATGAATCGAAAAATAAAACAAAGAGTCTGGGAGCAAGGTGGCTAATAAAACAATCGGTACTTGAATTTTTGAAAACGGAAAACGTTTACAAAGAAATAGAGATACTCAATAACTCAAATGGAAAGCCCGAAATAGCCGTTAATGGCCAAGTGAAAGAGAAAATGAAAGCAAATTCTTTAAATAACATCCAGATTTCGATCTCTCACTCAAAAAATTATATAGCAACTTTAGTTACCATAGAATAATGTTTAAAGTACTAAACTGGCATATTGAAGATAAAATTGGATTTTTACAATTAAATAATCCACCATCCAATCCTATGGGGTCGTTATTTTTTGAAGAGTTTTACTGGTGGAGAACAGAAGTACTTGAAAAAGAAGAAATAAAAGCACTTATCATTTATGGAAATGGCCGCCATTTCTCATCAGGTGCAGTAATTGAAGATCTGTTGGGAATAATATCGAGAAGCCATGAACATTGTGGTGATATAAAAAAAGTAAGTGAATTCTTAAATATTAACAGTCAGATTTTTTATTCGCTTAAAGATTTAGAGGTTCCTGTAATTGCAGCTATTAATGGAGTTTGCCTTGGATCAGCGTTTGAGCTAGCTTTGTGTACTGATTATATTATTTGCAGCGAAAAAGCTGTATTAGGATTACCCGAAACTACTTTTGGACTTATGCCAGGTTGCACAGGTACATTCTCTCTACCAAGGTTAACAAGCAAAGCAATTGCACTTGAAATTATTTTAAACGGAAATACGTTTCCATCTCAAAAAGCATTGGAGTGGAAAATTATTAATGAAATTGCTCCATCAAAACAACTGTTAGAGAAATCAAAGCAAGTAGCAATAAAACTTAGCCATAATTTTAGTAAAGAATTAAAATTTGTATAAAACTGATATATATGCCCAACCATAATCAATCTGAAATATTTGTAAAATTAACCGGAACAGGAAGTTACTTGCCTGGAGAACCAATTCCGATTGAAAAAGTGGATTATTTTCTTGGTGAGCTGACTGAAACACCCGAAAAATTGCAAAAGTGGTTACTTCGCATGAAAGAATTAATGAAAGAAATGCTCGAGGTTGATTATTACCATTACGCCATAGATCCTGAAACACGCGAGTTTACAGATGATAATATTACCATGTCTGTAAAGGCAGCTCAAAAAGCTTTAATAAATGCAAATTTAAAAGCTACCGACATTGACTTAATTGTTTATGGAAGTGCTCATCAGGATCAGATGCCTACAGCCTCAGTACGTATTCAGGAAGCATTAGGTATTGAGCAATGTGGTGAAATATCTATCCATGCAAATTGCACATCAGCCTATAAGGCACTTTTAGTAGCTAGTGATTTCATTAAATCGGGCCGATACAAGAACGCGCTGGTCATCTCATCCAGCATGTCGTCATCCGAGTTACGAGCCGAGTATTATAATCAATCCATTGTAAAAAAAGAAGAACTATTTCTGCGATATTTCTTAAGTGATGGTGCCGGAGCTCTTGTTTTACAAGCTGCTGATAAAAAAGTGAATGGGCTTTTTGTCGAAGATACATATATGGAATCTATCGGAGGTAAAAAGCCATCAGCAATGCTCAACCATAGGCCTGCTTATTGGATGAGTCCAAAAAAGGAATACGAATTGGGATATCATCACCTTAGCCAGATGTTTAATGAACAACTCCGAACCCATTTTCACGACGATGATGGAAGTGTATTTATTAAAGGATTAAAAAGGATGCTTGATCTTTACCCAATAAATCTGAAAGAACTTAAATATTTTCAAGTAAACTTTCCATCTAAGCATATCTCAGAACTTATAATGGATGAGTGTAAGGAATTGGGTATACCACGCGAAACATTATATACAAAAATGGCAAGTATGGGTTATGCCGGACCACCTATGGCTTTTATTTCCATCGACAGAATTTTGCATGAAGAAAAATTGGAATCAAACCAATTGATTCTTAGCTTTGTAACTGAAGTAAGCAAATTTATGCAAGCTGGTTACATATTAAAGTTTTATTAGTTTGGCATGATTTGTGTTTTTGTTTAGCCTTGTTTTCGAAAATATTATAGCAAAAATACTAACATAAAAAAAACACAACTATGAAAAAAATTCTTTCATTTATTTTATTAGCCTTGTTTTTACAGGCTGGTTTTGCTCAGGAAACTGATGACGATATGAAAACCCTTTTCAAAGGTAAAAACTTAAAATTCTCAGGTGGTTTTATTAATCCAGAGTTAAAAGGAACCATTATTAATCCCGGTAATGGAAAAGACGGATATGGATTCTTAATGGGAGGTAGATTAGGTTTTATTTTTAACGAAAAATATTCAATAGGGTTAGGAGGTTACGGATTGGTAACCGAACATACAACACCTTATGGTGAAGAATCAGATATTTTTAACTATGATCCTGATGCTAAAATAGGATTTGGTTATGGTGGATTAGTTTTCGAGTACACCCTATTTGGCAATAAAATGATTCATTTTACAATTCCAGTTTTAGTTGGTGGTGGTGTTGCATCGCTTTATAAAGATGTTGTTATTGATCAAGAAGAATGGACATGGGATGATTTTACTAACTATGAAAGCTCTGGAGTATTTGTGGTTGAACCAGGAGTTAATATCGAAGTAAATATTACTAAATTTATGCGTTTTGATTTAGGTGCATCATACCGTTTAGTTCAGTTTGCCGAAATGGATTATTTAACCAACGATGATCTTTCAAATCTAGCTGTAAATGCATCTCTAAAATTTGGAATTTTTGATAAAAAGAAAAAAGAAAAGAAAGCAATCAACTAACTAGTTATAAAACGCACATTGTAAAAGCTGCTTCAATGCAGCTTTTCTTTTTAAAAACAATTTGTTAATTTAGTTTAGAATTAAATTAGAATATGAACAGGATTCAAAAAATTGGCATTATTGGCAGCGGTAAAATGGGATCAGATATTTTTAATTACTTATCGGATTACTCCTACAAATTGGTTTGGTTTAACCGTAATAGTGAACATAGTAATATGCTTCATGAAACATTTGAAAAAAAATTAAAACGACAACTTAAACATGGAATAATTAATCAAGATATTTTTGAATTAAAAAACACTTTTCAGATAACCTCTAAATTAAATGAATTATCAGATTGCGATTTGGTTATTGAAACAGTTATTGAAGATCAGAATGTTAAATTGGCCCTTTTTAAATCATTGGAAAATATTGTAAAACCATCGTGCATAATTGTTTCCAATTCTTCATCAATAATTCCATCCATTTACTCGCAGGAACTAAACCGACAAAACCGGATAGCTGGAATCCATTTTTTTTATCCAATGGCGATAAAAAATGTTACCGAAATAATCTACTCAAACCAAACAGATGAGGTAATAAAAGAATGTATAAAATTATTTCTTGAATCAATAAACAGATTTTATATTGAGCAAGATGAAACAAATGCATTTATCCTCAATCGGTTTTTACTAGAGATGCAGATTAAGGCTTTCGATTTACATAAGTTACATAATATTGATTTTAAAGAAATTGACGAAATAGCAAAAAAAATTATTCCCGATTTTGGATTATTTGAAGTAATTGATGCAGTTGGTCATCAAACGATGTATAATTCGATACTCAATTATTCACATATGGATGTAAATAAATACAAATACAATCCATTGTTAGCTGATCTGGATTCTAAATTAAAATCAGGATTTAATTATATTGAGTTAACTGATAGTCTGTATTCAACCACAATAAAAATTGAGATCGGTTTACAGGAAAATATTCTTAATACGTTAAAAAATTATTCACAGGAGATTATAGCCAGCTACTCAGCTAATTTCAACATTAATATTTATGTGCTAAAAAAAGCATTGAATGATTTTTGTGGAATAATGGTGTAAAATAAGTATTTATACGAATTTACATATTAAAATATTACCATATTTTTATTACTTTTGCAGCCTGAACAATTGAAATTGTAAACGATTGATTTTTAAATGAGTAACAAGGTAGTTATTACTGGTTTTAATATGCTTAATGCATTAGGACTAGATTGGGAAGAAAGTTGGAAAAATATAGTTGAAGGAAAAAGCGGAGTAAAAAACATAACTTTATTCGATGCGTCGAACAACCAAACAAAGATTGCTGCAGAACTTCCTTCATCTTTTGCTGCTAAAGCAGAAGAAATTGTAAAAAAAAGAATCTCTAAACAGATGACCCGCGCTACACAGATGTGTTATGTTTGCGCTGCCGAAACTGTTGAAAAAAACAATATTGATTTCGAAAAGTTGGATAGAAAAAGAATTGGTGTTATTCTTGGAGTCGTTAATACCGGAGATTCATCATCGGAACACGGCACCGATTCAAAGAATTTTATTATAAAACGCATGAACAACGCCATGTCTGCATGGATTGGAATGCGTTACAACATCGAAGGCCCTAACTTTACTACTTCATCAGCATGTTCATCATCGGCTTATGCCATCGCACTTGGTTTCGATATGATTAAGGCAGGTCGCGCTGATATGATGATTGTTGGAGGGGCAGATTCGATCATTAATAAAGAAGAAATTGAAGGGTTTAATGAGCTGTATGCACTTTCGGTAGCAAACGATACGCCCGAAAAAGCAAGTTGCCCATTCTCTAAAAACCGCGATGGATTTGTTATTGGTGAAGGAGCAGGAATAATGATTCTAGAATCCGAAAATCATGCTAAATCAAGAGGAGCAAAAATAGTTGCCGAACTGGCAAATTATGCATTTACCAACGAATCTTATAACATCATGGCTCCAAAACCCAATGGCGAAGGAATGGCCGACACCATGGAGCTTGCGCTTAAAAATGCAGGAGTAAAACCCGAAGAAGTAAACTATATCAATGCTCATGGAACATCGACCATGCTGAATGATATGTATGAAACAATGGCTATTAAAAAAGTATTTGGCGAAAATGCGTATAAAATTCCTATCTCATCAACAAAATCGATGATTGGCCATACGATTGGAGCCGCTGGAGTTATCGAAGGAGTTGTTTGTGTATTATCAATCGTTAACGGTGTTGTACCTCCAACTATTAACCTCGATGAACCAGATCCAGAGCTAGACCTCGATTATGTACCTAACAAAGCAAGAAAACAGGAAATAAAAGTAGCTATAAGCAATTCTTTCGCATTTGGTGGGCATAACGTTACCCTTGTTTTTAAAAAATATTAGCAAAAATAAATTTTGTATAAAAAAGCAGGATTTAATGTCCTGCTTTTTTATAGTGCTATATAATTAAACGGCATACCTTGAGCTTCGGAAATCATTTGCCCATCTTCGAGCATATCTTCATCATCATCAGGATAATACCAGTTTACATCAATCTTAATGCCCATCTGACTTATCTTTTTGAATTTCGTTAACAGTTGATGAATAATCTTAGCTGAGGAAGTATTAAAATAATCAAACTTGAATTCTATTTTTATATGATCAATCTGTTTGGGTTTTACAACATCAGTTTCAAATCTATCAATAAAATCGAATAAAGGTTTATAAAATTCAATTGCATTTTCGGGTTTCGAAACTTTTAAAAGACTCAATGTATTATTATCAATATCGAAATTGATTTCTGGAGTAATCGCCGTTGATTCAATCTTTAATGAGTTCATTTATTCCTTTTAAAATTTTTTTTTATGTTGTAATTATAACTAAAATATTTTAAAAAATTGTAAAAATTGATTTAAATAAAACCAGTTTTTCCGACAGGTTATATAACGTTTTATGTACATCTATAATAATGAGCGATTTTCGGTTTATTCTTTTACTTTATTTATTTATCTTTAAAACAAAAATCTTATGAAAAAACTATTATTTTTTGCGTTGAGTTCATTTCTAATCTTTTCATGTACTACAAAAAAAGAGGAACAGCAAAAGGTTATAAGTCAAATATTTCCTGATATTCAGATACTGAATGAGGGAAATTTAAATTTTACCGATTATTTTGAGAACAAAACCATGCGTTTTGATTTTTTTCATACCGGTAATTCACAAACAGAATATTTTGCAGTTGATAAAATATTATCTGATGGTATATGGAGCGGAAGTTTCAATATATTAATCGATGAACTTGAACTAGGACCGTATTTTTTTCAGGTAGTCGATAAAGAATCAAACAAACTGTTATTTTCGAGAGGATTTGCCAATATTTTTGGCGAATGGCAAACAACTCCTGAGGCAGCCGAAGTTTGGGGAACATTTCATGAGTCTTTGCGATTTCCATGGCCTAAAAATACAGTAACCCTTATTATTCAGAAGCGGGATAAAAATAATGAGTTTAAAACGATCTGGTTTACTGACATTGATCCACATTCGAGACAAGTAAACCCTGCAGATATGATTCATACAGAGAAAACTGCAGTTGTAATCGAGAATGGTCCGGCTCAGGAAAAACTTGATATAGTTATTCTGGGTGATGGATATTCAGTTAAAGAGATGACCAAATTTAATACTGATGCAAAACGTTTAAGCGAGGTACTGCTTGGTGCTGAACCATTTAACAGTCGGAAAAATGATATTAACATACGATTAGTTGAAACTCCTGCTCAAGAATCGGGTATTCATAAGCCACATCCCGGAGTTTTTAAACGAACTCCTTTATCAGCACATTATGGCAGTTTCGACTCTGAACGATATGTGTTAAGTTATGATAACAAAACAATTCGCAATGTGGCATCGGCTGTTCCTTATGACTTTATGGTTATTCTGGTAAACGAAAGGACCTATGGTGGTGGTGGAATTTACAATTTATACACTACTGTTTCTTCTGATAATAAATACTCAGATTATATTATGATTCACGAGATGGGACACCACATGGCAGGTTTAGCAGATGAATATTATACATCGTCTACATCATACGAGGCACCTTCTATTGAAGTAGAACCTTGGGAACCCAATATTACTGCATTTATAGATAAAGGAAATCTGAAATGGAAAGATCTTGTAACAGAAGGAACACCTTTACCAACACCCTGGAACAAAGAAGAATTTGATAAATTCGGATACAAAATTCAGAAAGAACGTGATAGTTTAAGAGCTGCTAATGTTCCGGAGGAAGTAATGGAAGATTTGTTTTTGCGACAATACAATAAGGAAGATGAATATTTCAGTAAAGAACAATACAAAGATGCAATTGGAGCTTTTGAAGGAGCCGGGTATAATCAATATGGTTTATACCGTTCACAACTAGATTGTATTATGTACACTCGCCATACTAAATTTTGCAAAGTTTGCCAGCGAAGCATTAGTAATGTAATTGATCAGTATTCGAAGTAACTGTAATAAAAAGAGCTTGTTTCAAAACATATAGAAACGTTCTTAGACTTTCTATCGTGTTTTATATGTTACTGTTTATTAGTAAAATATAAAAACGTTTCCATGTCCATCGGACGATGGAAAGTTTTTTTGAGACAACCTCTTTTTATTTGAATTTTTCCAGGAAAGCAGCTTTTTGATTAACCGAAACATCAACAACAGAACCATCCATCATTTCAACCTGTCCACCTTTTCCCTTTAGATACTTAACCACATATTGCAGATTTATTAAATGTGATTTATGGATACGAACAAAATCAAAATCTTTTAAAAGATCTTCGTAAAACTTTAATGTTCTGGAAATCAGTTTTTTGGTTCCGTTGGTTAAATAAAACTCAGTAAAATTATCATTAGCCTGACATCGGATAATATCATTTATTTTCACTACATCAAACCCATTTAATTGAGGCAATACAATTTTATGATTGTGTTTATTAACCGCTTGAATATTTTCCAACAGTACTTTTGAATAAACAGGAATCTCCTGCTCTGCCCTATTTTGTGTAATTTTTTCGACAGCTTTTACAAGTTCATCAATAGATATGGGTTTTAAGATATAATAAGAAGCACTCATATTAAGGGCCTGAATAGCATAATTACTGTATGCAGTAACAAAAACAACATCAAAATCAACCTTTTCGATTTGCTCGAGCAAATCAAAAGCATTACCAAAAGGCATTTCGATATCAAGAAACACTATATCCGGCTTGTATTTTTTTATTGCTTCCAACCCTGATTTAACTGAATCAGCTTCGGCAATTAACTCAACATTAGGACAATACTTAATCAAATAACTGCGTAATGTTTCTCTGCTGGCAAGTTCATCCTCAACTATTATTGATTTTAGCTTTTCCATTGCTAGTTAATCAGTTTTTTTTGCATAGGTATTAAAATACTTACCACTGTCCCTGATTCTGATTCCATATCCAGATCTGCAATATCAATCTGAATACCTAATCCATGAACTTCGTTTATAATTTTCAATCTGTTTTCGATATTTTTTAATCCGGTTGAATGAACCTGTTGCTGGTTTTTTGTTTTAAGCTCTTGCGACATTTTTCGGCCAATACCGTTATCCTTTATGATTATCTGTAGGTTTTTATCAATGAGCTTAAGTTCAACATGCAAAAAGCCTTTCTCGGTCTTATATCGTAATCCGTGCCAAACCGCATTTTCGATATATGGCTGAATAAGCATGGGTGGTATAAGAAATGAATCGGTATTAACATCATCATTAACAATAAATGTATAGTCGAATTTTTCTTTAAACCGTTCGTGCTCTAGCTTAATATAAAGCTCAATAATCTTTATTTCCTCGGTTAAAGGCACAAAATCATGTTTTGAGTTTTCGAGAACAGAGCGCATAAGAAAGGCAAAATCAGACAAATACCTATTGGCTGATAATTCGTCTTTTTTAGCAATATAGCTGTTCACAGAGTTTAACGCGTTAAAAATAAAATGCGGATTCATCTGACTACGAAGAGATTTGAGAGCCAACAATTGATTTGCAAGTCGTTTTTGCTTTGCACTTCGCAGAATTAATACTGAAGAAACGAATAGAATAACTAAAATTATAATAAGTGATTGAATGGCTCTTTTTTGGTTTTTAATGAATTGATCTCTCAAAACCTGATCCTGCATAAGCAGTTCAATCGTTTTATCATTAAGTTCTTTGTCTTTTTCAAGTAAATCAATGCGTTGTTGTTTTCGATTTAATGATGTGGCAAGTTCCAACCTAGAAAGCAATTCTTTCTCTCTTGTTTTATTAATACTGTCGTTAATCTTTAAATACTCTTTATATGTAAGCAAAGCCATGTTTACATTAGATCTTTCGTAAGCTTTTGAAAGCGTGTAAAGGGCTTCTTTTTTCTGGGAAATGTTTTGTGTTTCGTTTGAAATATCAATGCTTCGCTGTAATACGGGTATTGCTTTTTCTTGCTGATCCTGTTCAACATAGATCTTTCCTATCTCAAGTAAATCAACATTTTGAGCATTAACATCCTGAAGTTCAGTATTAATATCAAGCGCTTGCTGACGAGCATCGAGCTCTTCATCCGGTTTATTTTGTTTTTTAAGAGCTGCACTCTTTCCCCGAAGCACATTTACCAGCGATTTTTTATCACTCGACTCCTGTGCAATTTGTTCCGATTGATCGTAATACTGAATAGCCCCTGCAGGATTATTTCTCTGCAAACTAATTTGTGCAAGTCGATCCTGAATAAATAATATTCCCTGATTATTTTTACGACTTTGTTCAATGGAAAGCACTTCTTTATAGGTTTGTTCAGCTAATATCAATTCTCCCTTTAATTCGTATGTTTCGGCCAGATTTGTTTTAATATAAACGATATCGTCATTGGGCAGAATACGGCTAGTATGTGTTAGAAAGGAGTTTAGATAAAAAACAGCTTTATCTAAGTCGTTGGAAGCCTTAAACGATACACCAATCTTTTTCCTTGCATCGTATGACAAAGCATCCTTATTAATGCTTTCTGCCAAAGCAATGGCTTTAAAATAATTATCAACAGAAAGATCGTATTGTTCAGAATAATAATTTATTTCACCTAATATAGAATATGCTCTTATTTCGTTTTCCTTATCTCCTTTTTGAACAATAATTTCCAATGCTTTTTCCATTATATTATATGCTTTTACAGCATCTGTTTTCGAATATTTCTGAGCGGAATCGAGCAAAGCCGTTATATCTGATTGCTGAAAACTCCTAATCTTTGGCTGTGCAATTGAAGTAAAGCTCAACAACGTATAACAAAATAATATGATTAGTTTACGAGTCATTTGTGGCAAATTAAAACCTATGTAAAAGTACAAACAAAAACTGAGCATTAAAAATCCTATTCGCCTCATACCCCCTTAAAATCAATGTTTTCGAGCATGTAATTTCCACTTAACCTATTTGTTTGTCCATTTCCCTAATTGAGAAGTACAGTTGCCTAAATGTAGCTTTTAGTGGCAGTTTTTTGCACCTATTTTTACCTCAGGAAACCAATAAAAACAAATAAACATGAAAACACAAAAACAACACTCAGCAATTCAAAATCTTATTAAATTAGGATTGGTATCGTTCTTAACTCTCTTATTACTTACCATGTGTGCTAATGCAAACACACCACCCGACAACACAAACAAAAAATCGATAAAAATTGCATTACTTTTAGATACCAGTAACAGCATGGATGGACTAATTGATCAGGCCAAATCGCAGCTTTGGAATATTGTAAACGAACTAACCAAGGCAAGTTGCGATGGAACTAAACCCGAATTACAGATTGCTTTATATGAATATGGTAACAATTGGTTAAATCCATACGAAGGGTATATTCGACAAGTGGTATTTTTAACAAAAGATATTGATTTAATTTCGCAAAAACTTTTTGAGCTTAAAACAAACGGTGGAGATGAATTTTGCGGACAAGTTATAAAGTCATCGTTAGATCAGTTAGATTGGAACAATTCGGCAGATGATTTAAAACTGATATTTATCGCAGGTAATGAACCATTTACGCAAGGATCAATTGATTACAGAGATGCCTGTTACCGTTCGAAAAATAATGGAATAATCATTAACACCATTTTTTGCGGTGATTTTAATGAAGGTATAAGAACCAACTGGAAACATGGTGCTGAAATTACCGGAGGCGAATATATGAGTATTAACCAGGATTGTAAAACTGTTTATATCTCATCTCCTTATGATGGTAGAATTGCCAAATTAAACCAGCAATTAAACAGTACATATATATCATACGGTACACTTGGAAGACAGAAAAAACAAAACCAGGAAATTCAAGATGCTAATGCAGGAAGCATTAGCGAAGTAAATGCCGTAAAACGTGCTGTATCGAAAGCATCGCATGTATATAAAAACGAATCGTGGGATTTGGTTGATGCTGCAGAACAAGAAAATTTTGAAATCGATAAAATCAAAGAGGAAGAACTACCGACAGAAATGAAGGGAATGAATGAGCAGGAAAAAATTAAGTACATTGATACTAAAAAGAAAGAACGTGAACTAATTCAGAAAGAGATAATTGAATTAAATAAAAAACGCGAAGAATATGTTGCCAAACAACAATCAGAAACTGCAAAAGAAAATGTTTTAGATGATGTAATGTTAAAAGCAATAAAAGAACAGGCAATAGCTAAGAATTTGAAGTTTGAGTAAAGACTGGAAGATTGGTGAATGGAAGAATGGAAAATTGGAATGGTGATGAAAATGTAAATGACATAAGGGCTGCTGTTTGCAGCCCTTTTTAGAATCTACTTTTTAGCCAGACTTAAAAACTTTTTATAATCATCCTCGCCATGAAAATTGAAGAGCATCAATACATTTTCATCATCGCTTTCGACAAGCATAAGCATTTCTGATTTTCTTTCAGATTTTTTATTTACTACCATTCGCACCTTTTCGTTTCCATCGTAAACGGTCATAACCTCTGCAAACTTGCCCGATTTTATTCCTTTGTCAAGCGATGCAAAATCACTTTTTTGAAAATCTTTTTGGCAGATAATTATTTTCATATCATCAAGCAATTCGAGAATTTCACGATCTTCTTCTTCCATATCGCCAAAGGCTAATCCCATTTTTATCATAAAACTGGGAATAACAAAAGTGAATTCTGTATTATTATCCTGGTATTCATGTACTACTTCTCTCAGGGTTTCCTGAGCAAATAATGCTGGTGTGGCAAGCATTAAAACGATGATAACTGCAACTATTCTTTTCATAATTATTGTTTTTTAAATCTTCAACTTTTATAAAAGACGAATGAGAAATTAAATCGTTACAAGTACTAATAAATTTTAAGGAAAATATAATTCTCTTTCAGCAAAAATGGGCTAAAGCCCACTTGTGTTTTTTAGTAATTACCGTTGGCTTAAGCCAACGGTAATAAGCTAATTTTATTCAAGGACTTTAGTCCTTTTTTAAAAATAATCTTCGGGATTTAGATTCTCTCCATCTTTCATTACCTCGTAATGCAAATGTGGTCCGGTGGACAAACCAGTTTGTCCAACATAACCAATCACATCACCCTGATTCACTTCTTTGCCTTCAGTAACATAATATTCAGAAAGCTGAGCGTAAAGTGTTGAATATCCACCTTCGTGGTCAATTATAATGTATTTACCATAACCCTCGCCTATTTTAAAATCTTGTTCAACTTTTCGAACTTTTCCATTGGCAGTAGCATACACAGGTGTTCCTACGGGAGCTTTAATATCAACTGCATTATGCATCATTTCTTTTTTCGAAATTGGGTGAATTCTCATTCCAAAACCTGAAGATACTTCTACTCCATCGCCCTTTTTTACAGGAAAAATCGAAGGAATTAGTTTTGAATCTGATGGAGTTTGCAAAACCTGATTTGTATTTAAAAAACTTTCTGTTGATGTTTTCATACTAAAAGCCATTAATAATAAGGCAATTAATGGAATAATCAATAAAGTTTTAAATTTTGCTAGTTTACTTGAATTTATTCTTGTCATCATTTTTATTCGTTTTTTAGTTAATGAATAATTAAATTGGCTGGCAAGACGAACATGAAAACTCTTTTCAATCTGGTCGATAATTAGTCGTTGATAAGCAATTTTATCATTGTTTGCTTTTAATACTCCACTATCTGCCAAATATTCATGGATTTCCTTAAATGCTTGTCTGTACCGATAAATGAAAGGATTAAACCACTGAAAAACAAGAATCATTTCAAGAAGAATAACATCAATCGAATGTTTCTGCTGTGCATGTGTAATTTCGTGCAATAACAATTCATTTGATCCATCCCGATAATCATCCTTATCAATAAAAATATAGTTGAAAAACGAAAATGGAGAACTGCTGTTATTCAATAATACTAACTTATAATTTTTATAATTTATTATTTCATTGGCATTTATGGTTTTATATAGTTGAATAATTTGAAAAAGTAATCGTATGAGAAATATGCTAACTATTGCGATATATAAAAAGGGAATGAAATCGGGTTTGTAAAACCAATTAACAGCTTGATATTCAAAAGAATTTACCGAAGAACTCATGTTCAAATAATCGCTGAATTCAAATTGATTTTGAGAATTAACCACAACTCCTGTTACTGAAAAATCAAGAATTGGTAGAATACAAGAAAATATCAATCCGAATAATAGAAAATATCTATTGAATCGAAACCAGGTATCTCTTTTAAGAAATAGCTCATAAAAGATATAGAAAGCCGATAACGATATGGCTGATTCAATAATAAATATAAAAAATGAAGTCATTATTCTGATTTTTTCTTTTTTTCAATTTGCTCTTCAACTTGTTTTTTTAACTTTTCCAGCTCATTTAAACTTAAATCGTTTTCCGATGCGAAAAATGAAACTAGCTTACTAGCCGAATTATTAAAAAAACCACTTACTATTCCTTTAAAAAAAACCTTTGTATATTCCTTTTTACTTATTAAAGGAAAATACTCGTTAGATTTTCCATACGTTTTAAATCCAATAAATCCTTTATTTACTAATACCCGAACAACAGTCGAAATAGTTGTATATGCAGGTTTTGGATCAGGGTAATGATCTGCAATATCTTTGAGAAATCCTTTTTCGATCTCCCAGAGATATTGCATTACTTGTTCTTCAGCTTTGGTTAATTCTTTCATAGCACAAATCTATAACTATTTTTATAATCATACAACTATTTTTATAGTTATTATTACTATTTTAAAAATCAGTTTTATTATAATTGCACAGATTTTGATGATTGGGTTTTAATTTTTTTTTATTTATCCGATTATATTCTTATTTTTCAAAACCAATTCAAAAAATGAATTCAATGAAAAAAATATTATTTCTATTGACTCTAGTAATACTTATTGCAAGTTGTGCATCAAAACGCAATGTTAAAAAAGCTGTTAAATTCGAAGAAGCAGGATTATACCAGGATGCTGCCGAATATTATTATATTGCCGTTAAAAAGAAAGCCTCAAATGTTGATGCCAAGCTTGGCTTGCGCAAAACAGGACAGCAAACACTTGATAAAAAGCTTTCAGACTTTAACATAGCCTACAAACAAGCAGATTATCAAAAATCGGTATATAATTATCTTGATGCTGAAAATTACTACAATAAAGTAAAAAGCGTTGGTGTAGAGTTAAGTTTTCCTGAGTATTATAAAGAATATTACGAGGAAGCTAAAGGTGATTATTTAAATAAAAAATATATTGATGGATTAGATAAACTCAACCGAGACGAATTCTCTGCTGCATTAACCGTTTTTGAAGAAATCAAAACCATCGACGCAAACTATAAAGATATTAAGGATCAGATAATTACGGCAAGATACGAACCGATTTACAGAGATGCAAATCAGTATTTAAATAATAAATTGTATCGAAAGGCTTATTACGCTTTCGATAACATTATTAAAGGTGCCGGAACCTATAAGCAATCGGTAACATTAAAAGAAGATGCTCTAAACAAAGGAACCATTACAGTTCTAGTTACTGATTTTAATTTTTCTACTTATATTAATAAAGGGGCCTCGTTGGCAGTTACTTCCAGATTAAAAAGCCAACTTGGAAAATCAGATAATCCTTTTCTCAAGATTATGGATCAATCGGCTGTAAATAGAGATATTTACGAAAATGGCAAGATGAATTTAAAAGCAGCAAACCTGGCAGGTATAAAATCTGTTTTGGTTGGTGAAGTTATTAAATCATCGGAAAATAAAGGGAAGCCGAGAAGAACCGAAAAAAGAGGATATATTAAAGAAATGAAAAAGGTAAAGAATGAAAAAGGCGAAGAGGTTGAAAAACCCGAATACCATAAAACTACCTATTACGAAATAGAAAGTGAAAATCGGGCGACTTTAGAGGTAACTTACAAGCTAATTTCAACAGAGAACGACGAGATCCTTATTTCTGATGTAATAAATATAACTAAAACAGACGATTTGCATTATGCAACCTTTGGTGGCGACAAAAATAAACTTGTACCCGGATACTGGAAGAGTTTAGACAGAAAATCTCCCGAAGATGTGGTAAAAGATAATTCGCGAGACGTACGCAATTTAAAGGATTTATTAAATAATAAGCAAGAAATAAAATCAACAACAGACTTGATGAATGAAGCATACAATCAGGCTGTACAGCAAATCTACAAAAAGGTAACATCATATAATCCAGAACAATAATGCAAAAATATTTACTTATTATAATCATCCTCCTTGTTTCGTGTACAGCAAAGAAAAAAACAACCGAACTTGAAACCTTGCCCGATTGGGTAAAACAAAAACCTTATATTGCAGGATTTTATACTGGTGTTGGATCGGTAAAAAAGATAGGAACTTCATCTGAATATGTTGCAAAAGCAAGACAAGCTGCATTAGCCGACATGGCTGAGGAGATTTCGTCGAATGTAAGTGCAACCTCAGTTCTTCATACCATTGAAACTCAATATGGAGTTTCAGAAACATACGATCAAAAAATAGAAGTAACATCAAGCGATTATTTTGAAGGATTCGAACCTGTTGCTTTCTTTGAAACAGAGGATAGCTATTGGGTCTATTTTAAGATAGGGCAAAGTACTTACCACGAAATGAAAGAGAAGAAAAAACAGGAAGCAATTGCTGCTGCAACAGCAAAATACCAATCGGGCCTTCAGGAACAATTGGCAAACAAACCAAAAGAAGCCTTTTCGTTTTATCTGCAAGGATTACAAGCTATAAAAGCATATCTTAATGAGGAAACTCCAGCCTTAGTAAACAATAAAAGTGTTGATATTGGCAACGAGCTTTATTCGGCTGCGAACCAGATTTTAACTGATCTGGAGATTAAATCGGATGTGTCTGAGGTATTCATAAAACGCGGTAAAGAACTCGATAAACCATTAATTTTCAAAGTGTATTATAAGAAGAAACCTGTTCAAGGCATTCCTGTTGAATTTAGTTTTAGTGGTGGATATTTAAAAAATGACCGACAGTCAACTGATATCGAAGGAAAGGTTCAGCTTGGATCACAATCGATTTATTCGAAAAATTCAAAAGAACAAATTACTGCAGCAATTAATTTAAAAGATCTGGCCCAAAAAGCAGTTGATGATCCATTTATTCGGGGGCTTATTCTTAAACGAAGTTTAAAACCGGTTGTGGTAACGATCAACATAGCATCTCCTACTTTATCATTGATTATGGACAAAAACGATTGCAGCACAAACGATTGCCAGCGAATAACCAGTTCTTTTAACCAAATAGCCAATGAATTAGGATATAAAGTAAGTAATAAATCAGACGCTGATTATCTTTTTGATTTAAAGTTTTCCTCAGTACAAGGAGAAAGTGCCGGAGCTTTTACCTCAGTTTATATCGTTACCGAAATAAACGTAACCGACAAAACCAATAAAATAATCTACTCACGCAAAACTGAGGATATTAAAGGCGTTGGAAGATCGACAACTGAAGCAAATGAAAAAGCATTTAACGAATTAGTAAATACTCTTAACCGGATTTTATTAAGGCAAGCCATTGATAATATCAAGTAGTTATTTATCAAACAACTATTTCCTTTACTAAAAACAGTGATATTATTATAATTTTTGATTTACTTTTTCGATCGTATTAGTTAAATTTGTTTAACCATTTATCTCTTTTATTAACTTAAACCTAAATCATTATGAAAGCAACAGCCCCAAAAACAATTGTATGGATTCTAGGACTTATTATTGGTATTTTGGGTCTTATAGGTCATTTTGTAGATATTCAATATATTACAGAATACAGTTTCTGGCTTTTAGCAGGAGGATTTGTGCTATTAGCATTGGGAACAACATTTAAAGGATTCTAAAAAAATCCGCAAATAAAAAAGGTGTCAAAATAATGACACCTTTTTTGTTTTTTAACTAGTTACCTATTCTTGTTTTGGTTTTGAGGCCATTATGCCTCTTGATACCAAAATTCCAGCAGCAAAGCCACCCATAATAAAAATCAGGTATCGGGCTAAGCTTAATTCTATTTGGCTATAGAAAACTACTGTAACAGCAATAAACACTATAGCAAGCGCATAAAAACGGATAGATTCTTTTCTCATAATAGTAGGGTTAAAATTAATTAATAGATAAAATTAATGTATTTGAAAAATAAATCAAACTTTTTGTTTTGCAGTAATTTCTGAAATTTCTAGCTTTAATATTGAAATAACTTCAAGCATTTTATCCTCATATGTAAAATCGTTTTTACCAGTATATTGCTTCATAATATATTGCAAACCTTCAATTTTGCCAGCTTTATCCTCCACCTCGTATATTTTCCCATAGCCAAGAATACTTTTAAAATTCATTCCATAACCACAGGCTTTATTAGCTAATATTAATTCATGGTCAATATCCATTTGGAAACAGGCAATAATATTTTTTCTTATAATATCTAATTTGTGACCAGTTTTGGCACAATGAAAGAATAAAAATGCTGGATTTCCAGGTTTGTAACCGAAATTTAATGCAACAATATAAGGTAAATCTCCATCGATAAGGGCAATGCGGCAAACATCAGCTTTGCTAATTATTGACTCAATAGCTGTAAACTCTTTTAATTCTCTATCGTTTCGTCTCATATGGTTATTTGTATTTAATAAATTCATGTTTATTATTATGTACTGAACTTATAGATAGTTTTATGATTGTACACCTCATTTGGTTTTAGAATTGCAGATGGAAACTTAGGTTGATTTGGCGAATCGGGAAAATATTGAGGTTCTACTGCAACTCCTGATCTTGATTTAATGTAATGGCCATTTTTTCCAAAAATATTTTCGGTCCCAAAATTAGAGGTAAAAACCTGCAATCCGGGCTTAGTTGTATAAAATTCAACTGTTCGCCCTGAGTTAGGTTCGAACAAAACCGCTGCCTTAGAAAGCTCATTTGGCTTTTTATTCAAAACCCAATTATGATCAAATCCATTTCCATAGTTGAGTTGTGGATTATTAAAATTTATTTGTGAACCAATTGTTTTTGGTGTTTTAAAATCGAATGGAGTGTTATTGACAATTATTAAATTACCCGTAGGTATTAGGCTGGAATCAATTTCTGTTATACAATCTGAATTAATATATAAAACATGATTAAGTATAGTCGAGCTTCCACTTCCTGATAAATTAAAATAGTTATGATGGGTTAAATTTACGACTGTTTGTTTTGTTGTTTGTGCCTTATAATCTATTATTAACTCATCAGTTTCGGTTAACCCGAATGTAACAGAAACATTTAATTTACCTGGAAAACCCTCTTGCCCATCCTCTGAGCAATATGTCATTTTTATATTGTCTCCAACCTGCTCTGTGTTCCATATTTGTTTATCAAATCCATGAAAACCACCATGTAATATATTTCCCCTATCATTTTGACTTAATAGATAAGTTGTTCCTTTAATTTTAATCATACCTTTTGAGATACGGTTTGCGTACCGGCCAACAATACAACCCATATATAGTTTATCAATCAGATACTCCTCAACAGAATTATATCCAAGCACAATATCTTCAAATAATCCATCTTTATCGGGAGTTATTAATGAAACAATTCGTGCGCCGAAATTGGTTAGTTTTACAATGATGCCCTTTTTATTCTTAAGCAAAAATTGTTTAATTGGCATTGCTTTTAGTATTTTCTGAAAAATCACCTAATCGGTAATAAGCTGATTTTATGAATCATTAATCACAAAAGCGATTATCCGATTTTTTATCACCCATTTTATGGGATTTACCTTTTAGCCAACCCATCTTATCAACCTCTACATAATCAACATCAGAAATGTATGGTTTTATATCTAGCAAGGGTGATTTATTTAACATATCAACATTCTCAATATAAAGTTTATTCATGTCAATTTTTATAAGTTTCACAACCGATATTCCTATAGGATTTGGTCTTTTAGGTGCCCTTGTGGAAAAAACTCCGTGTAAATCATCGTCCATAAATGGTTTTACAAGCAGCTTATGGTCACCCGACAGGTGAAAATGATAAATCAAAATAATATGAGAGAATTCACCGAGATCTTTAAGTCCCTCTGTAAATTCGGGGAATAATTCTATAATTCCGTTTACTCCAATAGCTCCGGTAGGCTGTATAGGCATACCTTCTAAAGAATCAAACGGTGTATAAATTATCCCTATGGGTTTAAGTGTAATTTTCTCCATTTTGGATATTATCGAATGTATTTTATATTGAACTAAACCTTAATATGCCCCCAGTTTTCGCCTCTTTTTATTCGGTTAAGCTGCATTTCAGAAACTCCAAACTGGCGGGCCAGAATCTTTATACGTGTTCTTCTTTTAGGATCTAACAATTTCTTTTTAAGCAACTTAACCTTTGCTTCGGTAAGTTTTGAATAGGACGGTTTATTCTGCTTTTTGTTTCCAAACCAATCGGGCTTATACTTTTTCCAGTGATAAAATCTTTCCTGATGTGTTGCCCAAATTAAATTCTGGTAATAATTATTCTCCGAATTAAAATCAATATGTAAAACAATATCCTGATCTTGCTTTGGCGAATTTAAGAAATTCTCGGCAACCAATTTATGAATATATTTGCGCTGAAACTTGCCAGTATTGTCTTTGTAGTTCAACGCTGTAAATCCGTTAATTTTAATTAGCTTAACTAATTGGCCTTTATCGTTATCGGTTGTAAATACTAGAATCTGCCCATAGTTTGAAATTTTATAACGACAATGTTCTTGTGCATTTTCAAGAACCAAATCTTTCCAAACCTCTTTCCAGTTAATGTTATCCTTGGGTTGTTTCATATAACAAATGTACGAATTTTATAAAAAATGGAGTTAATTAAACCCAATAAATTCAAGTAAAATTGCTTTTGCAATTGAAATAAGGAGATAAGAAAATTGTCGATTTTCAAATTAACCTCAACCAAAAGATTTTCATCTTTTGCTATTTGCAATATCTTCGGCAATCATGTCTTTTACTTTTTGAGTAAGCGTATCAAAATCAAAATCTTGTGGATAAACTGGTTTTAAATAATTAACATAAACTTTTGTAAAAGGCTTTGGAAATCTTGATCCTCTTGGTAAAGCCTTAAAAGCCCCATTAATTGCAACAGGTACAATAGGTATATTAAGCTCTTTGCTTAAAATAGCAAATGTTTTTTTAAAATCACCGAGATCTCCATCAGATGTTCTGGTACCTTCGGGGAAAATAACAATTTTCTTACCTTGTTTTAATACCTCGGCTATTTTCTGAATAGATTCTTTTAAATCGGTATTTATATCCATTATTATCACGTTGTTTCTGTTAGCCATAAAATCGAGAAACTTATTATTTATATGTTTTCGCTTAGCATAAAAATAGGTTTCTTTTATGGTTGACCATTTAAGGGATCCTGTAACAAAAAGTGCATCGATATAACTCTGATGATTTGGTGTTATGATGGCGGGACCATCGGGAATATTTTCTAACCCTTTGCTTTTAACTCTAAAATAAATAGCAAATACACCTCTGAAAAATTTAATAAATAGAGCTTGTGTAGGCCATGATTTAGGTAGTTTCAAATGAATTTTTTCTTTAATAATTGCCGACCAGTTGTGCATTTCGAATGATTGAAACATTTTATTTTCCTTAATATAATCAACCATTTTACCGATTGAAGGAAATGTTAGCAATTTATCTTCAGGTATTTTAACCCCGAATGTACGTTCGATAAAGTCGATAAGTGTTATTTTACTAAGAGAATCAAGAGCAATATCAAATTCAAGATGATCATCAGGTGAAATAGTCATATCAACCTGACTTTCAAGAAATGTTTTAATCGCCATAAACTCCTCTGATAATGGATGTTCAGATTCGCTCTTTTTCTTTATAGGCTTTTCAAATAATTCGATTAGCTTAAATCGCTGTATTTTGCCAAGTCGAGTGCGTGGTATTTCTTCTTTTGTTAATGAATATTTCATTATCCTTTTGTACGAAGTAAGTTCCGAATTAAATGCAGGCATTACCTCTTCTTTAAAGAGTTTTTCAGGATCTTTTATTAATTTTTTAGAAAGAGTTTCATAATCAGGGAGAATAACTGCATGGAGCATATCATTTTGTAAAAATACGCCTGCCTCCTTTATATAATCTATCTTTTCAAGCTTTTCTTCCAGCTCCACCGGATTAATATTTTTACCATTAGGAAGAACAATAATTTCTTTTTTACGTCCGGTAATAAATAAAAATCCTTTTTTATTAAGATATCCCAGATCACCGGTATATAACCAGCCTTCTTTAATAACTTCTGCTGTTTCTTCGGGTCTGTTATAATAACCCTTCATAACATTCGGACCTTTGGCAACAATCTCGCCATCACGAATCTCCATCTGCAAACCAGGCAAAGCTTGTCCAGGGGATCCAATTATTCCGTTACCCGGGCGGGTAAATGTAATCATAGGAGCGGCTTCTGTCATCCCGAAGCCTTCGAGAACATCAAAACCCAAGGTTTTAAAAAAACTACCAACATTTTTAGGTAATGCAGCACCACCCGAAACTAAATATTCAAGATTACCACCAAACCCAGCATGAACCTGCTTAAATATTTTTCTACCAAGGTTCTGATTGCCTGTTAGTTTTACAATTCTAAAAAACAACCTACCAATAAATTTGGCATCAATTTTTGCCTTAATACCTCTATAAAGCAATTCATAAAGACGTGGAACTCCTATCATTATGTTAACTTTATTGTTTTTCAGCGTTTCGAGCAAGTCAGTGGATTGCATCGATGGAGACATAACAATGGTTCCTCCCACTAACAATGGAGCAGCCAATGATCCTGCCAAAGGGAAAATATGATGTAATGGTAATAAAACCAATGTTTGTCTTTCGGGTGTAAATATTTTTACGTCAACTGATACACCCTTAATATTTGCAATAAGATTTGTGTAGGAAAGCATCACCCCTTTTGGGTTACCTGTAGTACCAGAAGTATAAATTATTACAGCTGTATCTTCTTCTTCTTCGGGAACATTCCAATTCAGAGAGCTACTTACAGACTCTAATTTTAAATCGTCAAAATTAACAACTGATGGCTGTGTAAGTATATTCTGCTGAACTTTTTCAAATTTATTTTTAGTTTCATTACTAATAAATACCAGTTCGGGTTTGCAATCGTTCATAATAAAAGAAACATCATCGATTGAGGCCAAAAAATCGATAGGTACAACAGTACATTTATTATACCATGCCGCATAAAACGCAAAAATCCATTCAGCTCTGTTTTCAGAATGAATTGCAATAATTTTATTGGTTTTACCAACAAAAAGCTGGTTAAACTTATTGATCTCAGTAAAAAGATCTGCATAAGTATATGATTTATTTTTAGTTATAAGGGCAAAATTATTCGGATAATTAGTATTTATCATAATGTTAAGCTTTTTAATCGATAATAAAATAGACTACTAATTTTTAATTAACAGACAAAAATACAGTTTTTTGCCCTATTTTTTCGTATTTTGAAATTCAACTAAAAAATAATATTTATATTATTAAATATAAGCAATTTATCTCTGAAATACAATAAGTATAAAAAGAATGGCAGCCTTAGGCTGCCATTCTTCTTTATTATTGTATCGCTATTCGTTTTGAATAAACTTGGCCATCTGTTTTAATCTGTATAATATAAATCCCTGCAGAGTATTTATCTACTTCGATATATTCTTTTATTATTTCTTTAAAGTATTTTTTGAATATAGTTTTTCCTGATAAATCCAGAACCTGAACATACACATCTAATTGAATTTTATCGAATTCAATATTCAATATGTTTTTTGCAGGTAATGGATAAATTCTTGCAGTATTTTCTTCTAAATCAATAACCTCAGTAGAGGTATTAAGGGTTATCTGAAATGCATTACTTGAGGTTCCTGTATAAGCTGGATTGGATGATTTTACACGAACCTTGTAACCTGATCCTGTTGGAGTACCCGCAGGAATGGTTCCAGTAATGGTTCCTGCATTATTTGCCACAAGTGTTCCAATACTGATTTCACTTGTAAAATCTCCTATTGCATCTGACAGAAAAGCAGTAAAAGTGTTATCGGTAAATGTAGTATTCTTTGTAAAAGGGATATTAATAGAAGCACTATTAGTTGAGGTAACTACATATGAACCAGTAATTGTTCCTGTTTCTATTTCATCAACTAAAGTGATTTGAAATGCATTGCTTGAGGAACTTGTATAAACAGGATTTGAAGATTTTATCCTGATTTTGTAACCACTGCCTGATGGTGTATTCGCAGGAATCGATCCATTAATTGCACCTGCAACATCTGAAGTAAGTGTACCAATATTAATTTCACTTGTAAAATCACCAGAGGCATCTGATAAATACGCAGTAAAAGTATTCGCTGTAAATGTTGTATTTATTGTAAATGGAATGCTCATAGCCTTATTAGTATTTGGAGTAACAGTAAATGGTCCAGTCAAAGTTCCAGGTACAATTTCATCAACCAGTGATATTTGAAATGAATTACTTGAGGAGCTTGTATAAACTGGATTTGAAGATTTAATCCTGATCTTGTAGCCACTACCCGAGGGAGTATTTGCAGGAATAGTTCCGGTAATTGTTCCTGCAACATCCGAAGTTAGCGCTCCAATAATAGTTTCACTGGTAAAATCACCTGAAGCATTTGATAAATAGGCCGTAAATGTATTTCCTGTAAAAGTTGTAGTTATGGAAAACGGCATACTAATCGCAATACTCGTATTTGGAGTAACAGTATAAGTACCTGTAATAGTGCCCGGAACAATTTCAGCCATTGTAAAATCGTATAAATCTGATTCCCATAATCCTCTGCCAAATGTTGCTGCAAGAATACGACTATCTGTTGGAGTTGATGAATCATAATAGATATCTAATTCTGTTACCATAACATTGGGTAAACCAGTGCTAAACTGAATCCAATTATCTGATCCATTTTTGAAGAATACTCCCCTGTCGGTTCCTACATAAAGATGGTTTTTTGTAGTTTCAAGTTTATTCTGAGCAATACAAAAAACTGGAAGAGTTGGCAATCCATCAGAAATATTTGTCCAAGATGTTCCTCCATTGGTCGATTCGTAAACCCTGGTTGAGTTATAACCTCCAAATGTAACCCAAACAATATCAGGGTTAGAATTATGCACAGCAATGTAAGTTATACTTGTAGAAGATACCGGTAATGTACCAGTAATAGCAGTCCAGTTTCCTCCTCCATTAGTAGTTTTCCAAATATGTGTTTTGTCGGCAGCATAAATTACACTTGAATTACCAGGAGCAACAGCTAAAGATCTCAATTTATCTGAAGAATTCATAGTTGAAATCTTGGTAAATGAATCACCTCTATTCGTTGACTTCCAAACATCGGCATAGCCAACATATATAATTTGACTGTTATTTGGATCGAGTGTATAGGGAGCAACCCACCAACCGCCACCACCATCAGCAATGTTGTTTGAAATAATTTCAGTATTATTCCATAAATCTAATGTCCTTTCTATTTCGCCCTCAACATAGGTCCCATACTGAACATTATTATCAGTAGGATCGATGATACATTCCATTCCATCACCTCCCTTAACATCGTACCAAGTGCTTTCCCATATCAGTTTTGTTCCATTATCCTGTAATCCGGCAATTACATTTGAACCATTGGATTGATCAACACCAATACGATATAACTGACTAATAACCATTTCGTTGGTTTTATCTACCCAATTGGCCCCAATATCTGTTGATTTATAGATTCCTCCGTCGTTTCCTTCGAAAACGGTTGTATTATTATAAAATTTAAGAATATGCTTATCGGCATGTACCTCAGGTGCTCCACTGTAATTATAACCAGAATAACTTGTCCACATATTATTAATGGTCCAGTTATACCCATTATTGGTTGATTTCCACGTATTTATTCCGCCAAGAAACATAATATTTGTATCATTTGGGGCAACTGCAAGAGCAAGATCATAACCACCCTGCCCTACGTTATCACCAGAGCCATCACTATAATACCCTAACAAACTATGGTTAGTACCTGTACCACTAAAGGTTTGGGTAAAACTACCTGCTGAGTTTCTTGATTTATATACACCATATAATCCTCCTGATGTATTTGATACTAAAACATATAAATGATCAGAAGCTGCAGGAGTTACAGCTATATCAGTACGGGAAGAGCCAGAACCAAAAGTATATACAGATGTCCAGCTATCTCCCGTATTTGTTGATTTTAAAATTGCAGGTGTTCCACCCTGAGTTGATGCATAAACCACGGTTGGTTCACCAGGTTTAAACTCCATATCAATAACATATCCGGAGGTATGTACCTTCGACCAATTTGTTCCTCCATCGGTGGTTTTGTATATTCCATCGTAGGCACCAAAAATTAAAATTTGAGGATTTGCGGGATGAATTAATAACCGACCAATTTGCTGTCCCTGACTTGTATTCCATGTGAGTCCGGTAGGATTCCATGTTGCACCTCCATCAGTAGATTTTAATACCCCTATACTTTCGTTATCATCCCAGTTGCCTCCACTTAATGTCCATGATGAACCACCATCGCGATCACCTGTTGCAATATAAATTGTATTTGAAGTAGCGAAATCAGAAGGTATTGCAATATCACTAACTCCCAAAACATCGTTTTGATCTGTTAAAACATCCCATGTACTGCCATCATCTGTAGTTCTCCAAAGGCCCCCAGAAGGAGTTCCTACCCAATATGTATTTGGATCAGTTGGATGAAACGCTATGCAGTTAACACGCCCAATACCTGCATATCCTCCGCCTGACGAATTAGGGCCCATTTGCACCCAATTACCTGCTGTACTTTTGGAGTCAGGATTTGATTTCATAAACTTATCCCATTCTTGAGAGGTAGTTGTTGTTGGAAACTTTCCTGTAATAGGATCAACTCTCATATCCATATTCCACTCCCATCGCTTAAATTGTTTCCATCCCGGAGCTTTAATTTTTTCTCCATTTACAAAATAATACCCCTTAATAACGTTTTTATCCTTATGATACTCGTTAAATGCCTTTTGTACATCGACAAAAGTTATATCCTTAGGATTCTTATTTTCTAGATTTTTTGTCCAGGATTGGCTATATCCTAATGAATATATGCACAAAGCCAAGATTAAGGTAAATAGGTTTTTCATAATGGTAGTTTTTATTTTATTTCAAATTCTTTACTAATGATTTCAATGGATTGATCTTGTTTCTTGACAGATATTAAAACTTTAAAGTTCCCCGGATCAACCGGTTGCTCTATTGTTTCTCTAATGCTATAAGATGTTCTTTTACCACACCAGCTTTCTTTCTTATTCCATTTGAAAATATATTGCTGATTGCTATCAATTGAAATGGATTCTTTAGGTGCGTTACATGGTGCATCACAAGGGCAATTTAGAATTTTTAAATTTTGCCACTCATTATCCTGCATTCGTTGTAAGTTTAGTTTTTTAGGATTTATAACTCTAATAGTATCAGTAGAGTTGTTTGTTAGGGTAAAAATCATCTCATTTTCAACTTGTACAATCTCAATTTCAACAGGCGGTTTTTGAATATTAGTTTTTGTTTCATGCAATGATTTACATGCTGTAAATAGGATTAAGAAAATTAGGAGTTTGGTTTTCATCTCTTTCGGGAATATAGATTTAAACAAATATATGAAGAAAATAGATTTGCAAAGGTTAAAACCATGTTAAAATGATTAAGATTTTCCATTGTAACTAAATTAATCCTTATGCGTCAAAGAAATATATTTGCTGCCCATTAACCTTAGCTGTTTAACAGTCATTCTTTTACTCTATTCATTTTATAAGGTTTTTGGGCAGCATTTACCTGTTAGCCTACTTAATTTGTTTTATATTTACAAAAACTAATTATTATCTGGTTATGAAACTCATACCTATTCTGGTTTTTATTTATTTAGTAATTTGTACAGCTTGTCAACCCAAGCAAGAACAAACAGATCAAATTAAAAGCAATATCGATAGTATTTATATTCTAAAATCGTATTACGAAAAAAGTGGCAAACTAAAATCAGAAATAACGGTTAAAAACAAAAGAAAAAACGGCCCTGCTAAAGAATACTATCCTTCTGGTAAATTAAGATCATTGGTACATTATGTTGAAAATATAACTATTGGTGAAACTATTTGGTATTACGAGAATGGACAACCCTATCGCATTACCCCATATATAAATGGCAAGATGAATGGTATAAGAAAGATTTATTATGATAATGGAAAGTTACAGGCTGAAATACCTTATAAAAATGGCGTTTTGTTGGAAGGATCCAAAGAATTTGATAAATCAGGGCAACTGATAAAAAACTATCCGAAGATTGTTTTTGAAACCAGCAATACCATCAAAACACATAATATTTTTACACTATTTTGCAAACTTGATAAAAAAGCTAACCACCCGATTTTCTATCATGAAGTTAAAAACTCTCAAAATGAATCTGTACTAAATATTTTACCTGTAAAAAATGGAGTATCTTATATTGATTTCTATATACCTGCGCATACAAAGGTAAATAAGAGTATTCCCATCTGGGTTGAATTTAAAACCCAGTTAGGAAACCCCTATTTAACAAAAAAAGTATATGAATTAAATAATCATTCTGATTAGTTAAATATTTAATTATTCATACCTAAGTGTATGAGCAGGATTAAGCATTGCAGTTTTGTAAGCTCTATATGCAATTATTACTAATGCTATAAATAATGAGAGTAATCCGGATAAAATAAACAACCACCAGTTTGTATCAATATGTTTCGAATACCCTTCTAGCCAGTTTGTTGTTACAATATAAGTAACTGGCCATGCAATCATATTTGAAATTCCTAAAAGAATTAAAAATTCTTTCGACATAAGCCCAATAATTCCTCCTGATGTAGAACCCAATGCTCTTCTGATACCAATTTCTTTTGTTCGTTGTTCTGCTAAAAATGAAGTTAATCCAACCAAACCCATGCTTGCAATAAGTATTGCCAGAATGGTTAACATAAGTGAAAAACGGCCAAACTTGAGCTCATCTTTATACAAATTATCGAGTTGAGTATCCAAAAAATCGTATTCAAATGGGCGTGTAGGAACAAATTCAGTCCATTTATCCTGAATATATTTTAAAACCTCGGTGTAATCCTTTGTATCAACCTTAATTGCAATATATTGTGCAAATACTTCAGGGCGCCTGAACATATCTATAATAAACTTATTCATAGGCCGATGCAGCGACATTACATTAAAATCTTTCAGAACACCTATAACTCTTTCATCACCGTCTCTTGAAGTAATTCTTTTTCCAATAGCTTCTTCATTGGTCCAGCCTAAATCTTTTACCATTGTTTCGTTTATCAAAATTGCATTTATAGTGTCAGATGGGAAATCCCGACTAAATGATCTACCTTCAGCAATCTTCAGCCCGAATGTTTCCACAAAATCCCAATCAACTAAAAATGCAGGAATATAATATCTCTGACCAGCAGTTAATCCTTCAATTTCATAATCACGTGTATTATGATTAACACCCAGAATATCTTCCATTCCGGTTACATATTTAATATTCTTATGTTTCAATAACTCCTCCTTAAAAGCAAGATAATTTCTAAAAAGCTGACCTCTGTTTTTTAATAAAATTATTTGTTCTTTATCAAAACCGATATCAGTATTTCTCATAAATTGAAGCTGATTATAAACAACCATAGTTCCAATAATCAAACTAATAGAAATTGTAAACTGAATAACCACTAAAACCTTTCTGGCAAGAACATTTTTTGCGCCACCTTTTAAACTACCTTTTAAAACTTTTAAAGGTTGGAATGCTGATAGAAAAAATGCAGGATAAGTTCCGGCAAATAGACCAACAACAAGTCCTAAACCAATAATAAATGCAATAACTTTAAAATTGATAAAGAATCCATTTGCAATATCCTTACCTGTAAAATTGTTAAAGGCCGGGATAAGTAGCTCCACTAAAAATATTGCCAGAATCATTGCAATAAAACTCTGAACAACTGCTTCGCTTAAAAACTGAAAAGTTAACTGTGACCTATGACTCCCAAAAACTTTCTTTAATCCAATTTCTTTTGCTCTACCTGCAGAACTAGCTGTTGCCAAATTCATAAAATTGATACATGCTAACGCTAAAACAATTGCTGCAACAATAGATAAGATATAAACATATAATATATTACTATTGGTGCGCATTTCGTAAACATGGTGCGATTTTAAATGAATATCTGTTAAAGCCTGCGTATACAACTTAACATCGGCATTCTTTAAATCGTTATAATGATGCTCATAAAACTCAGGAAATTTAGCATCTAGTTGTTCAGGACTTACACCTTCTCTTAATAAAACATATGACCAACAGGGATTCCATATCCAGGTTGTTGGGAATTGACCATTTGGGTTAAACTGTCTGAATGTATTTAATGAGCCTAATAAATCAATCTTAAAATGTGATTGAGAAGGAATATCTTTTATAATACCTGTAATTTCAAAATTAAATCCCTCTTCGGCTCTAAGCGATTTTCCAACAGGATTTTCGTCACCAAAATATCGTTTTGCAGTTGATTCGGTTATAACCATTGTTCCGGGTCGATCAAGAGCCGTTTCGGGATCTCCAACTACAAAAGGAAATGTAAAAATATCGAACACTGTTGAATCGGCCAGATAGAAGTTCTTTTCGTTGTATTTAATGATTTCGGTTTCACTTTTTTGGTAATCAAAGAAAAACTCAGGCCGCATAAAATTGAAAAAACGAACTGTATTTTCAATAAGATAGGGATAGTCTAATTGAAGTTGAGGAATTGCAGGAAAAGAAAGTGTAGCCGCATCCTCATCAACATCATTACTATTGTATAAACGATTTACACGATAAATCCGATCTGCTTTTTCGTGGAATTTATCATATTTAAGCTCATCCTCGATATAGAGAATAATAAAGATAAAACTAGCTAAACCAATAGCCAATCCTCCAATATTGATAATTGAATAATTCCAGTATTTAAGGATATTTCTGACTGCGATTATTAAATTGTGTCTGAGCATAACCTGTTAATTATTATGGATTTATACTTTGTAATTAATTGTTCAAACACTATACCACACAACATTTTATTCTGATTTACTGATATTTACATCGATTTTACCTCATATTTTTTTGTTCGTAATTAGTACAACAATGTTCGTTTTCGGACGATTGAAAATAGATT
The DNA here is from genome assembly GCA_050179935.1 of Bacteroidales bacterium. Classification (GTDB taxonomy): domain Bacteria; phylum Bacteroidota; class Bacteroidia; order Bacteroidales; family UBA12077; genus UBA12077. The sequence continues at coordinate 79,841 of JBFXEQ010000002.1, read as the reverse complement.
ATAGTAAATAGACACAAGTATCAAGATTTGGGTCTTATTACTTATCTATAATCTTGATACTTGATACTAATATCTCATTCATCATATAGAATATTCAGTTATATTTACATACCTATTTTGATATATAATGGCATACAAAGAAATTTCGGTTCAATTACCTACAGATTTTAAAGAAGATGAATTAAGGGATAGAATAAAAAAGACCCTCAACATAAACCATTTTACTTATCAAATTGAAAATAAAAGTCTTGATGCCAGAAATAAAAACAAGATTCATTGGCTCATTCGCGTTGGTGTTTTCTCGGATGAATTGAAAGGGAATAATGCAGAACCAATCCCTTCTTTAAAAATAGATTATAAAAATAGAAACAAAAAAGTCGTTGTGGTTGGAAGTGGCCCTGCAGGATTTTTCTCAGCATTTGTGCTTCAAAAAGCTGGATTTGATGTTACTCTTATTGAACGTGGATGCGATGTTTTTACACGCGATAAAGGCATACAAAAATTCGAAAATACAGGTGAATTCGATTCAAAAAACAATTATGCATTTGGCGAAGGTGGTGCAGGAACATTCTCAGACGGAAAACTTACTTCACGGTCAAAACATATTTCGGTTGAAAAACAATTCATCTTACAAAGCTATATTGACGCCGGTGCTCCACAGGAAATTGCATACCTTGCACATCCACATGTAGGCAGCGATAATCTGAAAAAGGTTGTTAAAAACCTTCGAGAAGATTTTATAAAAGCAGGTGGTGAGTTTAAATTTGAAACACAGCTTACTGATGTAATAATTGAAAATGGTAAAATAAAAGAAGCCATATTAAACTCGGAGAAAATTGATTTAGACTATTTAATAATTGCCTCTGGTCATTCGGCATTCGAAACCTACAGAATGCTAATCAAAAATGGAATACCATTTCGAACTAAAAACTTTGCTATTGGCAGCCGCATTGAGCATCCACAAGAGATAATAAATATGGCACAATGGGGAAAAGCAAAACTGCCCGGAGTAAAAGCAGCCGAATACAGGTTAACATCAAATCCTGAGAATAGTTTGCCTGTTTACACTTTTTGCATGTGTCCTGGAGGTATTGTTGTTCCAGCTACTGCATACAAAAATACAAATATTGTAAATGGAATGAGTCTGTACAACCGTGATGCTCATTTTGCCAATGCTGCTTGTGTTGCCGGAGTTAGTCCAGATAAATTACTTGGCAAAGAAACGACTGCTCTCGAAATGCTCGATTGGCTGGAAAAATTAGAACAAAGCTTTTTTGAATTTTCAAATGGTTACAATGCTCCTTATTGTAGCATTCAGGATTTTATTTTGAAAAAAGAACCAAAGAAAACAACACTAACAAGTTATCCTCTTGGATTAAAGCCCGCACCATTGTGGAAATTATTGCCTGAAGAAGTAAACAACTCCATTCGTAAAGGATTGCAGGATTTTTGTCGCAAAATAAAAGGGTTCGAAACCGGTAATATTATGGGGCTCGAAAGTAAAACCTCATCACCTATACAAGTATTAAGAAATGAAAATATGGCTGTTACAGGCTTTGAAAATCTTTACATTGTAGGCGAAGGCAGCGGCTATGCTGGTGGTATAATCTCGAGTGGAGCCGATGGAATAAAAGCAGCCATGAGTATTATTGATAATAATTAACAGATCAGCAAAATTGATGGGAATACAATTATTTTCGAAACCTTAATTTACTATTTTCGTTTTTATAAATACATTTATTTAATATTCAAAAATACAATAACAAAACTCGATATGAAAAAATATTTGATAACCTCTGCCCTTTCGTTGTTTCTAGCCTTAAATTCCTATTCTCAATGGTCATCAGTACTTAATTTAACCAGCTCGAATACCAAAGGTGTATATATCGCCATTGATCAACAAGAGAATATCTATTCAGTCGGTAATGCATTTAAAAATGCAACAGAAAAAGACAATTACTTTCTGGTAAAATATACTTCTGATGGTGATACACTATGGACACGTACCTATAATAGGAGCAATGAAAATGATCAGGTAGCTAAAGTCGTTGTTGATAAAGACAATAACGTATTAATAACCGGAACATCTTACAGCCTTGCTAATGAAGAAGATATTGTTACCTTAAAATATAATCCAAACGGTGATTTATTGAAAACTAATATTTTCGATGGTACAAATCATAAGGCAGATAAGGCTGTGGATATTGCAGCCGATGATGATGGTAATTATTATATCTGTGGATCAAGTATGTTGGTTGCACAAACCTCCTTTGCAATGATCAAAACAAACAATAATTTGGAAATAAACTGGGCTAAAACATTTACCGCATACTATGGAGCCAATCCAAAAAGTATGTCTTTCAATCAAACTAACCAGAAAATGGCAATCACAGGTTATCTTACCGATTGGGAAAATGATTATTTTATCGGAACTATTGTTTATGATTCATCAGGCACAGTAATTTGGGATGATTTTTTTCAGCAAGTCGAAGGATTTAATGCTGTAGGTTTTGATGTTCATTTAAATGATGACGAAACTGTTTATGTATGCGGATACGAAACCAATGCAACATCGAGTAAATGGGAAGCTTTACTTATGAAATACAATTCAAGCGGAGATACCATCTGGACCAAAAAGGTTTCACCAGGGGTAAGTGCTAATTCGCTTTTTAAATCAATAATTACTGACAATACAGGAAATATTTTTGTAACCGGAATGAAGGGCGATAGTGTTATTACAGCAAAATACTCATCGGCAGGTGAATTAGTTTGGCTGAAAGAGCATGCCGGTAAGAATAGTTTTTCAACTGAAGACACGCGAAAAACAATCAAAATTGATCAAAATGGGAATATATTAGTTGCAGCTAGAAGCTATGTTTCGGCTGGAGGTGGAGCGATGGTTATCAAATACGCTGCAACAGGAAATCATTTATGGACCAAATACTACAACGGTTCAGTATCAGAAATGGACGAACCTCTTACATTTGACTTAGATAACAACAATAATGCGTATGTAATTATTAACTCGCGAAACAGTAATTTTTACTTTGATATGGCAACTGTTCAGTTTACACCGAACGCTATACCAACAACAGCAATTGATTTACAGGAAGAAAATTTGATTTCAGTATATCCAAATCCGTCCCAAGGAGTTTTCTATATAAACGAAGAAACAAACAATCCAATAAATTACAAGGTATTTTCTTCAGATGGCAGACTTGTATATTCAGATAAAACTGATCAAAAGAGGATTAATCTTGAACGATTACCTAATGGTATTTATTTTCTTGAAATAAAAAGTCGAAACTTAAGTAAATATTCAAAACTTATTATTCAGAAATAGATTTTAATGGATCACTTTATATTTATATGGTATAATAAAAATTAAGCATATATTTTAGCAACTCTGAATAAAAAGAAAGTTGTATTGTTCATACCTCTTAAAGTTGCTCTAAATTTTTAATTTTAGCATTAAAAGAATCAGTAGTAGAATTTACTTCTGTAGTTAAAGAAGTTTAGTTTTAGTGAAAAATGAATTGTTAAAATTTAATTACTGGTCATCATGATTTATAAAGCATCACATAATAAAGTCAGCATTTTTTATTAAAATCGGATTTCTCTGTTTTACAACTTTTTTGGCTTGATCCAAAAAAGTAACAAAAAAGATCAAGACAAAACGATACTTCCAAGCTCTCTGCTATAAGCAAATAATTCCTGACAAAGTAAGCAAGCTCCTTTGTCGGAATTCTAATGCTTACAACATTCACACTACCCAATGGCTCGTCGTTTTGTCATGCCAACGCGCTTAATAATCCGCATCTGATAAATTTGTGTCAAAAATCAGGTAAAACATGTGTGGGTAAGGCCAAGAAGCAACACTCAGTCTCGAAATTCAAACAATTATTAGCACAACATTCGTAACATCGAGACGAATTGTGTTGCGCATGATAACAGGTTTTACTATGATTTTAACAAACTTATCAGTGGCGGTGACCTTTTTTGGTTCTTTTTTGTGTGGCTGACAAAAAAGAACATAATATTTAGGCAATGCTTAATTCAAAGTAAAAAGATTAAAATAGGTTTATTAAAATCAGATGATTCAATTTTTTTGTTATTTCGAATTGCTAAAGTTTGGGACTATTCCAATCAAAAATTATTTGAACGGAAATATTTTCTTGAACGTATTTATCACAAAATAACCATTTTAATCACCTCAACTTTTCAACTTGGCTCAATTTAATCTTAATTAATCACTAAACACACTTAAGAATTTGCGCGGAACATTGGTTTCGAACCGAACAACTTTGCCTGTTACAGGATGCATAAATGCCAAAACCCGGGCATGCAAACCAACCCGACCAATAGGATTTTGTTTTGATCCGTATTTTTTATCACCTACAACCGGATGACCAATATCCTGCATATGAACACGAATCTGGTTTTTGCGGCCTGTTTCAAGTTTTACTTCAAGCAAAGAATAATATCTATTCTTCTCGATTACTTTGTAATGTGTTATTGCCTTTTGTCCGCCATTATCGTATGGAGCTGAGTGCATTTTTAAAGCAACACTTTCTTTTAGCCATGATGTAATTGTTCCTTCTTCCTTCTCAACATTTCCTTCAACCAGGGCAACATAGATTCGATCGAGAATAGTTTCGTCCCATGTTTTTTGTATTTTCTCTTGTATCTCCATGCTCTTAGCAAACATCATCAACCCTGAAGTATCTCTGTCGAGACGATGAATAACAAATATTTTATTTCGGGGATTTTCCTTTTTAACCTGATCACTTAAAATAGTATATGCCGTTTTTTCACGTTCCTTATCAGTTCCAATTGACAATAATCCCGATTTTTTCTCGATAACAACCAAATATGGATCTTCAAAAACTATTTTTAACCCAAAAAAACGATTATCTTCCTGAACCGGAGTAAAGTTTACCAGTACTTCATGCCCAGGTTCGAGCGGGTGATTAAACTGGGTAACAATTTTATAATTTACAGAAATCTGTCTATGCGCGAGTAATGATTTTATACTACTTCTGCTTTTACCTTCGAGCTTTGCAATAAGAAAAGAAAGTAATTCTGAAGGCTCCGTAACTTTTAAAACGGTTTGTTTTGCTTTGCCTTTGGTTGATTTGGATTTATCGTTGTCTTTATACATTGTACTGAAAAATATTCATCAGCAAAGGTATTAAAAGGAATTGACAATATTTGGTAAAAAACACAGAGGATTTCAAAAACCTGTTTGTCCTCCTCTATGTTTTTTATAATAATTATCAAGCAAATACTTACTCTGTTCTTAACGATTCGGCAGGGTTTTTATTTGCCGCTTTCCACGCTTGATAACTTATTGTTATAAAAGTAATTGCAATTGTTATTAAGCCTGCAAGTATAAATATAAATAATCCAAGGTTAGTGCGATAAACAAATTGCTGTAACCAATCGCGCATAAAATAAAACGCAAGAGGGAAAGCAATGACCATTGCTATAATGATTAAAATCAAAAATTCTTTTGAAATTAATTTTACAATTGTACTTTCGCTGGCTCCTACCACTTTACGGATTCCGATTTCTTTGGTACGCTGTTCGACTGTATATGATGCCAGACCAAATAAACCAAGACAAGCAATTAAAATTGCCAATACAGTAAAGAGAGTAAAAATAAACCCACGTTTTTCATCGGCATCAAACTGTTCACTAAACCTATCCGATAAAAATTTATACGTAAATGGATGTCCGGGAAATATCTCATTCCACCTTTTTTCTATATACTTAATAGTTTCCTGTGCATTATCATCTTTTAATTTAGCATATACAATTCTGTTGTTTACTCTATAAAACAATAATAACGTTTCTATCTCGCTATACATACCTGTTTGATGATAATCTTTCATTAATCCGACAACTGTTGCTCTCAAAAAATCACTTCCATCCCCGCGTTGAATCTCAACCCGTTTCCCTAATGGTTCTTTCCAGTTTAATCGAGCAGCCATCGATTCATTTACAATTACTCCCAATAAGGTATCCGAAGGCATATCTTCCTGAAAATCTCTACCTTTTAATATAGTAATTCCTAATGTTTCGACAAAGTCGTGATCAACGGCTGCAAAATTAACTCCACGTTGTTGCATTCCCTCTTCTGTTTCAACATTCATAAGAGTTTTACCAGATAGTTCACCAATACCTGTATTTGTTGATCCTACAGTTTTAATATTTGGGTTCTCCAATAACGCTTGTTTTAAAACTGGGAATTTTTGAACCATTTCGCGTGTTGAAAACTCAAGACTAATCACATTTTTCATATCATAACCAAGATCTTTTGTTTTAAGATAGTTTAGTTGTTTGAAAACTACTAATGTTGATACAATCATTGCAACAGAAATGATAAACTGAATAACTACAAGAATTTTTCTGAATAAGCTGCCCGACGATCCCTTTGTAATTTCACCTTTCATTATCGTTAGTGGACTAAAACGAGACAAATAAAATGCAGGATAGCTTCCCCCGAAAATTCCTACAACAAGAATTACTGCTAATAAACTTAATAAAATAACAGGACTATAAATAACATGCAAATCAAAATTTTTACCTGCCAATTGATTGAAGTATGGCAAAAGAAGAATCAACAGTACAATACTAAAAATTAGTGCAATAATTGTAAATACAGTTGATTCGGTAAGAAACTGAAAAATCAAACTTGTTCGGTTCGATCCGACCACTTTTCTAAGGCCAACCTCGCGGGCACGCTTAGCTGAACGTGCTGTTGCAAGGTTCATGTAGTTCATTGCAGCAATAAGAATTAAAAATAAGGCTACAATAGCAAAAATATAAACATATGCCATACTTCCTGTCGATTCAGGTTCACTGTCACTTGTTGATTTTAAATGGATATCGGTAATTGGTTCAAGCACATAGTTTATTGTAATACCTAAATTCTCAAAAATAGAAGCCATGTATTTTGAATACATCTCTTGAATTTTTATTTCAAAGTCTTTATAATTAACAGTTTCAGGCAACAACAAATAAGTAAACACTCCAAAATTTCCCCAATTACCAAATTGCTGAGGCAAACTACGTCGCGACATTAAAGCATCAAAACGAAAATGAGAATTATATGGAACATCCTTAATCACCGCAGTTACTTTGTAACTATATTCACCTGTAACAAGGGCTTTGTTAATCGGGTCTTCCTTACCAAAATATTTTGCTGCAACCGTTTCTGTTAAAACAATTGCATTGGGTTCCATTAATGCATTTTGGGGATCGCCTTTAATAAATTCATACGTAAACACATCAAAAACATTAGAATCGGCAAAAAAGAATTTTTCTTCGTAAAATTCTTTATCTTCATATTTGTAAAGTTGTCGGCCTGCATCAATAAATCTTACTGAATGCTCAACTTCAGGGTAATCCTGAACTACCTGTGGCGCAAAAGGAATCTGTGCAATAATCCATGTAAATTCATCATCTGTTTCTTTTATGTGAGATGAAACTCTGTAAATTCGATCGGCCTTTTCGTGATACTTATCGTAATTAAGCTCATCAGAAATATATATAATCAGGAATAAGGCACTGGCAATACCAAGCGTTAATCCCAGAATGTTTAAACTACTATATCCGAAATCTTTGAGAATATTTCGAATGGCAGTTTTAATAAGGTTTTTAAACATGATTTTTAGTTATTTGGTTTAATAGTTTAATGATTTATTGGTTTTAGATTATTTATTAAAAATCCCAGATGTAATTCTTACAGAATTTATACCATAAATCTTATCAATCTGGATATGTGATTGTTATAACTAATAATAATTCTATTAATTGTATCAATTTCGAACACCACATGAACAGAACCGAACAATTTTAAAGTAATTTTGATTTGGCATTGTATAAATATTTATTGATATTTGAGTTTCAAATTTAAAATTCAACAAAATTCATGTCAGCCAATTTTGTTTATACTATTTCTGCGAGAGGAAAGAAATGCAATCAACCCATAGAAAAATTCCTCAAGACTTATTTTCCAAATATACCGCTACATAAAATCGATAGTGTTTTTGGATTTGTTGAGCCATCACCGCTTTACAGCGGACGACCATTTACCGGCAGACAAATATCGGATAGTGATTATGATTTTTTAAGAAAAAACAATATTGGCGTTCGTATCCCCTTTACAAACCATTTTGCCACAGAAGAAGAGTACCAGAAGAATAAAAAAATCCTTGATAAATATCATCTTAAAGGCAATTCGATAATTACAACAAACGATGATTTAGCTCGCTGGATTAAAAGAGATTATCCATTATACCAGATTGAAGCCAGCTTATTAAAAGAAGTAAAAAACCTCGAAGAAATAAATAATGCTTTGGATCTTTACGATACCGTTGTTTTACCCATGAACCTGAATAATAATCATGAGCTTTTAAAAAGTATTGAGCAAAAAAACCGAATTACGTTATTTGGTAATGGAGGTTGCGCTCTCACCTGCCCAAACCGAATTTGCTATGAGTATATTTCGAAACGAAATAAAGTGTTAACCACCACAAATATTCTTTTCAGATACCTATACTACTGGTACTTTTTTGTTTTACGAAACAATTGGTGTATGCATAAAATAAAACCACGCAAATTGCATGGTTTAAAAGACTTTGATATTGATTTATTTGCAGAGCTTGGATTTACGCGTTTTAAAATGTTACGTGAACATAAAGGCAGAAAATCTGGATACTAGGGGAAATATTAAATGTTGAATGTTGAATTATAAATTATGAATATTGAGCCTTGTGTTTTAATCTGCTTGCAGCAGGAAATCTTTTAACTTTTAACCTTAAACTTTTAACCTTAAACTTTCAACTTGTAACTATCAACTTTCAACTATTTTCTATACATTTTTTCTTTAAGTTCCTGAATTTTAGGATCAGTGATATAATCATCATAATCCATCAGCTTATCAATAATTCCATTGGGTGTAAGTTCGATAATTCGGTTAGCAAGTGTTCGAATAAACTCAATATCGTGGGCTGCTAGCAATATATTTCCTTTAAATTGAATTAATGTATTATTAAATGCCTGAATCGATTCGAGGTCGAGGTGATTCGCAGGTGTATCAAGAACTAGCACATTCGCATTTTTAAGCATCATACGAGCAATCATGCATCGTTGCTTTTCGCCACCCGAGAGTACCGAAGATTTTTTATATATCTCCTCACCCGAAAATAGCATTTTACCGAGATAACCTCTTAAAAACAACTCACTAGTATCGGTTGAAAATTGCCCTAACCAATCTACCAGTTTCATATCTGTTTCGAAAAATTTGGAATTATCAAGCGGTAAGTAGGCTGGTGTAATAGTAACGCCCCATTCGAATGTACCTGAGTCGGCTTTATCTTTTTCATTAATAATTTCAAATAAGCTGGACATTGCTCGTTGATCGCGCGACAAGAACACGATTTTCTCGCCTTTCTGAACTGTAAAGCTTAAATCTTTGAATAAAACTTCTCCTTCGATACTTTTAGTTAACCCTTTTACTTCCAGAATTTTATTCCCTGGTTCACGATCTGGTTTTAAAATAATGCCCGGATATTTTCGTGTTGATGGCTGAATCTCTTCAATATTCAACTTCTCAATCATCTTTTTACGACTGGTAGTTTGTTTTGATTTTGCCACGTTTGCACTAAATCGAGCAATAAACTCAAGCAGCTCCTTTTTCTTTTCTTCTGCTTTTTTATTCTGAGTTTGTTGCTGCCTTAAAGCTAACTGACTTGATTCGTACCAAAAACTATAATTACCGGCAAAAAGCTGAACTTTTCCATAATCGATATCAACGGTGTGCGTACAAACCGAATCTAAAAAGTGACGATCGTGTGAAACAACCAAAACAGTATTTTCAAAATTAGAAAGATAATTTTCTAACCACATAACAGTCTCAAGGTCAAGATCATTGGTAGGTTCATCGAGTAATAGATTATCAGGTTTACCAAACAACGCCTGGGCAAGTAAAACACGAACTTTTTCTTTTCCACCCAGTTCTTTCATTAATTTAAAGTGATGAACTTCCTTTATTCCCAATCCGCTTAAGAGGGTGGCAGCATCGCTTTCAGCATTCCAACCGTCCATCTCGGCAAACTTATTCTCTAATTCAGCAGCACGCATTCCATCAGCATCGGTAAAATCGGTTTTAGCATAAAGTGCATCTTTTTCTTTCATTATTTTCCAGAGCTTAGAGTGCCCCATAAGTACCGTTTGTATTACAGTAAACTCATCAAACTCAAAGTGATCTTGCTTAAGTATTGATAATCGTTCACCCGGACCTAATGAAACTGAACCTCTTGTAGATTCTAATTCTTTTGAGATTAGTTTAAGAAAAGTTGTTTTCCCTGCACCATTCGCCCCAATAATACCATAACAATTACCTTGTGTAAACTTTAAATTTACATCCTGAAATAACATGCGCTTACCAAATTGTAACGCTAAATTTGAAACTGTAATCATCTGAAAATTAAATATTTTAATAAAATCCTAAACCCAAAATTGAGGTTGGCAAAAGTAACTATTATTTACTTACCTAAAAATGAAATACTAAAAAATATATAGTATAATTCTATGAAATTATTGGTTAATCTAGTTCTAGCTTACTAATTTTATATACTAATTTTATAATACAACTATGATTCGAGGTTTATATATTATCATATTCGTATTTGTTTCTTTTTTATCCTTTTCTCAGGTAAGTATTCAAAAAACTGAATCCGACTATACCCTTAAAATTGAAACAGACAGCATAATCCGACATTTAACATTCTGGAAAGATAAGGAAACAGATGTATATTCTGGTTGTAAATATTCATGTTCAAAATTTAAGGTACTTGCAAAGCCCTTGTCTCTTAAGGATGAAATAAAAAATATTGAAATATTGTGGAAAATGGCCGAAGACAGCATTTCCATAGCACTTAACAGAGTTTTTATTGGTTACCCAGAAGAGTATTCAGATATCTTTTTAAATCAAATAAATGCTTTTAATCAATCTGAAGAGTGGCAACATCATATTAAAAAAAATGGCAAAACACTGAACAATAAGATCATGCACGAAATAATGATGGACTATAATGTTTATGAACCATTAAATAACCTTTTATCTGAAAAAGGATTTAGAATTATCGATTTTTCGACTGAAAAACATGGTTTTGCAACCAGAGAAAGCTTAAAAAACCATGGATTCACTGGTAACGAAATTATTCCACTTCCATTTATGGTTTGGGTTATTATTGAACCAAAATAATCCTTTTACTACCCCAAATTATACAGTGCAATTTATTCATATTTTAATGATACAGCCGGATTTATTCGTGCAGATTTTATCGTACGATAGCTTATAGTTACTAATGCTATTACAATTGCAATAATAAATCCAAGTAAAAAATCAATTACATTCAAATTTATTCGATAATGATAATTCTGAAGCCAGTTTTTTGCAACATAATAAATTAACGGCCATGCTATAAGGGTTGACACACTAATTAACAGTACAATCTCTTTAGCAATAAGTCTAAATATGTTGGTTATTGATGCCCCCATGGCTTTACGTATTCCAATTTCCTTGGTTCGTTGCTCAACTGTAAAAGAGGTAAGCCCAAACAAACCAAGTGAAGCTATTAGAATGGCCAGCATTGTAAATATAATTGCTAATTTCGAATTACGTGCTTCTTCTTTATATAAATTATCAAGCGATTCATCTAAGAAAAAATACTGCATTGGTTCGTTGTCGGTAAATTCTTTCCATACATTTTCGATACTGCTTATTGTACTTTTAATAGAATTTGGTGTGATCTTAGCTGTAATAAATCCCCAATTAATATTTTCACTCTTAAATACAAAGATATATGGGGTTATTTCTGTTTGTAACGACCTAAAATTAAAATCCTTAACTACCCCAATAACTGGAGCATATGCTATTGAATCAGGATTATTATTATCGCTGCGCAAAAAACGGGTGCCCAGTGCCGGGGAAAAATTATAATGTTTTACCGCTTTCTGGTTTAGAATCACAGCTTCGACATCCGAAGGGAAATTTTTATCGAAAAAACGCCCTTCGGCTAAAGTCATTCCGAATGTTTCTAAATAATCATAATCAACCCAATTGGTTTCGAGTAACAACGTTTCTTCTCTACGCCCTTCAACGGCATGTCCGTTATTATTATTGTTATGTGCAGGTAAAGCTGTTGATGCAGACACATTTAGCACTCCATTAATTTTAAGAAGCTCTTCTTTAAAAGAATTCACCTTGTTTCCTATAACCTCAGCACGCCTTATTACCAACAATTGCTCTTTATTAAACCCCAGGTTTTTGTTCTGCATGTAACTAATTTGTCGGTACATGATAGTTGTACCAATTATTAATATAATAGAAATTGAAAACTGAAGGACGACCAAAACACTTCTAAGCTTTCCGTTTTTCATATTGTCTTTTATACTGCCTTTGAGCACTTGAATAGGATTAAAAGCCGAAAGATAAAACGCAGGGTAAGTTCCTGATAATAACCCAACTACTATTGTAATAAATAAAAGTGCCGGAATTGAATACCAATTTTTAAGATAATTAATATTTAGATCGACCTGCAATAGGTTATTAAAGTAGGGCAATGTTAACTCAATGAATAAAATTGATACTAATAACGCTAAAAAAGACAAGATCATCGATTCTGTTAGAAATTGTTTTATAAGCATTGCTTTTGAGGAACCACTTACTTTTTTAATACCAACCTCTTTGGCTCGATTCGTGGCTTGTGCAGTGGAAAGATTCATAAAATTTATTGCAGCAATAATTATAATTAACAGAGCTATACTTCCAAAAATATACAAGTATTTAGGATCATTTGCTGCTTTAGTGTCTTGCTGTACTTCTGGTTGTAAATGAATATCGGTAAGAGGCTGCAAAAACATGGTATATTTATTTCCCTGAGATAGAAAATCATCAATTGAAATGCCAACAACTTGTTGAAGAAGCGGTCCAACATACTTAACAATCATATCCGAAATTTTCGAATCAATATCTTTATAATTTGCTCCTTCTTTTAATAACAGGTAAGTACTAAAACTATTCGATAACCAGTAATTATCGTTTGCGCGAGGATTTGATAAGAAAGATCCAATAATATTTGCTTCAAAATGCGAATTTCCCGGTACGTCTTTATAAACACCTGTAACCCTGTACAATGAAGTATCATTGCCAATTTTCAGCATTTTATCCAACGGATCTTCGTCCCCAAATATTTTAAAAGCAGTTGATTCAGATAAGGCCACTTTATTAGGTGCATCGAGAACTGTATTGATATTTCCTTTTAAAAGAGGAATACTAAAAATCTTAAAAAAGGAGGAATCTGCTTCAACATATGCCTCTTCAGTAAATTTCTTTTCGCCAAATTTTATTATTGTTGAACCATGATTATTAAACCGGGTATAATCTTCCACTTCGGGAAACTCCTGAAGCATTGTTGGACCTACAGGCGAGGCAGTAGAAGAAGCTATTATTTCCTGACCTCCAATTTTACCATCCAAAATTACTCTGTAAATACGATCTGCCTTTTCATTATACTTGTCGTAACTTAGCTCATAAACAACATACATAGCAATTAAAAGACTACAAGCTATACCTATTGAAAGTCCGAGAACATTTATAATAACATAATTCTTTTGCCTTCCAAATGATCGAACACTATGTTTTATTAATTCTTTTATCATACAATAGAATTTTTTTTTTCTAATAATTATTGTGGAATATATTTAAATTTTGAAATATGCTTTTTGAACTTACAGATATCGTACCAACTAAAATATAATACTGAGAATATGCCAATTACAAGTTAATTCCAAACAATTTCAGTGTATCGTTTTCGAACAGTTTAGAAACAAAACCGAACAACAGGAAGTTGAGTTGTGGTTACAAAACTTGCTTCGAATCTAATTGAAACTCCAAAAAACTAAGAACCAATAAACATTCTTGTATTTACAACTTATTATTTATCAATGTTTTGTATAATATAAAACATATATCCGTAATAATCGGAATATTTTTTAAACTGGTTTATTTCATTCTGAATGCTTTCAATAGTTATTAGAGCTTCAGCATTTGCTTTGTATTTTTTACGCATTTTATACACATTTTTTTCCAAAGGATAGTAATAATTATTTACCCATCCATTTGGACTTAAAGCAAAAGTATCGATAATTTCGTAGTTGCATTTTCTAATAAGCTCGAGATTTTCTTCAACAGTAAGTAATCCGGGATATTCGTTATCCCAAAATGTCTTAAGTTCTGCCGGAGGGTTAGGTTTAAACCAATTTGCTTCGCTTATTACCATAAATCCATTGGGTTTGAGAAATTTTCTCCAGTTTATCAATCCATTTTCAAATCCTGTAATAAAAATCGATCCTTCAGACCAAATTACATCAAAAGAACTTTGAGGCAAATCAATATTTTTCATATCCATGCATTTGGTAATGATTTTATTCTTTAAACTCATATCAAAAACCTGATCATCCAATTCATTTATAAAAGGTTGATAATTATCTATTGCAGTAATTTCTCCGTCAAAATTTAATGCCAGTGCAATTGATTGAAATCCTGATCCGCATCCAATATCCATAATCTTTTCTATTTTAACTCTTTGTTTAATTATATTAAGTGCTTTAATTGTAAGCATGATATCTCCTGGACCTTGTCGCGGAAGGTTGCTAAATATTTCGTAAAAAAGTTCATTCATAGCTAATTACTTGATTTCATGATTGAATTATCGTAAATTTAGTAAAATTCAAAGTTAAATGAACTTAAGAGGTATCATTCTTTTATGGGTACTCTGCATTTCAGCTAATTTATTTTCGCAAAACTCCGAAGATATTTCATTACCAATTCTAAATACTAATTCAAATGCCCGCATTGGTAGTATGGCTGATATTGGCGTTGTTTCATCGATTTTTTATAAAGATGTCGGATTATTTCAGAATCCATCGCTTATTTCAGGTAATTCAGAATTTAGCGGTACTAATTTATTTTTAAGAAACATAAAAGACAATAATTTGACCAATAGTTATATTTCCGGATGGTCTGGATATCATGCAATTGACACTTCGCATGCTTTCGGGTTTAATTTCTCTTATTTGAATTACGAAGATTCTTTTTTAAACAGCGAATCGGTTGACTCGATTAAAGTGTTCGAACCTTATGAATTGTTTTTCCAACTCACCTATAAATATCGCTTTAATAAAACAATTTCAGGAGGACTAGGCTTAAAATACATTCAAAGTAATTATGGTTTCGGGTTGATGGAAAATTTTATAAATACTTTTTCCATCGATTTAGGATTTAATTATTCTAAAATGTATTTACTTTCAGATTATTCAAACTTACATACGAGTGCAGGCCTTGCAATTACTAATTTCGGACCCAGAATATCGAATGCCGATACTTTAAAATCATTTATTCCAACCAAGTTACTTTTGGGCTTATTAATAAACCCGGATATTCATTTAAGTGAGTTGTTCAGGTTAAATTTCGAGTTAATGTATCAGGCTGAGAAATATTTAACACCATCGCAACCAGTTTACAATACCGAAGGAATCCTTATTGATGGAATGAATCCTGATATTAGTTGTTTTACAGCTTTATACCAATCTTTTTACGATTCGCCAGATGGTTTTACTGGCGAAATAGATGAAATACGAAATAAATTCGGAAGCGAATTACGGTTAAATTATTCAAATACTGCATTTTTAGCTTTTCGTCATGGAAGAATTTTTGAGTTAGAATCGTTGGGTGGAGGAAATTATCAAGCTTATGGTTGTGGATTAGGTCTTTTTGGTTTTATGGTCGATTATCTGTATATAAAATCCGACAATAAATTACTCAATAAAGACTGGGCAATAATGATAAGTGCCAGTCATAACTTAAATGGTAATTTTTTTAGATTTTAAATTTATTCAGGCTGATTAATTTCCTTAAGAATCATTTTTTCGAGCAGATCAACAGATGATTTAATAAACTGAGTACACTTTTTATTAAAAACATCGCTATTATTGGCTGCTTTATCTCCTTCGGGGGTATTTAAATCGTAATGAATTAATCCTTTACAATCAGTATTTCCGTGCATTTCGACAAATTTTTTCGAAAAATTCCGGATAAGTTGATTAGTGATTTCTTTTGCCTGATCATCGCCTTGTTTATATTTGCCACGCATAAATCCAATTACCATAAATGCTCCTGTTACAGTACCACAAGTACCCTGCATCCTGCCCATTCCGCCTCCAAAACCAGATGCTATTCGCAAAGCAGTTTCTTCGTTTAGTCCCATTACATCTGAAAATGAGACAATAATGGATTGTGCACAATTAAAACCTTTAGAGAAATAGTCTAATGCCTTTTCTTGTCTGTTCATTAAATTAAGCTGGCTGACGATGTATAAACTTATTGAATTTTTCGGTAAAAATATTACTACAGTTTATAAGTCTGTATGTTGGGGTTAGTTGTTCCGAAAAATCAATTTCTACTCTAGCTGATGGGTTTCCTTCCAGATATCCGATCTCTTTTAAAAAATCTTTAACAACATCATATTCAATATAATCAATATCAAAAGGATCTTGTACTTCTATTTCAGCCCCATTTTTATAGCAAGCTATTTTCATATGGTAATTTTAAATTTTTTATCATTTAACAAACATTGAGCCAAACTAAATATTGAGTCTAAAATTAAAGGTAATCAATTTATTATTAAAATGATTGCTTTTTAAACATTTATTAGCTTTGATTTATTAGATGATAAATTTAAAATAATGGTTGCTTAAAAAATATCGGTTAAGTTGAAAAGCATTTTTAGTAAAATTGATTTATGTTATTTTCATAGTAGTTAATAGCATCATTTTGTGCCATTTTAACATAATAATCAATTTAATCAGCTTAATTGTCATACATAAATTACAGGAACATTATTTGCAGCTAATAAAAATAAATTAGAAATTGATCAGGTTAAAACAAAACAAATGAATCATATTGAAATTCAAACCAAATATAACGAAATCTGCCATTCGATTTATGCAGGTGAATTAAGCTTAACATTAAAGCAATTAAAGGTTTTTGCTAACCAAACAAAGAAACAATATCATCAAAACCAATTAGATATATTGGAAGAAACCTATACTAATATATTAAAACACTCATTCAAAAACATAAGTGATCCTGAGCGTGATAGTATTTATCAGCGTTTGCAACGCTCGTTGTTAGAAATAACCGATACCATAAAGGAATGTTTACTTACAGAAATTTCGGGATTAACCATATACAAGATGAAATGGTCGCTCGATAAAAAAAGAGAATCACAAACCGATGATGCACTTTCTTTAATAAGCCATTTAACATTTGATAGTGAACTTGACAAAATATTAAAAGAAAACGACATAAATGTATCTGATTCTGATAATTCAACAATTTCACGTTCACAAGCTTTGCGCGATTTGTTTAATTACCTTTGGTTAACTGATAAATACACAGAAACAGAAAGCAAACTGCTCGAAACTATTTGTTTGTCTGAGAAAATTCCCTGGCACGATAAAAGTTTACTTACAAGTGCAATAACCCTTAGTTTACTGCGGATTTTTGATAAAAACAAGTTTTTCGTTCTTCAACGTTTTTATTATCAAAATGAAGAACAAGTTTGGGAAAGAGCTTTAATTGGCTTATTACTAGGATTATACAAGTACAATAAGCGATTAGAGTTTTATCCTGATCTGGTAAAAATGATAGATAAAGTAGCTAACACACGCGACATTGATAAACAAACCGAGGCAATTATCATACAAATATTCAAATCAAAAGATACTGAGAGAATAATAAAAAAATGGGATGAAGAGATATTGCCGGAAATGATGAAAATGCAACCCCTCATTGAGAAAAAGCTTGATCTCGAAAATATTGTTCCCGATAAATTTTTTGAAGATAAAAATCCGGACTGGGAACAGGTTTTTGAAGATTCGCCAGGGTTATTAGATAAGTTACAGGATTTTTCAAAATTACAAATCGAAGGCGGTGATGTATTTATGAGCGCATTTTCACGATTAAAACATTTTCCGTTCTTTAATGAGATTAGTAACTGGTTTCTTCCTTTTTACAAAGAAAATGAGTTGATTGATTCGCACATTCAGCAAAAAGAAACCAATCTATTACCATTTATTGAGCAACTTCAAAAATCGCATTATATGTGTAATTCAGATAAATACTCGTTTTGTTTGAATCTGCAGTTTATTCCTGATTCGCATAAAACAATGATGATGGAAATGTTTAACGAAGAAATGAAAAATATTGATGAAATATCGAAGGATGAGAAATTAGTAAACTCTTTTGCTGTTTCAAAAAGCATTATAACACAATACACACAAGATTTATACCGGTTTTATAAACTTTACCAGTACAAACACGAGTTTTCAGATATTTTTGCCTGGAAATTTGATATTCAAAATACCTTATTCTTTAGAAGACTCATGCATAATACAAACGTAACACGCAATCTGGCTGAGTTTTTTCTTGAGAATAAGCATTTTGAACAAGCAGCTGAATTATTTTCAGTGCTCGAAAATAACGAACAGATAGATATAGAGTTATTTGAGAAGATCGGCTATTGTTATCAGCAACTAGGCAATTACCAAAAAGCACTTGAGTATTATAAAAAAGCAGAATTATTCGATAGTAAAAAGAGTTGGATTATTAAAAAAATTGCGCTGTGCTACAGGTATTTAAATAACCCTGAATTAGCATTAGAATATTATCTCGAAGCAGAAAAAATAGAACCAGAAAATCTTTATATTCTTGCTTACATAGGCCATACTATGGTTCGTTTAAAGCGATTTGACGATGCATTAAAATACTATTTTAAGGTAGAATATTTATCGCCAGCAAATGATAAAATTCAGCGTCCAATAGCATGGATATCTTTCACTTTGGGCAAATTCGAGATGTCCCAGACCTATTATTCTAAAATAATTGGTTATAACAAAAACGAATTTGATCTTATTCATCTCGGACATGTGTATTGGTGCTTAAAAGAACAAGATAAAGCAATAAAATCCTACCTTGAAGCATTAAAATTGCTCAATAACGACTCTCAACTGTTTTTTAATGCATTTAATGATGATATAGAATATTTAATAAAGTTTGGGATAAATAAAATAGATATTAACCTGATGAAGGATTTTCTTCTACAAAATAATCTACAATAAAAGAATCTTTTATTACTGATTAACAAATATTTACAAGCCATTTAACTTGCTCCAGGTCTTCCGGTTATAATTAAAAAGACAAAAAAATCCGGTTTAGACCCGGATTTTTTATGGCTATTATTTAGCGTTTAAATGGCTTATAGAAAAACTTTTCCCAATGCACAACTTCTTTAATAGGTTTTCTTAATTGTTCGTGCCTATTAGGATCAACCTCATCGGCTGGAAAACCGATTGGAAGAAGAACCATTGGTTCAACGCCATCGGGTAAATCGAGAGTGAGAACACATTTCATAACATCAAATTTACAAATCCAGCAGGTAGCCAATCCTAAGTCTGTCGCGGCCAGTGTCATATGATCAACTGCAATAGCTACATCCATATTTGTATGGATTTTACCATCAGCTCGGCGCCAGGCATCACGATGATCACCACAAACTACAATAATTGCTTTTGCAGATGCCAACCATGGCTCTTCGTAACACTCTCTTATTTTCGAAAGGGCCTCAGGCTCTGTTATTGCAACAAAATGCCAGGGTTGCTTATTTTTTGCTGAAGGTGCAATTCTGCCAGCTTCTAAAACTTTTAAAAGCAATTCTTTATCAACAGGTTTATCCTGATAATTACGTGACGAATATCGTCGTTTTGCTAGTTCTAAAAATGTCATATTGTTCAATTTTAAAAAGTTATTCTATTATGATTGTTTTATCAAAAACCTCTACTTTATCGCCTTTTCTTAATTTTGCACGTTTTCGTCTTTCAATCTGTCCGTTTAATTTTACCTGTTCATCATCAACTAACATTTTTGCCTCACCCCCGCTCCCACAAATATTTACAGCTTTTAATAACTTTATTAGCTCAATATATTCTGAATCAGGGGCTAACTTAAACTTTATCATACCTGTTGTTTTATAAATTTATTAATACTATACATAACCTCAGTGGCTTTTCCCTGCAAAAATAAATCAGTTATAGAATCTGTAAATAAAGAACGTGCTGGATTAATCTCAATAATTTTAGCTCCGTTTTGTTTTGCAATAGATGGAATCATAGATGCAGGAACCACTTCGCCTGTAGATCCGATTATTATTACCAGATCAGCTTTTTCGGCAGCTTTAACCGATTTTTGATACGCTTGTTCTGGAATTGACTCACCAAAAAAAATAAAATTGGGTTTTAACGCTCCGTGACAGCTGTCGCACAATGGAACAATGTCATTCAAATTTACTTCGGCAGCAACAAACTCCTTTGCACAATACGGACAAACCAACATGCGAGAGTTTCCATGAAATTCGCAAACCTCTTTACTTCCAGCTTCAGTGTGCAGATTATCAATATTTTGTGTAATAACTACTTTTATTATTCCAAGTTTTTCTAATTCAGCCAAAGCAAAATGAGCTTCGGTTGGTTTAGCTGAACCAAAAAAATCATAAAAAATCTCTTTTATAACCTTCCATGAATCAATTGGATTTAAATAGAAATTATTTAAATCGAGTACATTTGGATCGTACTTACTCCACAAACCATCTGCACCACGAAACGGAGGAATTCCGCTTTCTACCGATATACCTGCACCAGTGAATGCAATGGCATATTTCGAATTTGAAAGTAATTTAACAGCAGCTTTTATTTTATCTTCGGTTACCAATTAGTTATATTTTTTTACAATCTTTTCGATTAAATCGAGGTCTTTTTGTGTTTCGGTATCAACAAAATACTGAATTATATCTGATTTAATCTGAGCATACAAGTTAAGAATTTTTTCGATATAAACCGGATCTGTTTTATTTTCGAGCAACTTATCATACATCTCAATCATATTAACCTTTGCGCGATATTCATAATACGGATTAATAGTTGATGTTTGCAACATCTCTTCCAAGGTCACAATCGCCTTTAAATTATCGCCCTTTTCTCTAACAATACGATATTTCTGGTAATATGCAGGGTAATAGTCCGGTGCATCAGTTATGTAGTTTTCAGCCTGAATATAGGCATTCTCATAATCTTTTAGTTTTAAATAAATATTGGATAACTCAAGTGCTTTATAAGCTGGCTGGAGATTATACTTCTGAATTTCATCAATAATCAACTGATAGTTTTTTTCAGATAACTTCTTTGTTTGTGCGAAAGTTGCATTATACCAAGTATTATAATCTATTGCTGCAGAATAATATTCACTATCGGCAATTTCTTGTTTTGATTTATATACAGTAACCTCGCCTGTTTCAATAGTATAATGAAGATATTTATTTAAAGCAGCATTATGCTCTCCATACGTAAAGTAAATCTCTTTTTTTGTGTTATCTAAAATACAACTTTTTATGGTGTTATAATTATTAATGCAATAACCAAAATAAGGATCGTGTGAGAGATTATGATTTTCAGTGTTGATAAGGATATTATAGCTTTTATCAACTAAATTGAGATCGTTAAAACGATCATATAGTTCTTTTATCTTTCTTTCTCTCGATATATTTGAATTCCCAAACATCCAGATAGGGCTGTACATAAATCTTCCCTTATCTGAAATGGATAAATTTTCAACAAAAAGAAAATCATCCTGCATATCATTTTTTATAATTCCACCTCTGGTTAGTTCATAAATAGTACCAGATTTATCAAAATTACTTCCTGCTGTAATAAACCAAGCATGCGAACTATAGTTTCTAAATTGTTCATCAACCTGAGTTAGATTTTCGGCATTTTCCAACATATTTCGGACTTTATAGGCTAGCGGCATTCCTGTATTATAATCGCTTATTTTTTTACCATACTCAGCTGGTGCTCCATTCATATTGATTGATAGGCTTAGTCCAGAGTGATTCATTCCAGTATAAACTCCGGGATATCCAATAAATGTAAGATTAGTAAAAGGAATTTTATTCGTAATATGATAATTAACTATTAGCGGAAAATGAGTTAGAATCTCAATGCCAGGCCAATCGAGGTTTCGGCCATGTACAATTCCCTGCACATTTTTTGCAATAAAAGCTGTACAACTGATTTTAAAAAAAAGTTGAGGAACGTAAGCAATAATCTGAAGATCCTTTAAATCCAAATCAGATCCATCTGCCATACCTCTCATCTCTAAAAGATACTCAGAAGGAACTTTTTTCTCAATCTCTTTGATCTTTCTATTTAATACACCTCTAACAATCCATTTTTTAATGAAAAACTGACCGGTATTTGCAACGATCAAACTATCAATTACCTTATCCATCTTTAAAAGATAATCATTTAACAGAACACCATATTGCAAACCAACTTCGTATGGATTACCATTAACAGTCAAAAATGGCACATTTTCTTTGATTATTAATGACCCTTCATGAAACCTTCGAACTCCATCTTCATCAATAATATAGGATAGATTCTGAGAAAACAGATATATTGAAAATGATAGAACAAGATAAATGAATAGAATTCCTTTTTTGAGCATAATAATGAAATTAATCTTTATAAAAATAAGAATAATTTCAGGATTTCAGTAAAAAGAGTAAAAGTCATTGCGAACTAAGCAGTAAGGCGAAGTGAAGCAATCTAAAGACAGGATTAAAAGACTGCTTCTCCCGATTACTATCGGGATCGCAGTGACAATAAGAGGTGGGACCTCGCAGTGAATATTCCTTTTTAAATTAAATATTCTTTACTTCGACAATCAGTTTTTGCAATGTTTCTTTAGCATTACCAAAAAGCATACGAGTTTTTTCGTGGAAGAAAAGATTGTTCTCAATAGCAGCATATCCTTTTCCCATGCCGCGTTTCATAACAATTACATTTTTTGCCTTTAAGGCTAGTACTATGGGCATTCCATAAATCGGACTCGAAGGATCATCTTCTGCTGCAGGATTAACCACATCGTTTGCACCGATTACCACAACCACATCAACACTCTCCATTTCGTCATTGGCTTTGTCGCTTTCTACAAGCTTATCATAAGGAACATCAGCTTCAGCTAACAGAACATTCATGTGTCCCGGCATTCGACCAGCCACAGGGTGAATAGCATATTTTACATCAACACCTTTATCTTGAAGAATAGTATCCAGTTCGTATGCTAAATGTTGAGCCTGAGCAACAGCTAAACCATATCCGGGAACAATCATTACTTTTCGGGAATAACCAAGAAGAATGGCCGTATCGGTTAATGAAATTTCACGCATCGAGCCTTGCTCTGTTTCTGCTGCGGCTGTGCCACCTCCAAATGAGCCAACAATTACATTGAATAACGAACGGTTCATTGCTTTACACATTAAAACAGTAAGAATTGTTCCGGCAGAACCAACCAAAATACCTCCGGTTAACATTACAAGGTTACCGTATAAAAATCCACCCATAGCAGCTGCCACACCCGTAAATGAGTTCAGCAATGAAATAACAACTGGCATATCGGCTCCACCAATTGGCATTACAAATAAAACACCATAAATTAATGAGATAACGAGTAAAAGAAAAGCCATGGGAGCCAGACTTGCAGGATCAACATTTCCACGTGTCATTATATAAAGCGTAAGACTAATTATAACAATAGCCATAATTATATTCACTACACGTAATAAAGACGAACGAATATCTCTTATTCGGCCATTTAGCTTACCAAATGCGATCATACTACCGGCAAATGATATACTACCAATAATTAGTCCTAAGAATATAACTAAAGCCTGCCAGTTCAACATGCCATGCTGAGCAATTAATTCTTTATTGATATGCGGAAATTCCATTAATGAAATTAAGGCAGCTGCAGCGCCACCCATTCCATTGAATAAAGAAACCATCTCGGGCATCTTTGTCATTTTTACCTTGCGAGCAACTATCCAGCCCAAAACTGTTCCTAAACCAATCGCAGTAAAAATTAAACCAAAATTACCAATTTTATGTCCGTCATGGCGATGAAGCAAAAGTGTTGCAATTACTGCAATCAGCATTCCTGCTGCAGCATAAAGATTTCCTTTTTTTGCTGTTTCAGGATGACTTAGCATTTTCAATCCTATAATAAATAATGCAGAAGCAATAAGATAAAATATTTCTAATACAGAATCACCAAAAGTGAAATGTACAAGTTTTGAGAATTCAATTACTCTGTCCATGGTTAATTTTATTTCTTAGGTTGTTTCTTTTTAAACATCTCAAGCATCCTGTCGGTAACTACAAAACCTCCGACAACGTTTAACGTACCAAGTAGAACAGCAAAAAAACCTAGAATCATACTCAAGGGGGTATCTGCATGTCCAAGAACAATTATGGCCCCAATTACCACAACTCCATGAATTGCATTAGCACCTGACATAAGCGGTGTATGCAACACTGCTGGCACATGCGAAATAACTTCTATACCAAGAAAAATTGATAGTATCACTATAAATATAGACTCGGCATTTACATATATAAATTGTAAAATTCCTTCCATGTTATTTATTGTTTGATTTTACCCGTTCATTAATAATTTCTTTGTTATGTGTAATACATGTTCCGCGAACAATTTCATCAGCAAAATCGAGTTTAAGATTTCCCGACTCATCAATAATAAGTTTCATAAAGTTAATGATATTGTTTCCGTACATCTTGCTTGCATCGGCAGGGAGTGTTGAAGCGAAATTAGAGTTGCCAATGATTTTTACATTATTCACAACAACCATTTCGTTATCTTTTGTTAACTCGCAATTACCACCAGTTGAAGAAGCCAAATCAATAATAACCGAGCCCGGCAACATATTTTCGACAGTGTCTTTAGTTATAAGGATTGGGGCCTTACGACCAGGAATCTGAGCTGTAGTGATTACCACATTTGCTTTTTTTGCATGATCCTGAATTAATTGTTGCTGCTTTTGTTTATACTCCTCGGTTTGTTCAACGGCATATCCACCGGCATTTTTATCATCGCGAGCACCTTCAACCTCAATAAATTTGGCACCTAAACTTTGAACTTCTTCTTTTACGGCAGTACGAACATCAAATGCTTCGACTTGTGCACCCAATTTACGAGCCGTAGCAATAGCTTGCAATCCGGCAACACCAGCGCCCAAAACCAATACTTTTGAAGGACGAATTGTTCCTGCAGCAGTCATAAACATTGGAAAAAAAGACGGAAGATTGTTTGCTGCTTCGAGAACAGCTTTATATCCAGCTACGGTAGCCATAGAAGATAGAATATCCATAGATTGTGCTCTTGTGGTTCGTGGAACCATATCCATACTAAATGTTGTAATATTCTTCTCAACAAATAACTTCACTAACGCCATATTTATTAATGGACTAAAAGCAGTTAAAACAGATTGTCCCTCTTTAAGTTTACTATACTCATCATTACCCAAAGGTTGAATGCTTATAATCAGATATGAATCGTTCAGAATGGTATTTCTATCAACAATTTCAGCACCCTTGTCTATAAAACTCTGGTCTGAACTGAACGATCTTTCTCCCGCGCCCTTTTCAACAGCAACCTTTGTTTTTAGATCGATAAGTGTTTTAACATTATCGGGTAATAATGCTACTCTATTTTCATTTTCGGGTTCTCTGAGAATACCTATTTTCATGTTGCACGAATTATATTCAATTAATTACTATTCAATTTTGGTTTTTTTCCGAATTTTAATAATTTATACTCTAAACATTATTAGCAAAATTTTGTTCAATTCAATAACAAAACCAAAAAATTAAACAAAATGTCCAAACAATATGATATCAGGCTTGTTTTACTTACATTTATTGATTAAAGTAGAATTCATTTTTAATTTAAAACATTAAACAAAACAACGAGATCAATCAACACACTGAAGCAAAATAAATTATCATGGATAAATTCTCATATATAGGAAATTCTGACATAAACTCAATCGATACACTTTACGAACAATATAAATCTAACCAAGATTCTGTTGATATTCAGTGGCAGAAGTTCTTTGAAGGGTTTGAGTTTGCTCAAAAAAACTTCCCTGTCTCAACAAAAGGAGGCGAATGGATGGATAAGGAGTTTAAGGTTATCAACCTAATTGAGGGGTACAGAAAAAGAGGACATTTATTCACCAAAACAAATCCAGTTCGGGCACGAAGAACCTATACTCCTACGTTGGCTATTGAAAACTACGGATTAGATTCATCGGATCTTGAGAAAACATTCCAGGCTGGTAAAAATATTGGTATAGGACCTGCTTTATTGAAAGATATTATATCGCATCTTGAAACTACCTATTGCCAGTCGATTGGTGCTGAATATATGTTTATCCGTAATCCTGAAATTATTAGTTGGCTGCAAACCAAAATGGAAAACAGCAAGAATATTCCTGTTTTTACATCTGAACAACGAAAACATATTTACAACCATTTAAAGCAGGCTGTAGGATTTGAGAGTTTTATTCATCGCAAATTTGTTGGGCAAAAACGATTCTCACTCGAAGGAGCCGAAACTCTAATTCCTGCTATGGATGCCATTATTGAAAAAGGATCGAAATTAGGTATTGAGGAGTTTATTATTGGTATGGCCCATAGAGGCCGGTTAAACATACTGGCAAACATCATTAAAAAGCCTGAAGAAAATATTTTCTCCGAATTTATGGGCGAAGAATATGATGAGAACATAGCTCTTGGTGATGTAAAATACCACATGGGATACGAAAACTCGATTCATACAGATGAAGGAAAAACAGTTTCGCTTAAGCTTGTTCCTAATCCATCGCATCTTGAAACGGTTGGTCCTGTTGCACAAGGAATTGCAAAAGCACTGATTTGGGAAAAATACGAACATGATTATAATAAACTTACTCCAATAATTATTCATGGTGATGCTGCTATTGCCAGTCAGGGTGTTGTTTACGAAACATTGCAAATGTCACAGCTTAATGGTTATAAAACGGGTGGAACAGTTCATCTTGTAATTAACAACCAGGTAGGGTTTACGACAAATTATCTTGAAGCACGTTCTAGTACCTATTGTACAGACATTGCAAAAGTTACCAAATCGCCCATTTTTCATGTGAATGGTGATGATGTGGAAGCACTTATTTATACCATCGAACTGGCTATGGAATACAGGCAAACCTTTCATACCGATATTTTTATTGATATTTTGTGTTATAGAAAATACGGCCATAACGAAGGCGATGAACCACGGTTTACACAGCCATTATTGTATGATATTATAAGTAAGCATCCTAATCCGCGTGATATTTATGCTAAGTATCTTATTGAAAATAGTATTAGTACCAAAGAAGAACTAAAAGAGCTTGATCAGGAGTACAATAAAAAATTAGAGTTAAAACTTGAAATTGCTCAAAAAAATAAGAAGGTAAGTATAAAGCAATTTTTAGGTGAAGAATGGAAGAATTTTCGTCATCCAAAGAATGAAGATTTTGAAAAATCCCCAAAAACAGGTGTGGATAAAAAACTACTAAAAGCTATTGCGCATAAGCTTAATCATCTGCCAAAGGATATAAAAATCTTTAGTAAGGTTGAGAAACTTTTGGATGATCGCAATAACATGATAAAAGAAGAGAAGCTGGATTGGGCAATGGCCGAATTGCTTGCTTACGGAACATTAGTTACTGAGGGTCACATGGTACGGTTAAGCGGACAAGACTCGGAACGTGGCACCTTCTCGCACCGGCATGCAACACTAACTATCGAAGATTCGATAAATAAATACATTCCATTAAAACACGTAAGCGAAGATCAAGCACCATTTCATGTATTTAATTCGCCCTTATCGGAATACGGAGTAATGGGATTTGAATATGGCTTTGCACTTGCAGTGCCAAATGGTTTAACAATTTGGGAAGCACAGTTTGGTGATTTTCATAATGGTGCACAGGTTATTATTGATCAGTATATAAGTTCAGCCGAAGATAAATGGGGATTAATGAATGGCTTAACGCTGCTTTTGCCTCATGGATTCGAAGGCCAGGGACCGGAGCACTCAAGTGCCCGCATTGAGCGATTTTTAACCTTGAGTGCCAACAACAATATGCAAGTTGTAAATGCAACAACACCAGCTAACTTTTTCCATGTGTTGCGTCGTCAGGTGCATCGTGATTTTGCAATTCCTCTAATCATCTTTACACCAAAAAGTTTATTACGACACCCAAAGTGTATTTCACCTCTGGATGATTTAGCCAATGGCTCTTTCAGAGAAGTGATAGATGATGAAAATGTAGATATAAAAGAAGTACGTAGCGTTGTATTTTGCAGCGGAAAGATTTATTACGATTTACTCGAAAAGAAAGATGAGTTTAATGCCAAAGATATTGCCCTTGTTCGCGTCGAACAGCTTCATCCATGGCCAGAAAAACAGATACAAAAGATTATAAAAAAATATCCAAATACACTCCGCTGGTTGTGGGTACAGGAAGAACCTGAAAATATGGGAGCCTGGAATTTTGTACGTGATAAGTTCAAAGGAATAGATATAAAACCATTGGCACGATTGGCAAGTGGAAGTCCTGCCGTTGGACTGCATAAGCTACATGTGCTGGGTCAGCAGGAAATTATTAATAAGGTTTTCAGAAAGTGTACATGTGAACTTAAAAAAGTATATTGCGGTTTGCAATGCGAAGTTGGAAGTAAAAGAGAAGAGATTAATAGGGAGCATACTTATTTGTAGACGTGAGATGTGAGACACAAGATAAAAGATAAAAGACAAAAGTAAAAAGCTTGCATGCTTTTGACGAAATAGAAAAATTATCTTGATACTAAATACTTGATACTTGATACTAAGAAATATGATTGAAATAAAAATACCTAGTCCGGGTGAATCGATAACCGAAGTTGTATTATCGAACTGGTTAGTAGAAGATTGCCAATTTGTTGAAAAGGACCAGGAAATAGCCGAGATTGAATCCGATAAGGCAACATTGCCACTTATGGCATCAGAGAGCGGTAAAATAGAGATTATGATACCTATTGGCACAACAACCAAGGTAGGTGCTGTGGCATGCAAAATTGATACTTCGGTAAAACAGGATGAATCAAAACCACTAAAAGCAAAAAAAGAGGAATCACAAAAGCCTGAGGTTAAAAAAGAAATACAGCAGCCAGCCAAGTCAGAACCAATAAAAGACAATCAGGAATACACCAATGTTAAAATTTCACCAGTAGCTCAAAAGTTAATGGAAGAAAATAACCTGAGCATTGATGATGTGATAAAAGGATTAAAACGTATTGGCAAACAAGAAATTGAGCAGGTTTTAGCAACCAAATCAGGTCAGGGATCAATCTCAGCACCGAAAAAAGAAAGCACACGGGATATTGAACGCAAAAAAATGACGCCACTGCGCAAGAAACTAAGCGAACGACTGGTTTCGGTGAAAAACGAAACCGCCATGCTTACTACGTTTAACGAAGTGGACATGACTGAAATAATAAAACTCAGGAGCGAGTATCAAAAACAATTCACTGAGAAGCATGGAATAAAACTGGGTTTTATGTCGTTCTTTACCAAAGCCGTTACTATTGCGTTAAAAGCTTATCCTGCAGTTAACTCCCAAATTGAAGGCGATGAAATTCTTTTTCCCGATTATACCGATATTGGTATTGCCGTGCAAACTCCAAAAGGGTTGATGGTTCCGGTTGTTCGTAATGCCGAATCAATGAGTTTGGCCGAACTCGAATTAAAAATAAAAGAATTAGCCGACAAAGGTCGTGCTGGCCGAATTTCGCTGGATGAATTATCGGGCGGAACATTCACCATAACCAATGGAGGTGTTTTCGGATCGCTACTCTCCACTCCTATTTTAAACCCGCCCCAATCGGGAATTTTAGGAATGCATAACATTCAGGAAAGGCCGGTTGCAATTAACGGAAAAGTCGAAATTCGCCCCATGATGTACATTGCATTGTCGTATGATCACAGAACTATTGACGGTAAAGATTCGGTTGGATTCTTGGTAAAAGTTAAAGAACTACTCGAATCGCCCTATAAAATGATTATTGGTGAAAAAGATGCCAATGAAGTTCTATTAGAGCTTTAGGTTTTCATCATTTGCCACACCCAGCAATCCAAAATAAATCATTCGGGATACTTCAACCATTATGTCTGGAGTTAACCCATCAACATTATCTAGTGGATGATGGTAATAAACAGGTTTTACTCCATCGGTTGTACCAATTGCAAATGATTTATAGCCATTCATGGTAAAAACAGCTCCATCTGTTCTGGGACGCGTTTTTACAGGCCGTGCTTCTGATGTTCGCATACTTCGTTTAATATAATTAGTATTGGCATCAGTAAAATGTTTGCTTATTTCTGGAAATGATTCACCGCCCCATAATGCCAGGCCAGTTCCATTTCCAACCATGTCAAGATTAATCATACAAACAACATCTTCTTTCTGAAACTTGGGATTGTTTACATAAAATGTACTTCCCAATAACCCGCATTCTTCACCACCAAACATAATAAATAGTAATGATCGTTTAGGTTTTACAGGTGATTGAACTAAAATTCGGGCTGCTGTCATAATATCTACAACTCCTGAGGCATTATCTAATGCGCCGGGTAAAAGTTTACCCAAATTACCGACAGCATCAAGGTGAGCTCCTATAATAATAACTTCATTTTTTAGAATTGGGTCAATTCCTTCTATCAATCCTATTACATTGCACGATTTTGAATCTTCGAATCGCTGTGTATTTGCGGCGATTTTTGCCATGCCTTTTAATTCAAAGGAATTTGGTTTTAAATCAGCAGCAATTTTCTCTCTTATTTCCTTATAGTTTTTGCCTGATGCATTAAATATATCATTCGCAACTTCATCACCAATATGTGCATAAACAATATCTTTATTATAAGATGTATTCGGATTAGCCAGTTTGCTGATATAAAGCCAGCCTATTGCACCATGAGCAATTGCATTTTTAAATTTATATTGATGGTAATCGTACTGAACCCATCGTTCAATATCCGGAATATTTCCCTTAACCGGAAGGCCTGATTCAAAAACCAGAATCTTACCTTTTACATCAATTCCAGCATAATCATCGTAACCCAATTCGGGAGCCGAAATTCCAAAACCGACATAAACCAAATCGCCTTCAATTGTTCCACTTCCTGAATTCTGTCCGGGGAAATACTCCTCAGGAAAACGATATGTTTTTTCAGTTGTTTTACTAGTTATATCATTAAATTGATAAGAAACACTTCCACTATCAAAAACTTTTGTGTAGGCGTTGTCGAAATATTGCAGATAATATCCATTATCACCCAAAGGTTTTATTCCCCATTCTTCAAATTTTGATGCAATCCATTCTGCAGATTTCATGTATCCGGGTGATCCAGATAATCTACCATCAAATTCTGAAGATGTAAGCTTTGTTGCGTATTCAATAATTTCTTTTTCGTTTACTGTATTAGCCAGGTTTAACAATTCCTCATTACCCAATTGCTGTCCATAAACTGAAATTGAAAAGCAAACAAGAATTGTAAACAAAATGTATAATTTTTCCATTAGTAATTTTTTTAGTATTTATAAGACAAAAGTCAGATAAAATAGTTTAAAAGAGTAAGGATAGTATAAGAAAAATCGATATTTATCGTTAGGTTTAAAAGCTTTTATTAATTTTAGGCAGATAAACAGGGCAATCAATTTATGAGTAAAAAAACAATATTCCTTCTTTTCATACTTATTTCATTAAAATATACTGCAATTGGACAAATACCAATAACCATAGGTGAAAAAACAATTGATTCGTTACAATATAAAAGCAAAACAACCTGGATTACACTAACTCCGTTCTTTTTTGTAAATCGTAAGTTTTCTCCTGATCATGGAGAAACATGGGAAAATGTTGGCATGTTTGGTCAAAACCTGAAACCATATTTAATCAGCGATTCAATTGCAACACAAAATATAAATATATACAAATACACACGCGCTGCTGGTATTTTGCAAATGTGGGTAATTGCTCCTCTTTTAGCATACCATCATTATACTTATGACCCTACAGATAAATTTAGTACTGGTGATGATGTAATTGACCAAAACACTTACCTCGAAGAAGAAAGCGGTTATTTAACGGCCTCAATCCTTGTTTTTATAACTGGATCATTTACCTATCACGTTTTAGCTAAGACATACTTATTCAGATCTCTGCACGATTATAACCGGGGAATTCTGGACAATACGATTTTAGAATCTGCCGAAATAAATATGAATCTGAGAATAGATCCTGTTACAAATAATCCTCAGCTAGGAATTGTTGTAACTTTTTGACTTTCTGTACCCAAATACCCTACGAGGGTTTAAAACCCTCGTAGGGTATTTCTTCTTTAATTGCTTTATACTGATATATCAGGATCAGATTTATGACAATAAATGAAATTTTGCTTTCCTTCAAATAATTTAAGAACTTTTTCTCGTTCAATAATTGTTGAATCATCTTTTATAATTGAATTATAAGAAGAGTGTTGCCAATCCTCTATCTTTGAACATAAATCAGCCTGCACTGGATTTAAATGAACATAACATACCAACTTGGTAAAATACTGTTCATTATCAATATTTTTCCGTCTAAACCTATTTGCAAACAAACTCCCCTTGCGATTGTATTGTTTATTATATGCCTGAGCATAACTATTAAAAAAATGAGAAAACTGTCTGCTTAAAACTTTTGAAGTACTCTCAGCTTTATTAAAAGGTTTTTGATTAATTTTTAAGACATTGGTTATTTCTTGTTCACTTCTTATTTTTAAAATAAAATGAAAATGATTTGGCATTAAACAATAAGCATATAACTCAACATAGTCTATCATATACTTTTTAAAAAGCATAGTAAAATGCGAATAATTACCATTGCTTTTAAATAGTTTTTCATTTCCAACGGCATGATTGTAGATATGAAAAAATCTATCAGCTTCCATTGGGGTTTGTGAGTCTGCCATGATTTAGATAAAAATAAACTATAAAGATTCAAATATAGTATTTTTTCAACTTAAATCACCCTACGAGGGTTATAACCCTCGTAGGGTATTATTCATCCAAACAAAAAAACAGAACCGGTATTTTACTTTTCCCGACTCTGTTTTACCAAACTAACTACAATAATGCAAAATCTTATAAAAAACTATTCAATAGCATATTCAGTCATTTCGTTTTCGCAATTGCTTCTTTCTGTACAATTGATATCATCATATACACAGTATATATAATCCACATCGTTATATCCGTTTAAAAGACACTCCTTTTTATAATCACTCAAATTAAAATATTCCTTTTCGCCTGTTTTTACGATCATAATTTCCTGGCCCACAATATCAACAAAGAGTTTTAGCCTTGATTCATGCTCATATTCACAAATCATTTTATCGATAAACTTTTTAGGGATTTCTATTGGAAACAAACCAACATTTAGGGCCTTAGCAGTAAAAACATCGGGAAAATCGGTAGAAATAACTATTCGATAACCTGCCTCGCGCATAGCTTTAACAGCAAAATCATAGTCAGATACGGCCCAAGAATTATCTTCGAAAACAATTATTTTATTTGAATAGTTATTACTAATTTTTTCTGGGTTAAACTGTTCAACTTCAAAATCGTTAAAATTTAATTTTACAATACCAGATGTAATTGTAGAATACTTACCAATACTCATAAACAAAATTTTTAATTATACAAAAACGGTCATTTAAAACTGATGTTTTATACTTAAAAATCAACGTAAAGGAAAATAAATCATTCCACATTACATTTTAGATTTTTTACTTACTTTTGTTTTGAATTACTTTCCAAAAATGACCGACCAAAAGTATTTTTTGTGGTGGAACCAAAAAAACAAATTATTTTATGAATTACGATGTCCAGTATAGTTTTATTATAAAATCAAAAACGTGTAACTAGTTGATTTTATTATAATTATATCAATATCAAACAAATTTTTTAGTACAATGTCCAACAAAAATTCTGATCCCATATTTCAACTTATAAAATCGCTAACAAAAGCAGAGAAAAGGTATTTTAAACTTTATGTTACCCGCATGAGAAGTGTTGAAGATGCACTTTTTATAAAGCTTTTCGATCTAATTGATAAGCAAAAAGATTATGATGAAAATAAAATCCTTGAAAAAGAAAAATCGATAAAAAGTCAACAGCTTTCGAATTTAAAAGCACATTTACACCGACAAATACTTAAAAGTCTCAGGAGTTTTAATGCTGACGATGATATTGAAATTCGGATTCGTGAATTACTCGACCATTCTACCATATTATACAATAAATGTTTATACGATCAGTGCGTAAAAACTCTGGAAAAAGCCAAACAGCTTGCCGAATCAAATGAAAAAAACTTTTTACTCTTTGAAGTTATTGAACTCGAAAAAAGGCTTGTAACAAAATTTATCAGAACGAATATCGAAGATAAAGTAAGCGAGATTATTAAATCATCGGATCGGATTAAGGAAAAGATAAGCAATATAAGCACATTCTCAAATTTAACTATCAAGCTTTATTCCTTTTATTTAAAAATCGGTTTTCTTCGAAATCATCAGGATTTTGAGCTGGTAAACAGTTTTCTTTATTCAACACTTCCTGTTTTTCAGGAAGATAAACTCTCGTTTGATGAAAAAATGTACTTATATAATTCGTTTGTAGGTTATTACTTTTTTATACAAGATTTTGAAAGAGGACATGAATACGCTAAAAAATGGGTTGCTCTTTTTGATGAAAATCAACACTTAATACCTGCAAAAACGGAGCAATACATAAAAGCTATAAATAACTTGTTGGTTTCGCAATCGAAACTTTTTAAATACGACGAATTTATTTCGACTACTCAAAAACTCGAATCGATTAAAGAAAACCAGGAAATAAAACTTACCGAAAATATTCGTTTACAGCTATTTAAATACTTATCAACCCACAAAATTAATCGTTACTTTTTATTAGGTGAGTTTACTGAGGGATCTGAAATTATTCCTGAAATTGCCGAAAGTCTCGAAAAGTACGAAGATATTCTTGATACTCATTATATTACCATTTTCTATTATAAGTTTGCATGCATGTATTTCGGTAACAACGATTACCATCAAACGGTTTTTTGGTTAAATAAGATAATTAACATGAAGGATGTAGATATCCGCTCTGATATTCACAGTTTTGCCCGTATTCTGAACCTTATAAGTCACTATGAACTAGGTAATTTCGATCTGGTTGATTATTATTTGCGATCAACTTATCGGTTTTTAATTAAGAAGAACGACTTACACGCATTTCAGAAAATTATTCTGCGTTTTGTTCGCCGGTTAAGTTCTATAACCCGGGATCAACTAACAGATGCATTTAAAGATTTGCGTGACCAGTTATTACCGTTAAACGAAAAGTTTTACGAACGTCGTCCGTTCATTTATTTCGACATCATTTCGTGGCTCGAAAGCAAAATAGAAAACCGTAATAATCAGGAAATTATTCGCGAAAAAGTATTACGAAAAATTAGTAGTAATCAGTAAAAGCTACTCAACCACAAATTCTTTTTTACCAAAGTAAACCAACCCATTGGGTGAAATGCCCTTTATAATTATCTCATAAATGCCTTTGCTATCGGAGGTTGTAAAATTAATTGAATTATTTTCATTATTAATTATTAGCTTTGGGTTCCAGTACAATGTTGTTCTAAAATCCGGTAAATTTTCAGATAAAGTAGCACACGATTTTAATAAATCACTATAATCGACATCTGATTCAAGTGTTTGATATTCCATAAATATCGAAGATTTAGGAAAATCTATTTCTGCAAAATTCTCGCTATTGGTTGTTATTAAAATTATACCATTAATAATGTTAGGGCCAAGTATATAGGTATTTCCAATTACTTCAACCTTTTCGATCTGAGAAACATGCATGGTTAGCAACTTATTAAAATCAAAAACTGGAAGATAATCAACTAAAACAAGCGGGTTGCCTGGTAAAATATTGCTGTTTTTATCATAAACATCGAAAGAAAGCTGGCCTCCTGATTTGTTAATCTTTGCTTCGGTAACAATCTCAATAAAGATCTCTTCAAAACTTTCGAACTGTATGTAGTCCTTCATTTTATATACCGATTTGCTTTCATTTATGTTAAACTGTGAGCTTTTAACCCGATTCTTTTCGTGTATCTCACCAATAGAACAAAAATTCTGCTGCAATTGATAATTAATATATAAATCTTCGATTGCTTTTTTATCAGCTAAACTAAAAATTGACGGAGTATTTTTTAAATCTGGATATTCGTTTGAAAAAGAACTCTTTACAAGCACCTCATAATCATCAGTAACATCAGTAATTGGCGAGATAAAAACATCATTTATACCCGTTAACTGGTTTAATGAAAATACAAACTCTCCATTTGCATTTGTTTTATAAATGTGCAGTTGTGGATTATTATATAAAACAGACAAATAAACATCATGATCGGATACTGGTGCTTTTGTCTTTTTGTTCTGAAGTATTCCTGAAATTGTTAACCCTCTTGTTTCGGGAAAGTATTCGATTACATTATCTTTTTGAGCAAAAATATTCTTTTTAAACAGCTCCTTAGAAATTGTTTTGTCGAATAATATCATAATCTGATCGATTTCCTGATCGGTTAACGAATTATTTTTTATGTAATTATCAATTAAAATAGGATGTGATAAATAAAAAGATGGTTTAAATTTTTCATTAATTAATGTTGATCCTTTTTTTGCGACCGAAATACTAAATCCTGTCTTGCTCTCATCATTTTCTATTCCCTTATTTAATGAAACACGAACTCTTTGGCGGGTTTTAATATCGTCGTCAGCCAGATTTATTTGAATCTCAGTTGGCTTTTTATATCCAACGTAAAACGAATTAATTTTTTCGATATCACCATTCGGTTTCTCCAACACAATGTAATTTATTCCATTATTAAATGCGCTCTCATCAAAACTAACGTAATTAACCAGATTATTTAATTCAACCTCCCTTGAATGGATTTTTTTATAATCCTTTGTGTAAAGATTTACCTGATAAGTTTTACTGTTGATTGGTAAGCCATTCGATTGAATAATATAATTCACATTACTTCCTGTTCTGGTAATATTAGTTTGAAAACCTTCGTTTACAACTACAGGGAAAGACTTTGTGAAGGTTTTTCCAGCAGGAGTTTCAATTGTTAGTATATAGGATTTATTTTGATCGAATGATTGCTCAGTAGTTAAAACTCCCAACCTTGAAATATTGCCAAGATCAATTCTTTCCTGATTTTGATCATTGATAAAAAACCTATTTTCTGTAATAGCTAAAGAATCTGGTATTCGTATTATCACCTTATTTTTAACCTGATCAATTAATGTATTTCCTTCTGGAACAATCCATATTGAATCACTATCGAGCCAGTTCGCCAAAGTACCTGAGTTGTTTTTAGGATTAATTATAGTAAGAAACTTATAACCATAACCTAAATCCGAAAAATTTCGCTGGTAACGTGTATATGCTCTCAATAAGTAGTTGCCTGTAGGAACTTCTTTAGGAACTGTAATTACTCCGTTTGTATTAAAATCAGTCAGATTATATTTTTTTTGAACTTGGGCCGAACCATTGTTACAATTTATTAACTCAACATAAATTACAGCACTTAGTGAAGTTTTATAACTATTGTTACCCAGATTATAATAAACTGAAAACCAAACATTTTCGCCACTAAAATAAACATCACGATCAGTTTGTATAGTAAGATACTCTTTTATTTCACTAATAGTGGTTGAATTACTTGTTTGGGCAATTGCTTTAGTGCCAAAAATGCTTGCAATAAATAGAATCAAAAAAGTTCTTAATAGGTTATTCAATTTCATTTTATAAAAATTTACAAATTTAATCAATCCAAAAATTAGGTTTTTCTATAGAGCCCCCATCAGTTCTACAATCAATGCAATCAGGATAAGTTATTCCTACAACCCCATTATCACTTTCGACAAAAAACCAGGGTGGTCCAATTTTTTCTTTAAAATTTACTATTCCTTCTTCATCAATTACAACAATACATTTAGAATAATAAAATGGACCAGCCAATGCATTTACAAATAATTTTTCCCGAGAAACAGATGCAACGGTAAAATAACCCAAAACAATATCTTCTTCAATATCAACATTTTTTATATTCCCTCGAATTGTTAAGGGTTGGGTTGAGTTAATGAAATTTACATCAGAGCTTTGTTTTTGAATATTATTCCAATAAACATAAGCCTGCTCATCAATTATATACTGATTAACAACTATTCCGTACCTTTTTGTTAGTTTTTTAGTCTCCGTTGTAACTACATGCAGTGGTTGATGATTAATAACGGGTGTATTCAAATTATTTGTTTTTCCGGTAAAAACATTTCCCAAATTCATTATTTTCCAACAAGTTCTGAACGCAGTATAAGTTGTATCATGCAGAATTATTATCGAACGTCCCCATTGATCTAATGTTTCAATATATTGAATTTCTCTATCTACATCATACTCATATGCTTCAGTAATAGTCCACAAAAAATAACTTTCTCTGTTTTGAGCAATTTCTGTATCAATAAAAAACTGATAAGCAGGAACGCTATATGGAATGCCTAATACTTCCTGCTCCGTATATTGAGCATACAACGAATCAATACCAATATTTTCTTTCATGGCCTGAAAATCAGTACAATATTCATTCCCATCTGGAGCAACAATAGTTATTTTGTATTCATTACCGACAATTCCCTTTATTCCATCATCAGATGTATAATATATTCCGGGTTCTTTTTCCGTTAACAGATCAGAATTTCCATTATTATCATAAATGGTTATTGAGCAATCTGTATAAGGAATAAACTGAGGTTTACTAAGCGCTGATGACGATGAAAGCTTTATAAGATAGGGCCCTGGTTCATTGGTAATTAA
Source organism: Bacteroidales bacterium (assembly GCA_050179935.1). GTDB lineage: Bacteria > Bacteroidota > Bacteroidia > Bacteroidales > UBA12077 > UBA12077. The sequence continues at coordinate 40,743 of JBFXEQ010000002.1, read as the reverse complement.
TCCCTCAACTACCAAGAATGTTCTATTATCAACCGAATTCAATGGTATCTCATCCTTGCATCCAAGAATAACAATAATAAAAAGTATTATGAAGTAGCGTACTTTCATTTTTTCATTATTATTGATTAATTAATCTATAAAACTGTCCAATTCTTCACTTACTCAATTATTAATTCTCAGTTACTAATCTTCCCAAAATTCAGGTTTCTCTGTAACCCCACCTTCAGACCTGCAATCGATACAATCGGGATGAACTTTTCCTAATCCCTGATCTGATAAAACAAGGTAAAATGGCCCTGATTGTCTATACATGTTCCGTAAATCTGTAACCACATAACAGGTAGAAACATAAAAAGGTATATTAGGTCTGCTAATAAACATTCTTTTCTGATCAACCGATGCAACTGTAAAATATCCCAACACTTTCTCCACAGGATCATTCACATTTTTAATATTACCAACAAAATTATAAGGTTGTTTAGCAACAAAAATGTTTTCTTCTGAAAGTTGTTCCTCAATTTTTTTCCAATAATTATATGCCTGTTCATCAATTGTTAATTGATCGAGAATAAAGCTATACCGCTGAATCAATCTTTTGGAGTCGGTTCCAACAAAATGAAGTGGTTGGTTCACTATCTTAGGTAAACTTAGGTTCGATGTTTTACCTGTGTAAATATTTTTTATCTTTTGAGTTTTCCAACAAGTTCTAAGGGTATCAAAACTAAAGATAGTATCTACATTATTTACAAATACTTTCCCATTTTCGTAAACTGCATGTAACACATTATCTGCCTCGTATTTATACGTTTCGGTAATTTGCCATAAAAAGAAATTATCAGGAGCCTGACCTGTTCCACTGTTTGTAAAAAACTGTATTCCAGGCAATCCTGATGGATATTCCTGAGAATTTATAGTTGTTGTATCAGCATAAATCGATTCAATACCAATAGGTTCTTTCATTGTACTAAAGATACTTTCGTATTCCTTTCCATCAGGAGATAAAATAGTTATCTTATACGATACACCTATTTGACCTTGAATTCCTGATGCTGAAGTATAATACATGCCAGGTTGACGTTCAGTTAGAACCTCTGAATTTCCCGAATCATCAAGAATAGTTACTGTACAACCTGTTAAAGGAATATTTTGCGGATCAACCAATGTTGAGGTTAATGATAAAGATATCGTATATGGACCAGGATTATTTGTTATGGTTCCATCAACCACTAATAACTGAGGGTTTTTATTTGACTCGAGTGCAACTTCTTCTCTACAACCTACTACAACCGGTATTAATAAGTAAACTAACCACTTTAATTTCATTATTTTAACAGTTTTTTAATATTCTATTATTTGTTATACGATTGTCCGCTTTTATTCATAATTGTTGTTAATGATTTTCTTCATTTGCCCCGTCCCTAAAGGGTGTGAAGAAAATCAATTTGCACCCTTTAGGGGTTTGGGGCAAACAAATTGATTTTCAATTTATTTACATAATATTTATGACATAAAACGGACATTCAATATTTGTTATCTTTAAATTCTATTCTATATTTTCAATCAATCCAAAATTCGGGTTTGTTTGGTTCTCCTCCTTTCGATGTGCAATTTATGCATCCTTCCATAACAGCAGCCATTCTATCACCAGACGTTATAACAACATAAACCGGGTAAGGCAATCTTCTGAGAACATCAATACTATAATTAACAGAACAATCAGTATCATAATAATGTGTAACTCTTGGTCTATCTACAAATATTCTTTTGTGCGTAACTGAAGCCACTGTAAAATTACCCAGTACTATTTCATTACTGTTGTTTAAATTTTTAACATTGCCAACCACATTATAGGGTTGTGTTGAAAACAAGATATTTTCTGACGTAACCTGTTCATTCAAGCATTTCCAAAAGTCATAGGTTTTGCTGTCAATCGAATATTGCTTTAATAGAAGGCTATATCTCTCTTGCAACCTATTTGTTTCTGTACCAACAAAATGCAAAGGTTGATGAATAATTTTTGGTGTTGTTAGTGATGCCGTTGTTCCTGTATAAAAATATTTCACCGATTCGGTTTTCCAACATCGATAAAGCTTTAAATAATCGGCAACCGTACTAGTACTATTGATTATATCTACCGGCTGATAATCGGCTGTATATTGATAGGTTTCTATCATCTTCCATAAAAAATAACTCTCTTTATCAGTAGCCTCCATTGAAGTTGTATAAAACTGATAACCAGGAAGTATGAAAGGATATTCCTTTAAATCAACAGATGAAAGTTCAGCATATACTGAATCAATTTCAACTGGCTCTTTCATTTCCTGAAACTCAGTAAAATATTCTTTTTCATCGGGCGTTTTAATTGTTATTTTATATGATTTACCTATAGTTCCATTAATTCCATCTTGTGAAGCTGAGTAAATACCGGGTGCTATTTCGATTAAAATTTCGGAAATGCCTGTATTTTCATATAATGTAATAATACAACCTGTGTAGGGTATTTTCTTAATCTCATTGATCTCATTTGTTATCGAAAGTTCAATAATGCAAGGCTCTGATTCGTTTGTAATAAAACCATCAACCACTAGTTTAGGCTCATTATTTGTGTTTTGTAAAAAAACCTCATCCTTGCAGCCAGCAAAAACTAAAATAACAAAAAGACTAATCACCCTAGTTGTCATAATTACCTATCTTAATATTATAACTTATCGAAGGAATTATTGTTCCTAAAATCGAAATCTCATATCCTTTAATCTGACCATCCTCGTTTCTAAACTGAATAGTGTATGGATTTCTTCTTCCTGTAAGATTATAAAACGATATAGACCAGGAACCATGTGCCAGTTTGTGTTTCTTTAGGTTTCCCTCAATATTAATCGATAGATCGGTTCTAAAATAATCAGAGATACGATATTCGTTACGCATCGAAAATTCAGTAATCTGAATATCGTTTTGATAATAAATAGAGGTTGGATAAGTAATAGGCCGTCCGGTAGAATACACAACATTTGCCGAAATACTTAACCTCTTATTTATTTTATAGTTAAGGGCAACATTTAGAGCATGAGGACGGTCATAATTTGCAGGATATTCAAGACCGAGATTATTCATTTCGCCTGTTACAGTATTATTTACCTGAACCAACGCTCTCGAATAGGTATAATTAATCCAGCCATTTATTTGTCCTGATTTCTTTTTAACAAGTAATTCAATTCCGTAGGCTTTTAAATCACCCTGAATAATATTGGTTTCGGGTATCTGATTGGTAATAAAATCGGCACCATCTTTATATTCAACAAGGTTGCCAACAGTTTTGTAGTAAACTTCTGCAGAAGTCTCGATCTGATCTTTGCCAAAGTTTTTATAAATACCAAAAGTGTATTGTTCTCCCCGCATTGGTTTGAGATGCGAATCGCTCAGTTTCCATTTATTTGTTGGTGTTACACTTATCGAATTCGATAACATATAAATGTACTGATGCAGCCTGTTATAACTTGCTTTTATTGAAAAACTCTCACTAAGCTCATATTTACCTGAAAGTTTATAATCGAAATTATTATAATTACTAATTGTTTCGTTACCTGAATAAGAGATTGTATCAATGATATTATCAATTTCACGAGGTTTATTCGCCGCATATTCATAAACCGTTTTAGGTCCCAAGTAATTATACATAGAAAATCTCACACCACCTTCAACAGTAAACTTATTTGTAATATCCCACTGATCGCCCAAATAGATGCTACTATTTAGTGCTTTTTCAGGTTCAAACTCAAGGGTTTTAATAAGCGATTCGCTATTAAGCGGAACAAAATCGCCATAGTTTAATTCATAATATAAAACATTAACACCAAAAACAATTGAATGATTATACGTTGGGAAGTATTTAAAACCCAATTTTGCTTCGTTATGATTTAACTCAAATGAATGCTTATTTCCGAGATAATCAATTTCGTAGTTTTCTTCGGTGTAAGCATATTGGCTTTTTATAACATCAATCTCTGAAATAAAGCTTTTCGAGAAAAAATGAGTCCAATTTAACGTTCCGCCGAGGTTATCGTATTTATTTCTTAACCCAAAAGCGATATCGGAATTATCGTTACTGCCATATAAAAAGAGCTTTACATTATTTTTTTCATTCAGAGAGTAGGTTAAATTGATAAGCCCATCATAAAACGAGGCAGAGCTATTGCTTATTTCGGGATTATTTATTTGATTTAATAACCACTCGGAATAAGTTGAACGAGCACTTATCAAATAACTACCTTTATTTTTTGTAATAGGGCCTTCGATCAATAATTTAGCCGAAACAGGTCCTATTCCTCCACGAGCCGAAAAGTTTTCTTTATTACCTTCTTTTGAGTCAATATCGAACACTGATGATAAAAAACCTCCATATTCAATCGGAATATTACTTTTATACATTCTAAACTCATTTATCGCATCAGAATTAAATGTAGTAAATAATCCAAATAAATGCGATGAGTTATATACAGGTAAACTATTGATATAAAACATATTCTGATCGGCAGGACTACCTCTTACATTAAACCCCGCTGATGCTTCGCCAACAGTCTGAACACCTGGCAATAATAATGCGACTTTAATAATATCCTGTTCGCCCAAAACCACTGGTATTTTTTTAATAGCCACAGCGCTCATCTTTTCAAAGCCCATGTTACTACTTTTTATATTATGATTCCGGCTAGCAGAAACAACGGCCTCATCAATTAGAAATGGTTTTGTTTTTAATGAAACATTTAGCTGGCCATTTGATAACACATTAATCCTGTAGTTTTTTTCAAATTTACCCAAACTATTAACCAATAAAGTATAATCACCGGGCTCGATCTGTATTTCATAATATCCCGAAATATTAGTTGTTTCGAACTTATTTTTTTCAAGTATCTTAAGATAGGCCTGTGAAATTGGTTCTCCATCATCCTGATTCAACACATAACCACTTATCGTAACTTTACCATTTTTGCTTGCACTTCCTTTTGCACCAATAACAACATTCTCTGAAATATATTCCTGATAGGTTTTTAAATAATCTTTTCCACCTTCGGTATATTGAATCAAATCATCTCTATCATTCAAGCCCACTTCATTTTTCTGAAATTTGCTGAAAAAAATATCAAGATCGGATTGTAACTTAAAATCTTTAAATAAAAAATAATTTCCCTGATTATCTTTTGTAACAGTTATTTCGTATTGCGAAAAGGTATCTTTGAGCAGATTATCAAGTAAAACACTGTCCTCTTTAATAACTAGTTGAACATTTGGAAAACTTTTTGTATCGAAATAAAATCGAATGTTGTATTCTTTCTCTATTTTTTTCGAAAAGCTTTGCCAATCGCTGCTTTGCTGCTTAACATAAATAGTTGTTTCCTGGCCTGATAATAAATTTGCGATACCGAACACGAAAAAACTAATCAGAAGTATTTTAATTTTCATTTTGGATGGAAATAATTGTATTACAATAGGTTATTATTTCTTTAAACTCGTTTGATGAAGCCTTTGAATAGTTAAATCCATTTTGCTTCAAATAATTTTTAACTTTCTTCTTATCTATTTTATCTTCAAAACCCTTAATAAACGAATTGAGGTTGTTTGCATTTTGTAACGTACCATTATTATAAAGCGAAATATCTTTTTTTATTGATGAAAATCGTCCATAAGGTGAAAGGTTATTATAGGTTTTTAAAAAAACCTTTTTGTACTTTATTAAAAGTCGAAAATCATGATTTGTAATTTGCTCATAAAACGACTGATCCTCCTGATTTTGAAATAGTAGTTTCGAATTAACAAACAATCTGTTTTCGATGTAAAAAGAATCTATCTGCGATTTATTAATACTCAATAGCCTATTATAATCATTGATCTGCGTGTTGAGTACAATAATTTCGTTTAGCACATCATATTTTAAAAGTAGTCCATCATATTTTTTACCATTAATAAAAATAATTCCATCGCTCCACAATTCATTAAATAAATATGGACTCCCCATTATTCTGTAATCGGGCATCTGATAAACACATCCATTAATTAATTCATCATCAATTCCATAATAATAGTTACTTATCTTTACTAACTCGCCAACCGCATTTTTTGATTGGGTATTTTGTGTTTGTGCTGATAATAATACTGAAATATGAATGGTGAGAAACAAAATGAGGTATTTCCGAAAATTCAATCGAAATAAGTCTTTCATATAGTTAATAATATTAAAAGGATTCTAAATCTTTTTCCCTAATTAAATCAGACAATACTTAGTTTGGAAAGTTTAATGTACTGAAATGTTTTCATTTAAAGAAAATGTAAATCTAAAAGAAATATCATGATATTAATTGTTAAAAGTAAATTATATTTTCATGATTAATGTCGGACTTTGTCAGTTATTATAATAGAAAGTATAATATTTTTGATATTGTAGTTTTAAGTAAGCCTTGTTGTCTGTTTTGGTTACTTAATATATTTTTCACTAACTTGTGGTACTAAATATAACAATTTTTAGGATGAAAAAAGTCTTTCCAATTATCCTCTTAATAACTTTATGTATTAACCTTATGTGTGCACAGGATCGAATTACCGGCAAAACATTTGCAACACGCTCCGAAGTAATAGCAAAACATGGAATGGCTGCCACGAGTCAACCTCTGGCTACTCAAATTGCTCTTGATATTCTTAAAAAAGGCGGAAATGCCATTGATGCAGCCATTGCAGCAAATGCAGCGTTGGGTTTAATGGAACCTACTGGCAACGGAATTGGTGGCGATCTTTTTGCCATTATCTGGGATGCAAAATCTCAAAAGTTATATGGTTTAAATGCAAGCGGACGTTCGCCAAAATCGCTTACTCTCGAATATTTTAAAGAAAAAGGATTAACCAAAGTTCCTTCACACGGACCATTATCTGTTTCTGTTCCAGGTTGCGTTGATGGCTGGTTTGAGATGCATAAGAAATTCGGATCATTAAAAATGACCGAAATTTTAAAACCGGCTATTGATTATGCTCGTGAAGGATTTCCTGTAAGCGAACTTATTGCTTATTACTGGAATAGTAATTCACGATTTTTAAAAGATTTTGACGGATTTAAAGAAATTTATATGCCTAATGGCACAGCACCACAGAAGGGTGAGATTTTCAAAAATCCGTATTTGGCAAATACTTTGGAAAAAATTGCAAATGGTGGGCGCGATGTTTTTTACAAAGGAGAAATTGCCAAAAAAATTGATGAGTACATGAAACGACAGGGTGGATTTTTATCATACGAAGATATGGTAAATCATACCTCAGAATGGATCGAGCCTGTATCGACCAATTATCGTGGATATGATGTTTGGGAATTACCACCAAACGGACAAGGTATTGCTGCACTTCAAATACTGAATATTCTGGAATTGTACAATATTGCTGCAATGGGATTTGGAAGTACCGAATATTTGCATCTGCTAACCGAAGCTAAAAAACTAGCATTCGAAGATCGCGCTAAATATTATGCCGATATGTCGTTTGCTGATGTTCCGGTGCAACAATTAATATCTAAAGAATATGCACAAAAACGCAATGAACTTATAAATCCGAACCGGGCTGCACGCAGCTATACTCCGGGTGAACTGGAACAAGGAAATACCATTTATATGACCGTTGCCGATCAGTATGGAAATATGGTATCATTAATTCAAAGCAACTACCGTGGAATGGGCTCCGGAATGACTCCAGAAGGTCTTGGTTTTGTAATTCAGGATCGTGGTGAACTATTTACACTCGAAAAAGGACATGCCAATTGCTATGCTCCGGGAAAAAGACCATTTCATACTATTATTCCGGCATTTATTACCAAAGATGGTAAACCATTTATGAGTTTTGGGGTTATGGGCGGAGCCATGCAACCGCAAGGACATGTTCAGATTGTAGTAAATATGATCGACTTTGGAATGAACCTGCAGGAAGCTGGCGATGCACCACGAATGCAACATCTGGGAAGTTCTGAACCCACAGGCGAAAAAATGACCGATGGCGGTACGTTAGTGCTTGAATCAGGATTTAATTATGAAGTTATTCGAGAATTGATGAAAAAAGGACATAAAATTAGTTATGATTTAGGCGGATATGGAGGTTATCAGGCCATTATGTGGGACGAGAAAAATGGGGTTTATTATGGTGCTTCCGAATCGCGCAAAGATGGACAAGCAGCGGGATATTAAATAGTTTAAAGTTTAAAGTTCAAAGTTTAAGGTAATTATGTTTTTTAATCTGTTTAAAAAAAAGAAGAAAAAAGTTCAGCTTAAGGATTTAAATGGAAATCCATTATTGGCTGGCGATAAAGTTGAATCACTTAGATACGATTTGGGTATCTGCACAATTATTGAGACAGAAAATGGATTCGAGTATCAATCCCAATCTACAGGTCAAAAAGTACATTATGCCAGAATGATTGATGCTGCAACTACATTCCAGAAAGTAAAAAAACTGGATTAGAGGTAAACAGCATTTATCTAATATAAAATTATATAGGAAATAAAAAATACAATTATGAGAGAAAAAATAGATTTAAAACTTGCTGTACTGATTGATGCAGATAATATTCCCTATTCAAATATTAAAGGGATGCTCGATGAGATTGCAAAACTTGGTATTCCAACAATTAAACGAATTTATGGTGACTGGACCAAACCAACTGTTTCGGGATGGAAACCGGCACTTCTTGAACATGCCATTACTCCTATTCAGCAATATAGTTACACTTCGGGCAAAAACGCTACCGATTCGGCCATGATTATTGATGCTATGGACATTTTACACAGCGAGAAAGTCGAAGGATTTTGTCTTGTGTCGAGCGATAGTGATTTTACACGGTTGGCTGTTCGGTTGCGAGAATCGGGAATGCTGGTTATTGGTATTGGCGAGAAGAAAACTCCTAACCCATTCATTGTTGCCTGCGACAAATTTATTTATATAGAGATTATTGCTGCTGAGGAGATCTCAAAAACAACGAAAACAACAACTGTAACAGCAGCGAATAAAATAGACTCAGTGAATAAGAAACTTATTCAGCTTATTAAAACCTCAATTGAAGATTTGGCTGATGATACCGGTTGGGCATTTCTGGCTGAGGTTGGTGGTTTAATAATAAAAAAGAGACCCGATTTTGATCCTCGAAATTATGGCTTTCCAAAACTTACTCCATTAATAAAATCATTAAATGAGTTTTTCGTAATCGACGAAAGAGAAGTCGAAAAAACACATATCAAGCATATTTACGTAAAAATTAAGAGATAAAACAATTTTTATTTAAATCAATTTTAAATTAAAGGATTTTAAGCATTAAAACACTTTTAATCCTGATTATTTTTTATTTTTGATTACACTATACTCAAAAACAATATTTATGAATAAATTGATAAAGAGATTTATTCCACCTGATCAATGGAAATTCCCTGTTATCATTATCATAGGTATATTTGCCGGACTGTTTGTTTATTCATTTCATATTTCCAAAGCAACATCGTATTTATCTGATAATCCTCAAACTTGTATAAACTGCCACATTATGGTTCCGCAATATGCTACCTGGAATCATAGTTCACACCGTGAGTTTACATCATGTAATGAATGTCATGTTCCACAGGATAACTTTTTTTCTCACTATTATTTCAAGGCAAAAGATGGTTTACGCCATGCAACCATATTTACATTAAGAGCCGAACCACAGGTTATTCATATTAAAGCAGCAGGTATAAACGTGGTTCAGCAAAACTGCATCCGATGTCATGAGCAGTTAATTACCTCGGCAAGTAAAATGATACAGAATAATGATCATCAGAATAACAGAGAATCGAGACTATGCTGGGAATGCCACAAAGAAGTACCTCATGGCCGAGTAAATAGTTTATCGAGTACACCAAATGCAATGGCTCCATTACCAAAAAGTCCTGTACCTCAATGGCTAAAAGAATTTACAAAAAATAAATAATATACTTATGAAACCAATCAGCGAACAAATAAAAGAAAAACCATGGCTTGGATGGATCATCTTTTTTTGTACCATTCTTATTGTTTTTTTCCTCGGTTTACTGGCATCATCAATAATTGAACGCCGTGCTGAAGCTGTTTTTGCTTATACACCCCAGGTGGAGCATTCGCAGTGGGAACCCCGTAATGAAATCTGGGGTAAAAACTTTCCCCGACAATATGATCGCTATATGCAAACATCTGATACCAGTTTTATTAGTAAGCATGGCGGCGGGGCAATGCGCGATATGCTCGAGGAAGACCCAAGACTGGTTGTACTTTGGGCTGGATATACATTTTCGAGAGAATACTCCCAAGGTAGAGGACATTATTACGCCATAACTGATATTCAGAATATTTTACGCACAGGAGCACCGGTTGATGGACAAAAAAGTATTCAGCCCAATACTTGCTGGTCGTGTAAAAGCCCTGATGTTCCAAGAGTTATGCAAGAAGTAGGAATTGAAGAATTTTACAAAGGTACATGGGAAACCCGAGGTCACGAAATAGTTAATTTTATTGGATGTGCCGATTGTCATGATGCACAAAATATGAACCTGCGAATAACCCGTCCAGCTCTTATTGAAGCCTTTGATCGCAGAGGATTGGATATCAACAAGGTTAGTCATCAGGAAATGAGATCATTGGTCTGTGCTCAGTGCCATGTTGAATATTATTTTAAAGGTGATGGTAAATATCTTACTTTTCCATGGGATAAAGGTTTTGAAGTTGAAAACATCGAAAAATATTATGATAGTTATGAATTTACCGACTGGATCCACACCATTAGTAAAACACCTATGTTAAAAGCACAACACCCTGATTACGAATTATTTTTATCTGGGATACATGGTCAAAGAGGTTTAGCCTGCGCTGATTGCCACATGCCATATATGAACGAGGGTGGACAAAAATTTACCGATCATAAGATTCAAAGTCCTTTAAATAATGTGGCAAATACTTGTCAGATTTGCCACAGAGAAGAAACATCGACACTTATTGCCAATGTTTATGAACGCCAGGATAAAATAAAACAAAGTCGCGATATGCTTGAAAAACTTTTAGTTCGTGCACATGTTGAAGCGGGCAAAGCATGGGAGCTTGGTGCTAAAGAAGATGAAATGAAAGAAATCCTGACAAATATTCGTCATGCACAATGGAGATGGGATTTTGTAGCAGCATCGCATGGTGGATCGTTCCATGCTCCGGTTGAAACAGCAAGAATTCTTTCTACAGGATTAACCATTGCGCAAGAAGCAAGAGTAAAACTTGCCCGAGTACTTGCAGCATATGGGTATAATAAGGAGGTAGCTTATCCAGATATTGAAACCAAAGAGAAAGCTCAGGAATTTATTGGTTTAGACATGCAAAAACTCAATGCAGATAAACAAAAATTCATTAAAGAGGTTATTCCTCAATGGAAAATTAAAGCAGCAGAAAGAGAAAAAACATACGAGACAAAAAATATATAGATCATAAAAAATCCGAAGCTAAACACTTCGGATTTTTTATTCCTCCTTATTAAATAGTACCTTTGCTCATCATTATTGCTTTAAATGGTTAAGATATTTAAAAAAATTATTGGTTATATTTTACTTGTTCCTATTTATTTCTACAGATGGGGCATTTCTCCCTACAAACCAGCCTCGTGCCGACATATTCCAACCTGTTCTCAATATGCTGTTGATGCAATAAAAATGCATGGACCATTTACCGGTAGTTTACTCACTATAAATCGCATTTCGCGCTGCCATCCATGGGGAACACATGGTTATGATCCTGTACCTCGTTTCATTATTAAAAAATACAAACCTTTCAAAAAAGGAAAATATTCAGTTCTTAATAAATAGTTTCAACTTATTTAATTCGATATCTAATCCCCAAATAAACAATTCTACCCATTACTGGTCCCCATATCATTGAGCCATCAAAATAAGCTCCAAATGGATCTTCATTAGAAATTATTGGATTGGGTTGCATATAATCGAGCAAATTCTCCCCACCCAGATATACTTCAAACTTCTCCTTCCATGTTTTGCTAATCTGCGCATTCATTAAATAAAACGATGGAGAAAATTCATCTAACTGATATTCCGTAGGATTTGATTCGGTAAATGGAATTCTTTTTTTACCCTGCCAGTTAATGGTATAATCAAATTTCCAGTGATTTCTTGTTTCGTATGCCAAATTAAAAAAAGCCCTGTGTGAAGCTACCAATGGTTTATCTTCAAGTATCCCATTATATGTTGCTTTTACATCGTACCAACGATAAGCCAAACGAAAATCAAGTCGTTTTATCAGTTCATAATCAAGTTGAGCCTGAAAACTATTCGCATACGATTTACCGTCAAGATTATAAAAATTTACTTCCTGTGGATTCTTATCCAAATCAATCACAATCTGATTTGAAAAATCTGTTCGATAAAAATCTAAACTCACACTACCATCGCGATAATAAATCGTAAAATTCTGGGTAAAATTCAATCCATAATTCCAGGCAACTTCAGGATCCAAACCATATGGGTCACCCTTGTTTTCACCCTGAATAACAATCTTTCGTGAGCTGGCAAACAGACCACTGTTTTCAGATAAAATACTTGCAGTTCGTTGTCCTCTGCCTGCCGATGCCCGTAATACTGTTTTTTCTGTTATCGCATATCGCAAATGCAAACGTGGAGTAACAAAAGCTCCAAAAACATTGTGGTAATCGGCGCGTAAACCAGCAACCAAACTAAATTTTTCGAGATGCGAGTAGGTGTATTCAAAATAGGCTCCCGGAACCATTTCATTTCGCTTAAAAACAGTATCGTTAAAATGTTCGTCAAAGTTATCGTATTGAAAGCTAGCTCCGGTTCTGAACTTATGGTTTGTATTACCAATAATCCCTTGATACAAAAGATTAGCATATCCTACATGCTGAGTTGCATCATAGGTATTTATTCCAAAATAACTTTTTTGTTCATGTGTAGTCCAGTTTAATTGAAACCCAACCGAATGTCCGGGTTTATCCTGAAATACTTTCCCAATCTTCGTCCATGCTTCATACCGATTTACATTCATTTGCATTCCCCAATAATTGGTAGTCATTGCATCGGTTTCGGGATTAAACTTCAACTGTCCTCCCGTACTTTCAATAAATGTTCCTTTCACTCCCAACTGAGCTTCAACACCGCTCGAATCCTGATACTTCCATCTATTTAACCCAATATAATAGGTTGATAAAGGATTATCTAAAAAGCCATCCATGTTTTGATCATGCTTAAACGAGTTGTTCTTCGAATGTAGCAATAATCCTGTCGACCATTTATCATTTACTTTTTGAGCTAAATGTAGGTTGCCTTCAAAATTCCCTTCCTGGTTTGCATATAAGTTCAGGTATAAGCGCTCTGATTCTTCGGGTTTTCGAAGTTCAACATTTATCTGTCCGGTAATACTTTCGAAACCATTAGCCACAGAACCCGCGCCCTTGTTTAGTTGAATACTTTCAATCCATGTTCCAGGCACATGCGAAAGTCCGTAAATAGCTGATAATCCTCGAATATCAGGAATATTTTCGCGCGTAATCTGAACATAAGGTCCTGCAAGACCCAACATCTGAATCTGGCGTGTTCCAGTAACTGCATCGGTAAATGAAACATCAACACTAGGACTGGTCTCAAAACTTTCCGACAAATTACAGCAAGCTGCTTTCTGAAGTTCTTTTTCACTTAATATCTCAACCTTAACTGAGGCAAGCATCGAAATTTCTGTTGATTTTCTTCTATGTACAACGGTTACTTCATCTAGCTCAACTGAAGACTTTAATGTCACTTCAATATTATTCTTGCCTAACGTTTCAATTGTATCATTCTGAAAACCAATAAAACTTACAACCAACTTAGTAGATTGCTTTAATCGCGAAATACTGAAATCCCCTTTTTCATTGGTTGTTGTGCCAACAGTTGTTCCCAACCAATGAACATTCGCGCTAAAAAGTGGTTGCTTTGAATTATCTGCAATTTGTTCAAATACTTTTCCTTTTAAATAATCTGTACTTTGCTGTGCATAAAGTTTTAAAGAAAGGAAAAGCATGAACAATGCTATCCATATATATTTTTTCATGATGGAATAATCTTAATGAGATTCTACTCCATCACGATATGCACAGCATTTTGGGAGTTTCTTATAAACCTCATCCGAAGCTTTTTCTTTTTCAGTATCGTGACCAGCTTCTGCAACGGCTTTATGAATATCATCAAGTGTTACTTTTGATGGTGTAAAAATTACTTTAAGCATTTGAGTCTGTTTGTTCCATTCTGCCAGTTTTACACCTTTTATTAAAGCAGCATTTTCTATGCGGTCTTTACACATTCCGCAAACGCCCATCACTTTGAATTCGGTAGTTTCAACTTTTTTTGTTTTTTCCTGTGCCTGAGAATTAATTCCAAACATAGAAATAATAACAATTCCTAATAATAATATTATATTTTTCATTTCAGTAGATTTTAAAATTTAACAAAAGATTTACGATTATAAGCTTATATTCATAATTGTTGTAAATGATTTTCTTCATTCGCCCCGTCCCTAAAGGGTGTGAAGAAAATCAATTTGCTCCCTTTAGGGATTCAGGGCAAACAAATTGATTTTCAATTTATTTGCACAATATTCATGACATAAAATATACAATCAAAAAAGATTTTTAATGCTTTGATAAAAGCAAAACGGGTTTCTACTGAAAGTTAGGCGTAGTAAATAAGGGAGCAGTTTAAAATCCAAAATGGATTTTTATATGAAGGAGATGAATTAATTTCTATTCTCTGAGAATCTAATTCAATCTCATTATCTAATAAAGAATTATCTATTATTGGCTCAAGATACAAATCGATTGATGGAATGGTAAGAATTCGTATATCCTGACTAATTCTTTGTTCATCACTTATCTCGTAATGCAAAACCTGATTTTCGCAGCAGGATTTATTCATCGTTTTGCCACCGCAGCAGCACGATTTTGTCTCACCAAATAAATTAAACGATTCAAACTGACCACCACAATAGTGCAAGTTTATGGTTATTCCTAATGAAACTAGCACATAAAAACTTAAAAACACTATGGTAACAGTTCTTTTCATCTTACAAAGATAAGGCATCAGGTCAGGCAATATCTTATATAATTCTTGTGTTTTTTTATAAAATTTTATTTCGTTTTTGCAGCGTTTTCAATAATTTTTATAATCACCTCAACCGATTTCTCCATCGATTCCAGAACGGCATACTCGTACTTACCATGATAATTATGACCTCCTGTAAATATATTCGGACAAGGTAATCCCATATAAGACAGTCGCGCACCATCGGTTCCTCCACGAACTGGTTTAATTTCCGGCTTCACCCCTGTTTCGATCATAGCTTGTTTTGCTTGTTCCATAATATGCATTACGGGTTCAATTTTTTCGCGCATATTGTAATACTGATCTTTTAATTCCAGTTGAATAATTGGTTGAACAAATCGCTTATTCATACTATTTATAATTTCCTGAATCAGCTTTTTCTTGTTTTCGAATTCTGCTTTATCATGATCTCTTATGATATATTGAACCTCTGCTTCCTCCACCGTACCATTAATTTGGGTTATATGAAAAAATCCTTCATATTTCTCAGTTAATTCAGGTCGTTGATTGGCTGGCAGTTTTTCATTTATTTCGGTTGCAATCAATAATGCATTAATCATTTTATCCTTTGCATATCCGGGATGAATATTTCTACCTTTAATTTTTATTTTTGCTGATGCAGCATTAAAATTTTCAAATTCTAGTTCTCCTATCGGGCCACCATCAACAGTGTATGCATAATTAGCCCCAAATTTCTGAACATCAAAATAATCAACACCTTTCCCTATCTCCTCATCAGGAGTAAAAGCCACTTTAATAGTTCCATGTTTTAATTCGGGGTGTTTAACCAAGTAATCCATAGCTGTCATTATTTCTGCTATTCCTGCTTTGTCATCGGCACCAAGCAAGGAATTGCCACTTGCAGTAATAATAGTCTGACCTTTGTATTCTTTCATTTCAGGAAACTCATTCACTCGTAAAACAATATCAAGATCTTTACTTATAATGATATCTTCACCATTGTATTGCTCAATAACCTGAGGTTTTACATTCGAACCACTCATATCTGGTGCAGTATCATAATGAGCCAAGAATCCAATTACTGGAATTATTTTATCCGTATTTTCTGGCAGCGTGGCTGTAACATAGCCATACTTATCCATTCGAACATCAGTCATTCCAATAGATTCCAACTCCTCTTTCAGCGTTTTGGCCAAAATTAATTGTTTATCAGTACTTGGAAATTTTTCAGAATTTTCATCCGACTGAGTATCAATCTTAACATATCGTAAAAATCTATCTAACAATTGCTTTTTCATAAACTTATAAATTGATTTTTCAACTACAATTATAAATGTAAAGATAAACAAGCATTGCCTTATTTTGGTTAAATTTGATATCAAAATAATTCAGTTATGCTAAGTCAAAATATACTTCACTTTCTTCGCGATTTATGCAAAAACAATAATCGCGAGTGGTTTCACCAAAATAATGAAAGGTATCAAAAAGCTAAAAAAGAATTTGAGCAATTCATTACTTTAGTTATTATGGAGATTGCTCAGTTTGATCCATCCATAAAAAACGTAAAACCGAAAGATTGCATTTTTAGAATAAACCGTGATGTTCGGTTCTCAAATGACAAATCACCTTATAAAACCAATATGGGTGGATATATTGTCCCTAGTGGCAGAAATTCCGGAAATGCTGGTTACTATATACATATTGAACCTGATAATTGTTTTCTGGCGGGTGGAATCTATATGCCTCCAGTTGAAAGATTGAAAGCAGTGCGAACCGAAATTTATGAAAACACCGATCAGTTTAAGGAAATAATTAATCACAAGGATTTCGTAAAACAATTTGGTGAATTATCTGTGGAAGATAAGTTAAAACAACCACCCAAAGGTTTCCCCAAGGATTTCCCTGATATCGATCTGCTTAAATTCAAACACTATTCTGTTTTAAAATCTGTTAGCGAAAAAACAGTTACATCCAAAGGATATCTTAAAGAAACGGTTGATACATTTAAAGCAATGCATCCTTTTATTCAGTTTATTAACGAAGCAATTAATTACCAGCTAAACAAAGACAATTAACCATTTTTTGTTGATACTTTGAGGCTTGGTGTCCTAGTGGCAAAGAAATTTTTAGCCACCAAGTCACTAAAACACCAAGTTGCTCAAAGCAAAATAAATAGGGCTAAAGCCCAATTGTTTTTTTAAATAGCCATAACCCCAGCCTTAAGGCTGGGGTTATGAAAAAGAAATTATTGAAGGACTTTAGTCCTAAATATTATTAAAAACACATAATTATCTCATAATTCCTAATACAATTCCGGATATTTCTTCGGATTTGATTCGTTCATCATTGCATAAATAGCCTCAAACACATCTTCGGCATTTGGGTTCGAGAAATAATCACCATCGCTGGCATAAGCTGGTCTGTGGTCTTTTGCAGTTATCGTTCTAGGCTCAGAATCGAGATGAAAGTATGCACCTTGCTCTTCCATCACTTTTTGCATCATAAATGCTGTTGCACCGCCAGGTACATCCTCATCAAAAAATACAACCCTGTTTGTTTTCTTTATAGAATCGGCAATCATATGCTTTTTGTCGAACGGAAGCAATGTCTGAACATCAATTAACTCAACAGAAATATTGAATTCTTTCAATTGTTCAATGGCATCCTGGGCAATTCGCACACATGATCCATACGTTACCAATGTAACATCAGTTCCTTCATGTAAAATTTCAGGAACTCCAAGTGGAATTTTATATTCTCCAATATTTTCAGGTCGTTTCTCTCGCAAACGATAACCATTTAATGGCTCTATTACCAAAGCAGGATCCTCGCCTTCGAGTAAGGTATTATAAAAACCAGCTGCCTGAGTCATATTTCGGGGAACACAAACATAAACACCACGAATAGAGTTAATTACCATACTCAATGGGGATCCCGAATGCCAAATTCCTTCTAATCGGTGACCGCGGGTACTTATAATTAATGGGGCGATTTGTCCACCGGCAGTTCGGTAATGGGTTGTTGCTAAATCGTCGCTCATGGTTTGTAAAGCATACAACAGATAATCAAAATATTGTATTTCGGCAATCGGTCGTAAACCGCGTAAAGCCATTCCCAAACCTTGACCCAAAATGGTTTGTTCTCTAATACCTGTATCAGTAACTCGAAGCTCTCCATACTTTTTTTGCATTCCTTCTAAACTTTGGTTTACCCCACCAATGTAACCTGCATCCTCACCAAAGACTACTAATTTTGGATATTTAGCAAATAAATGATCGTAATTATCACGAAGAATTTCTCTTCCGGCAACTTCTGGAGAATCGGGTTTAAAAATTGGTTTAACCTCTTTCACATTCATCGCAGATCGCTCCGACTCATTATGAAGAAACGTATTATATCGCTTGTGATTATCCTCGTAATTACGTTCCAGCCAGTCCGTTAAATCTTTCTGAAGCTTTCCTCTTATATTACAATCGGTACAAACATGCCTTAAAATCTTTTTGGCAGCACTAAAATTATCTTTTCGGATGGGTGTTAAAATCTTCTTTAAGTCATTCGTAACTGCTCCAACCTTGTCATATCCTTCGCGCTTACACATGCACGAACGGTTATCAATAATCTCAATTAACTTATCACGTTCAATTTTAACAGGTTCGGTAAACTTTTGCCATGCTATTCGCTTTGCTTCCTTGGCTTCTTCTTCTGCTTGTTTTTCAATTGTTTCAAGTTCTTTTTCAGTAGCAATTTTTTCTTTCAGTATCCACTCTTTCATTTTTCTAAGACCATCAAATTCTACCTCGAACTTAAGCCTTTCGTCAGATTTGTATCTTTCGTGCGAACCAGAGGTTGAATGACCTTGTGGTTGAGTAATTTCATCAATATGAAAAACTACAGGGACATGTTCTTTACGTGCAATCTCAACACCTTCCTTAAATAGTTTTATTAATCCAGCATAATCCCAACCCTTGCCTTTATATATTACGATTCCAGGTTTATCTTTTGTTCTTTCGAAACCCTTGAGAAGCTCTGATATACTTTCCTTAGTAGTTTGATATTTTTTTGGCACCGATATTCCGTAACCATCATCCCATACTGCAATAACAGCAGGAACCTGCAACACACCAACAGCATTCATAGCTTCCCAAAACTGTCCTTCGGATGTACTGGCATCACCAATAGTTCCAAAAGCAACCTCATTCCCTTTGTTTGATAATGTTTTAAACTGATGCAGTTCTTTGTTGTTTCTGAATAATTTCGATGCATATGCCAAACCAACCCAACGGGCCATTTGCCCTGCAGTTGGAGAAATGTCTGATGATGAATTTTTTTGTTTGGTCAAGTCTTTCCATGATCCATCAGGGTTTAAACTTCGTGTAGCAAAGTGATTATTGAATGAACGACCGCCATTTCCGGGATTCAAAGCAACATCAGTTTGCCCGTATAGCTGTGCAAAAAACTCCTCGGCACTAAATAAACCAGCTGCCATCATAAAGGTTTGGTCGCGATAATAACCCGAACGCCAGTCGCCATCTTTAAATGTTTTAGCCATTGCAATCTGCGCTATTTCTTTGCCATCACCAAAGATTCCAAATTTAGCCTTTCCTGTTAATACTTCTTTACGCCCCATTAAGCTAATCTGACGACTTAAATTTGCCAGTTTATAATCATTTAAAACCTCCTTTTTATCAAAAGAGTTTTTTCCTGTCTTTTCAATTTTTTCAGATGATTTTGCACTCATGTTATTCTATTTTACTTTTTCAAATTATCCAATTTACAATAATCTTTGCAAAGTTATCAGGTATTATTAATATAAATATCACTCTATTATCAAATGGACTAAAGTCCATTTTGTTTTATGTTTTATAACCCCGGGCTTAAGCCCGGGGTTAATGTAACATCTATTCTTTTGGGCTTTAGCCCATTATTTAAAAGATAACTTTAGACACTTATAAAAAAACTATATCTTTGCAATCGAATGTTATAACAATAGAAATAAATTAATGTTTATTAAAATCATCATTTTAGTCATTGTAATTCTTTCCATTGCTTTTATTGCAATGGGTTTTAACATATTTTTCAGGAATAAAAAATTCCCTCAAACTTCAGTTGGTAAAAACAAAGATATGGCTAAACTAGGCTTGTCATGTGCTAAACACGAAGAGATTAAATGCCGTCGCGAGGTTGAAAAAAGTACGGACATTTGTAATTCATGCGGATGCCACTAAAAATTCTAACAATTATTCAATTTGTTTGTTAATTGTATTAACTTGCAATAAAACAAATAAAATATGCAAAAAACAGCATTGGTTTTCGGAGCCACAGGGCTGGTTGGCAATTTTTTGGTAAATGAGCTGGCAGCGAATGAAATATACGAAAAAGTAAAGGTTTTTAACCGAAGAAAACAGCAATACAACCATAATAAGATTACTGAAATTCAGATTGATTTTGACAAAATAGGAGAATACATTCATGAGTTTAAAGGACATGATGCCTATTGTTGTCTTGGAACGACCCTAAGAAAAGCTGGATCAAAAGAAAATTTCTTTAAAATAGATCACGATCTGCCTCTTGAAATTGCTAAAATTTGTTCGACCAATGAAGTGAGTTCTTTTATCGGAATTTCATCAATTGGGGCAAATGCAGATAGTTCTAATTATTATTTGCGTACAAAAGGCTTGATGGAATTGCATATACAGGAATTGGATTTTGACCAGCTAGCATTTGTTCGTCCATCCATGTTAGTTGGTCCACGAATAGAATTTCGATTTGGCGAACTGTTCGGCAAAATAATTATGACCCCAATAAATTACCTGCTTGTTGGCAAACTTAAAAAATACCGTTCAATTCATTCAAAAACAGTAGCAAAAGCAATGATTCAGATAGCTAATATGCCTATGGATAAATTATTTTATGAATCGGATGAATTATTGGAAATAGCTAAAATTGAATAGTAGAAATGATTTCAGAACTTGACTTTTTAGAAATCCTTAAAAGAAGGCAAAGCGATAGAGCCTATCTTCCAAAACCCATTGAAAAAGAAAAACTTAACAGAATAATTGAAGCTGCCCGACTGGCTCCATCAGCCTGTAATGCTCAACCCTGGAAATTTATTGTTGTCGATGATTTTGATTTGAAGAATAAAATTGCCGATTGCACTTCGAGTAAAGTACTAGGCATGAATCATTTTACAAAACAAGCACCTGTGCACATTGTGATTGTTGAAGAAAAGGCTAATTTTACATCAAGTGCCGGAAGTTTAATTAAAAACAAAACATTTCCATTAATTGATATTGGTATTGCAGCAGAGCATATTTGTTTGCAAGCCACAGCTGAAGGACTAGGAACTTGCATGATTGGTTGGTTCGATGAATCGAAAGTAAAAAAATTACTAAACATTCCTAAATCAAAACGCGTTCCTCTGATAATTGCAATTGGTTATCCTGCAAAAGAAACACGAGAAAAAAGGCGAAAACCATTGAATGAGGTAGTTAGTTATAATGGGTATTAAGATAAAAGGTATAAGGTATAAGGTATAGCGTATGTTGTAATTCTTTAATTTGAAACTACTTTTAGTCCGATTATAGAAACAATAAGT
Organism: Bacteroidales bacterium; assembly: GCA_050179935.1. Taxonomy (GTDB): domain Bacteria; phylum Bacteroidota; class Bacteroidia; order Bacteroidales; family UBA12077; genus UBA12077. Next base: position 19,023 of record JBFXEQ010000002.1, on the reverse strand, counting down.
GTGAAAAGAAAAAATAACCTTAGAAAGGTAGCTGGCTCTTTAAACACAAAAATTCCTAACAAAACAGTTCCAACAGCTCCAATTCCTGTCCATACTGCATAAGCCGTTCCGATTGGCAAGGTTTGAGTGGCTTTAATTAAAAGTACCATACTAATTGTTAGCGCAATAAAAAATCCTGCATACCATAAATACATTTCGGTTCCTGTGGCTTCTTTCGCCTTTCCTAAACAAAAAGCAAATGCTGCTTCAAATAATCCTGCAATAATTAATATTACCCAATTCATTATTTATAATTTATTAAGCCCCAAAACTTTTTTAAATCATGGAGTTAGAACTTTAAACTTTAAACTTTAAACTTTGAACTTTGAACTTTGAACTTTAAACTATATTCACTTCCATTTCCAACTGAATCCCAAACTTCTGATTAACTGATTTTTGTATCTCTCTGGCAAGATTTAAAATTTCAATCCCAGTTGCATTGCCAAGATTTACTAATACCAAGGCTTGCTTACTGTGAACACCTGCATTACCAATGCTTTTGCCTTTCCATCCGGTTTGCTCGATAAGCCAGCCTGCAGGCACTTTTACTCTACCATTACCTTGCGGATATGATGGAATTGCCGGATACTGATTTTTTAATTGTTCAAAAATATTGGTTTCAACTTCGGGATTTTTAAAAAAACTCCCTGCATTACCCATTACTTTAGGATCAGGTAATTTTGATTCGCGGATATTTATTACTGCCTGCCTTACATTTTTAAGATTAAATGAATCAAATTTCTTTAGTTCATCGGTTAGATTTCCATAATTTAATAAAAACGCTCCATTCTTCTTTAACCTGAAATGAACGTGTGTAATTATATGTTTTCCTTTTAAATCTCTTTTAAAAATACTATCGCGGTAACCAAATTTGCATTCAGTATTCAAAAATAAATGTTCCTTTAAAGTGTTTATTTCTATTGTCTCAACTTTTGTAATTGTATCTTTAACCTCTACCCCATATGCACCAATATTTTGTATCGGACAAGTACCAACAAACCCCGGAATTAGTGATAAGTTTTCGATCCCGTACCAATTATGCCGAACACAATAATCGACAAACTCATCCCAATTTTCGCCAGCACCAACTCTTAAATCAACATAATCAGTGGTTTCGGATACAATCTCTATTCCTTTAATTGCAGGTTGAATAATTAATCCATTATAATCGCCGGTAAAAAGCACATTACTTCCTCCTCCAAGAATTAGTAATGAGATTTTTTTTTCTTTCGCAAAAAGCAAAGTGTCTTTTAATTCATTAGTATTTAAAAAAATTGAGAAATAAGCGCATTTAATATCAAAACCAAACGTATTGTATTTTTTTAAAGAAAAATTTTCTTTGATTTCAATCATATCTTTTTAATTTTATCATCCAAAGATACAGATTGAAATTTAAAATCAGCAATCCATATTGTATTAACCAGAATGAATAGAAAAAAAATAATTTATTTGGCGGTAACAAACGACCTGGTAACCGATAACAGAGTACATAAAATTGCCAGCACATTGTTAAAATCAGGAGCAAATGTTACTGTAATCGGCAGAATTAAAAATGATTGCTCGCCATTAAATGAACGATTGTATAAAACTATTCGCTTTAACATGGTTTTTAAACGAGGGTTTTTATTTTATAAATCTTTTAATATCCGACTATTTGTTTTTTTGCTTTTTCATAGATTTAATATTGTTGTTGCAAACGATCTCGATACTTTGCCAGGATGCTTTTTGGCTGCTATCTTAAAACGAAAAAAAATAGTTTACGACAGTCACGAATATTTTACTGAAGTACCTGAGCTGGTTAACCGAAATTTCCCGAAAAAAGTTTGGCAATTAATAGAAAGATTAATATTACCGCGAATTAAATTCTCATATACCGTTTCGGAGTCGATAGCCGAAACATACAATTTAAAATATGGAGTTTTGATGCGTGTTGTTCGAAATGTTCCATATTGTATCGAGAATTTGATAACTGATGGAATTAAAGAAAACAATCAGCGGGTTATTCTTTATCAGGGATCGGTAAATCTTGGTCGCGGACTTGAGCACATGATTGATGCAATGGAATATCTTGATAATACTTTGTTCCGAATTATTGGTGATGGCGATATAAAGGGAGATATTAAACTGCGTGTCGCACAGAAAGGTTTAATAAATAAAGTGGAGTTTATTGATAGAATGCCATTCGAAAATCTTTTTGAAGAAACCTGTAAAGCGGATCTGGGAATTGCCCTCGAAGAAAATATTGGGTTAAACTACTATTATGCACTCCCTAATAAACTTTTCGATTATATCCAGGCCCGTGTTCCGGTTCTGGTATCTCCTTTTCCAGAGATGCAAAAAATTGTGCAGAAATACGATATCGGAACAGTTTATGATCATCAGAATCCACAGTCGCTTGCAAAAAAAATTACAGAAATATTTGAGTTAAAAAACAGGTATCAAAAGTGGAAAGAGAATACCGATAAAGCAGCCCTTGATCTCTGTTGGGAAAAAGAAGAGCAAGTGCTAAAGGCGATTTATACAAAAGCCGGTCTTACTTTTAATAATTAGTTTTACCACATAGGGGTTAATAAATTATCAAACGTTATTGGGTTAAACATATCTATTAATGTCCGAAAAATCTGACGATTTGCTTGTTAAACGAATCAAAGAAGGAAATAAACAAGCCTTTGATACGCTATTCTTTAAATATTATAATCCATTATTCAGATACGCATTTACGATCAGCAAAAATAAATTTATTGCCGAAGATTCTATTCAACAAGTATTTATAAAAATATGGGATAATACTTCCATCCTATCGCCTGAGATTCCAGTGGGTAAAATACTTTTTAGTTTTACTCATAATCAGATAATTGATGAAATAAGGAAAGAAAACACCCGTAAAAAATATCAGGATTCATTTGCAAGCATTCAAGAAACTTCAATTTACGATAGTAAGTATGAAGATAAGCTAAGATCAATGGCTATTATAGAAAGTGCGATCGACAGGTTACCAGAAAAAACAAAAGAGATATTTCGACTCGCCAAACAAGAAGGATTGAGTTATGACGAAATTGCATCATACTTAAAAATATCTCAAAAGACGGTGGAGAACCAAATGGGTAATGCCTATAAAAAGTTGCGCGAATACTTAAATCCATACAAAGGAATACTTTAATGAGGGTTTTAAATTTTAGAAACGTTATATATACAAATGAAGAAATTTTTTAATATAGTAAAACCTAAAAAAAACCATGATGCCCAATTTATTGACAGCATTATGGAAAAGAACACCTTATCTTATCGTGATATTAATTTTAAACATACAGAAATTGATACATTACATGCGTATCAAGAGTTAAATAAATCGATTGAACTAAATAAGCCAAACAGCTTGTATTCTCTGATTACAAATTTTAACTGGCAACCATTTTTAAAACCAGCTTATACTGTTGTTTTAACTACGATAGTTTTACTCACTATTTTAATTTTCAGAAAAGAAACCGATAAAAAGCATTATGCCGAAATTATTGTCGAGAAAGGGGAAAAAATAAAACTTAATGTAAGCGAAGATCTTACAATCTGGATTAACTCTGAAAGTTTTGTTAAAATACCTACAAATGGCAAAATTGGTAAAGAGATTTATATTGAGGGTGAAGCATTTATTGAAACTAGCCCGACAAACAAAAAAAGCTATTCTATAATTTCGGGTAATACCATTTGTTCTATAAAAAACGGAGCATTTAACATTAAAACAGACCCAATGCAAGTTATTGCTACGGTTACCAAAGGCACAATCGACTTTTATAATACAAATCTGCCCAAATCAACACAAATAACCTTGGAAGAAAAAGACAAAGCCACGTTATTTAAAAAGCATGATTTTATTGCTGTCGAAACAGAAAAAAGTTTGAATTATTTGTATTGGAAAACAGGAATCCTAAAATTTGAAAACACCGATTTGGTGGAAGTAGCTAAAACCCTTACCAAGTTTTTCAACATACCAGTTCAGGTAAATAACACAGAACTAAAAAACCTTAAATTTTCAGCAACATTTACAAATCCCGAAATTGATGACATTCTAGATAAAATTCAATCCACAATCAACTGCCAAATTGCCGGAGATGGTAGTAAATTATTAATTAACTAAAACCAAAAAACATGAAACGAAAACTATTAATACTTTGTCTGCTTTTCTTAGGGATACAAATCCAAGGTTTCTCTCAGGATATTGAAACTATAAGACAAGAATTAAACAAAGCTTCTGAAAATAGTACTTTTTTAAAAGATTTTAAATATAATCTAAACCCTGGTGAACATCAGAAGCTATCAGTAATTCTATCTAAAAACGCAAATTATCATTTTTTTAATTATAATGATTATAATAAACTTGTTGAATTTAAACTCGTTAATAAAGACCAAGAAATATTTCCAACAAAAATTACAATAAAACATAAAAACATCCTTGATATGGAATATAAACTAACAGAATCAGGGATATATACAATAATTATAAATAATACAACCGATAAGAAAAGGGAATCTATCATTCTGCTTACAATGGATGGAGATGATAATTTACTAAAAACATTGGCTTCAGCCGATGTAAAGGAAGTAACAGATAAGAATGTTGATTGCGAAGAAATTGTAATTATTAATTCATCAAATGAAAATGCAAATTCTCAAAACAAACAAACTGAAATTGCTGAAGATGAATTATTTATAATTGTTGAACAAATGCCCAAATTTGGTAACACCAATGATGATAAAGAATCAGAAAAACTTTTTAGGGAGTTTATTGCAAAACAAATAATTTATCCTGAAGAAGCTAAAGCCAAAAATATTCAGGGCACAGTTTATGTAACATTTGTTGTTGATAAAGAAGGATATATTAGAAACGCAAAGATTGCCAGAGGTGTACATCCTGCATTAGACCAAGAAGCATTAAGGGTAGTTTACTCTTCTCCACGATGGAAAGCAGGTATGCAAAGAGGACAAAATGTAAATGTTTCATACACAATGCCTATAACATTCGAACTTAACAATGACAAAAAGGGGGAATAATCCTCCTTTTTTTTACTTATAAATCTTTTCTTTATTAAGTGCCCGTTGATATGCGCGGGCATTTACATTATGCTGCTCCAGTGTTTTAGCAAAAACATGATATCCCGAAAAATCAGCACTGGCACAAAAATAAAGATAATCGTGATCTTTATAATTAAGTACTGCTTCAATTGCAGCTATCGATGGAATAGAGATCGGGCCAGGAGGTAAACCATAATTTTTGTAAGTGTTATAAGGCGAGTTAATTTCCAGATGCTTTTTAATAACTCGTTTAATTGAAAAATCGTTCCATGCAAACTTTATCGTTGGATCTGCCTGCAAAGGCATTCTTTTTCTCAATCGATTAATATAAACACCTGCTATCTTATCCATTTCGTCAGCTTTATATGTTTCTTCATCAACAATCGAAGCTATTGTGACAACATCTTCGGGAGTTAGATTTAGTTTAGCAGCCTTAGATAACCGTTGTTCATTCCAGAATTTTTTATATTCACCATGCATCTTCTCTATAAACTTTTCGGCTGATGTATTCCACCAAAATTCGTAAGTATTGGGCAAAAAAATGCAACTAATAGTGGCAGGAGTTAATCCAAACTTCTCGGTATAACCGTTATTTTTAAGCAATCGAATTATTGAGAGCGAATCGGCTTCAATTTGTTTCGCAATTTTGCCAGCCAGTTGTTCTTTGGTACGCACACTGTTAAATACAACCTTTACTGTTTCTTGCTTACCCGAGCGTAACAGATCAATCAATTTGTTATTGCTCATTCCGTTCTTTAGCTTATATCTGCCGGGATAAATATTATTTCTGTAATTCTTCTTTTCGGCTAACCACTCAAACGAATTACGATTTACAATATAGTTTTTTTCGTAAAGTATAGTAATTACATCATCAATTGTCGATCCCGTGGGAATATAAACATATGCAGTTTTAGCCTCAGCAAGTATAACATTTGGTTTATATATTCGCTGATAGCTCTTAAATAAAACAAAACCAGCTATTAGCATAATAATGACGATAATAGATAGTATGATTCTTTTCAATTGTATAAACCCATCTTTTTTCTTTGCCATCGATTTTTTAAAATAAGAAAACAAAAATATGCTTATTTTGGTTTTAGTACTTAAGAATATTTAACTAATTATGCATAAAAAATTGCGATCGGTCAATCTTTTTTATTTATATTTATAAATAAATTGTAAATTTATGTGATTTTTTACTTTTGCATAAAATTTATTAACTTGGGTAAAAATTAATAATTTCTTATGAAAGATTTAATAATAAAAGAAACTGAAAAAACTCCATCCGTATCGTTAAGCATTAATGGAATATTAAAGATTGAAGGGAGATCAATTCCTGAAGATGCGGCTAAGTTTTTTAAACCCATTCTTGATTGGACCAAAGAATTTACTGCCCCTGAAATAAGAGTTGATATAAAACTTGAATATTTTAATACCAGCTCATCTAAATTTATTCTCGAAATGCTGCGTTTGTTAGAAGGCAATCCTAATAACAAAAACGTAGTTGTTAACTGGTTTTATGAAGAAGGCGACTTAGATGTTCTTGAATCAGGACAATATTTTGAATCAATTATTGGTATTCCCTTTAAATATATCGAATACGAAGAATAAAACAAAGCTCTTTTTAAAGGGCTTTTTTAAGCTTTAAACAATCCATTTTTAGTATTTTTTAACTTGGTGTTATTATTTATTTCAACGTTATGAATAAATAAAATTATGGAAACCACTCAAAAAACAAACATAGTAGTTGCAGTTAAAGGGGCAAATCTGGCTAACAATATTCAAAAAGATCTAAATTCAGATGATATCGATTTGAAAATTTTTTTAAATGGCAAAGATGCCTACTCCCACCTAATAAAAACTGATGATCTAAATACATTTGTACTGTTAGGAAATAATTTGCCCGGGATAAAAGGTCTCGAACTTGCAAGAATTTTAAAAAAACAAAATAAATCATTTTCATTTATATTTTTAATTGACGAAACCTGCGATAAACATACTATAGAAACAATCAGAACAGAGTCATTTTACTTTGTTAATCAAACAACAGATATTTCATCGGAGATTTTTCCTCTTATTACCGAACTAAAAACCCTAAAAAATAAGCAAACCGAAGACGACGATCTGAATAAATCATTAGAACACTACAAAAAAAGAATAAATGATCTTGAGCGCGATGTTGATTTTTATGTAAAACAAGGTGATTTGATTACCAAACAAAGGGCAAAAATTCAAAAAGAAAGAGATCAACTGGCTTTCGAGAAATCTGAGATTACAAAACAAAAGGAAATTATGGAAACCGATCTGCAGTTTATTATGAAACAAGGCGATAAAATTGCAGAGCAAAAACATAAAATCAAGATTCAGCATGATCTGGTACAACAACAAAAACAAAAAATCACTGATAGTATTGTATATGCCAAAAGAATTCAATCTGCTATATTAGCACCCAATAGTTTTATTCAGCATTTACTTGCTGATCATTTTATACTTTACAAACCCCGTGATATTGTTAGTGGTGATTTTTACTGGATAAAACAGGTTGATGACAGAATTTGTATTGCAGCTGTTGATTGTACTGGCCATGGAGTGCCTGGTGCATTGATGAGCATGTTAGGTGTAACATTTCTTAACGAGATAATTAACAAAAATCCCAAAATAGAGGCTAACGAAATACTTAACGAGCTTAGAACTCACATTATAAGCTCCTTAAGACAAACAGGTAAATCAGGTGAAACCCGTGATGGAATGGATATTTCACTCTGTATACTAAACAATAAATCGAAAACACTCGAATATGCAGGAGCAAATAATCACATGTATTTGATTCGGAACAAAGAACTTACCGAAATTAAAGCAGACAGAATGCCTATCGGGATTCATCGCAGAGCAAAAGAACCATTTACCAATCATGTTATTGATATTTTAAAAGATGATGTAGTTTACATTTTCTCCGATGGATATGTAGATCAGTTTGGAGGTGCCGATGGACGCAAGTTTTTACCCACCAATTTTAAAAACCTGCTTTTCGATATTCATCAAAAACCTTTTGCTGAGCAAAAAAATATTTTAGATGCTAATTTTGATAGCTGGAGAGGTGAATATAAGCAATTGGATGATATTTTGGTTATTGGTTTTAAAATCGCTTTCGAAAAAGTATTTAATAAACAAAAAGATGTTTATGATTGGGATGGCAAGATAATCCTGATTGCCGAAGATGATGATGCTAATTATATGCTTTTAGAAAGAGCTTTGGCCAAAACAAAAGCCACTCTTATAAGAGCTGAAAACGGCAAGGAAGCAGTTAAAATTTTCAAATCAACTCCAGGCATCTGCGTTATACTAATGGATATCAGAATGCCTATAATGGATGGTATAGAAGCAACGCAGGAAATAAAAGATATTGATAGTAAAATACCTATTATTGTACAAACTGCATTTACGATGTCGAGCGAAAAGGAAAAAAGCTTTAAAGCCGGATGCGATGATTATATATCTAAGCCAATTAATATTAAAGAACTAATGGCAACGGTAAGTAAGTATATAGACAGAGATTAAAAAAGCGGGAAATCCCGCTTTTTTTTGCTAATTAAGTTTTGCTAATGCTTCTTTTATTCGTTTCATTGCCTCAATAAGTTTTTCATCAGAAGTTGCATACGAGAACCGAATGTAATCATCAGATCCAAATGCACTACCCGAAACCAATGCAACATGAGCATTTTCTAATAAATACAAACATAATTCGTCAGCATTTTTAATAGTAGTTTTTCCATCAGATTTTCCAAAAAAGAAATCTACTTTAGGAAATAAATAAAATGCTGCTTCGGGATAATTATACTTCAATCCTTTAATATCTTTAACAAGACTAATAACTAAATCACGACGTCGTTTAAATGCAGCTACCATTTCGGTTATACAACTACTATCTGAATTAAGTGCTGCAACTGAAGCCATCTGAGAAATTGATGAAGCACCAGAAGTTGTTTGTCCCTGAATTTTATCGCAGGCTTTCGCAATCCATTTTGGTGCTGCAATATATCCAATGCGCCAACCAGTCATAGCGTATCCTTTCGAAACACCATTTACAACGATTACTTTATCACGAATAAAATCAAACTGTGCAATACTTTCGTGTTTTCCAGCAAAATTGATATGTTCGTAAATCTCATCAGAAATAATATATATATCATGATTTACATTTGCGATAACTTCTGCAATTGCTTTAAGCTCATCTCTTGAATAAAGGCTACCGGTTGGATTTGATGGAGAACATAAAAACAACGCTTTGGTTTTTGGCGTTATTGCTTTTTTTAACTGATCGGGAGTTATCTTAAAATCATTATCAATGTTAGTTGGAACTACTACATTTACTCCCTCGGCAAGTTTAACCATCTCGATATAACTAACCCAGTATGGCGCAGGAACAATAACCTCATCGCCTTTATTAACCAACGAAAGAATAACATTTGCAAGTGAGTGTTTAGCTCCACACGAAACAACAATCTGATCTGTAGCATAATCGAGGTTGTTTTCCCTTTTTAATTTAGCCGATATTGCTTTTAATAACTCGGCATAACCTGAAACAGGTGAATAATGCGAATAATTATCGTTTATTGCTTTTATTGCTGCATCTTTAATATGCTGAGGAGTATTAAAATCAGGCTCACCAACGCTGAGGTTAATAATATCAATTCCTTTGCATTGAAGCTCTCGGCTTTTTCTACTCATTTCAAGTGTTTGGGAAACAGCAAGGCTGTTTACGCGGTTTGATACATTTTCCATAATCATTTAAATTATAAAGGTTAATGCGGCGCATCAACCAATATGTTATAAAATTTATTAAATTTGATCTAAATAATATTGCTGTAAGCAAAAGACAAATATAAAACTTTTTAAAGTATTAATTTGTGTTATACAACAATCCAATTTATATTTGCAAAATATTAAATTTCAATTATTTAACAAAGTATTTATATGATGACGGAAGTTTTAGAAATTTTAAAATATATCTTGCCATCCATAATAGTCTTAATTACTGCATGGTTTGTTTTGCAATCGATGATTAAAAATGAGCAAAAAAGAAATCAGATTGAGTCTATTGTACGAAACCAGCGAATTACAATGCCTGTAAGATTACAGGCTTACGAACGAATGACTATTTTGCTCGAACGTATTTCGCCTGAAGCTCTCATTATGAGAGTTAACAATCCATCGCTTACTGCTAAACAGTTTCAAACAGAATTATTAAATACCATTCGCATGGAGTTTGATCATAACGTTGGACAGCAGATTTATATCTCAAATCAGGCTTGGGAACTTATTAAAAATGCTAAAACAAGCGTAATTCAGTTAATTAACGCAACTGCTTTAAAAGTAAAACCCGAATCTCAATCGATCATTCTGAGCCGGATGATTCTCGAAGAGCTTATGGAACAAGAAAAGTCGCCAGTGAATATTGCTTTGGACTTTTTAAAAGCTGAAATACGGCAGTTTATTTAAAATTAATTGCAAAAATACTATCCTTATCTTTTTATTAGATAAAAATACATACCTGTGGTAAGCATAAAGCTTCTGTTGTAAACACTTTTAGGTTTATCAACTTCATAAAAGCTATTAATAATCTCAGGATCTGGATCATTGATATTATATCTCGATTCAGTATTATGCTTGTCAATATCATAAAAACCCTGACAATAACGCAGATCAAGAAAGATATCAGCACTACGATTAAATCTCCCTTGAACACCAAATCCAATAATTGCACCAAAATCAAAAGCTGAGACATTTGGTTTAATATCCTCATCTATTTCCTTTACAAACTCAAATCGCTCAAATTCTCCTTTTGTATTAGCCGAAACTAGATACGAAGCATATCCACCTCCATAAATATAAATCTGAGGATCTTTAAAAAATGCATATTTTATAAAAACCGGCATCGCTACATAATTAAGATTCGTCTGAATTTCGTAGCTATTAAACTTACCTCCTTTTTTCTCATAATTTGCTTCGGCATTTACCGAAAACCGGGGTGTAAAAAACAGGGCTCCAGTAATTCCAAGTTGCGGGGAAATTAATTTTCCATGTGTATCCATGGCATCATCACCATGCAATGATGACAGATGGAAGCCTCCCTTTAATCCATACGTAGGCGAACTGTACGGATTTTGGGCAATACCTATAAAAGAACTTAAAAAGATTACAATAAGCAGAATAAATTTCACCTTGTTATATTTTTAAATATTACTCTAAAATACAAAAAATATTATAAAAAAATTGCCTGTCAATTAAATGACAGGCAATTAAACATAATCTTTAACCCATTTATTTTATTAAATCTACACTTCGTTTAACAAACTTGGTTAAATCTTCGCCTTTAAGCATATTGTTTGCAAGTAAAGCTAAATCAATCAATTGCTTAACTAATTTATTTTCTTTACCATAATTACCCAGCAGTTCGGATTTTTGTTTATTGATATCATCAATTTTCTTTTCAACATCCGATAATTTATCTTTATCAGCCTGGTTTATTTCCTCCTCTTTCTTATCTTTTTGAAGTTTTTTCAATTCATCCTTTTCATTTTCGAAAGGTTTCAACTCATCAATTAACTTGGTAAGTTTTGTTCCTATCTTTTTTTCTTTCTGCTCAATAATTTTCTCAAGTAACTTATGATTTGAATTTATGACCAAGTTATAACTATCGGGTAATTCACCATAAAAATTCATTCCACCACTCATCGATGCCATATCTTTCATTCGTCGCATAAACTCCGACTGTGTAATGATAACAGGATCGTCAGTATCTTTCATATTTTCGAACTGAACTGTAAATGATCCAACCGATGGCAACTGGCTTTCGAACATTTTAGAGAGTTGATTCCTTTCTTCTTCAGATAAATGCGATTCAACAATCTCATCTTTTTTAATAAGCTTATCAACTACATCAGAATCAACGCGCATAAAGCGAGTATCTTTCATTTTCTGCTCCAGCTGATTAATAAAATGAGTATCGAGCTGGCCATCCATGATAAGTACATCATAACCTTTGACTTTTGCATTTTCAATAAATGTAAATTGTTTGTCTTTATCGGTTGCATAGAGGTAAACAAGTGTTTTATTTTTATCTGTCTGATTTTCTTTGATCAGTTTTTCGTACTCGTCTAAAGTAAAATATTTATTTTCAGAACTTTTTAACAAAACAAAATCTTTAGCTTTTTCATAGAATTTCTCATCAGTAAGCATTCCGTATTCGATAAAGATCTTAAGATCATCCCATTTTTTCTCAAACTGAGCACGGTCGTTTTTAAAAATTTCATCTAATCGATCACCAACTTTTTTAGTAATATGATTTGAGATTTTTTTAACATTCGAATCGCTTTGCAAGTAACTTCTCGAAACGTTTAAAGGGATATCGGGCGAATCGAGAACACCATGCAACAAAGTTAAAAATTCGGGTACAATACCTTCAACTGAATCGGTTACAAATACTTGGTTTGCATACAATTGAATTTTATTTTTTTGTACCTCAATATTATTTTTGATTTTTGGGAAATACAGAATTCCTGTAAGATTAAACGGGTAATCGACATTCAGATGAATATGAAACAATGGCTCTTCTTTAAAGGGATAGAGTTTATCGTAGAAGCTTTTATAATCCTCATCCTTCAACTCAGCTGGTTTTCTTGTCCATACAGGATTTGTATCATTTATAATATGATCTTTTTCGGTTTCAACTTCTTTACCATCTTTCCAGTCTTTTTCTTTACCAAAAGCTATTTCGATTGGCAAAAAGCGACAATACTTATTTAATAAATCATTTATTCTGCTTTCTTCGGCAAATTCTTTCGATTCATCATCAATATAAAGAATAATATCAGTACCGCGATCTTTCTTTTTACCTAATTCCATTGTATATTCAGGACTTCCATCGCACGACCATTTAACTGGTTTTGCATCTTCCTTATATGAAAGGGTTATAATCTCAACTTTTTTCGAAACCATGAATGCAGAATAAAAACCCAAACCAAACTTACCTATTATGGTTGTTTGATCTTTAAATTTATTAAGAAATTCTCCAGCACTCGAAAAAGCAATTTGATTAATATACTTATCTACTTCTTCCTCTGTCATACCGATACCTCTATCACTTATTGTAAGTGTTTTCTTTTTAGTATCGAGATTTACACGAATTGTCAGATCTCCCAAATCGCCTTTTACATCGCCAAGTGATGATAGTTTCTTTAGCTTTTGGGTTGCATCGATTGCATTTGAGATTAGCTCTCGCAAGAAAATCTCGTGATCAGAGTATAAAAACTTCTTAATTATTGGAAAGATATTCTCTGTAGTTACACCTATTTTACCTGTTTGCATTTTCTTTTCCATTTTGAGTTTAACATTTAAATTCAGATTACCCTAATTTCAAAGTATATGCCATTTACAACAAACTGACAAATAGACATGCAAATAATCTATTCGATGACTTTTCAAGAAAATTTTTCAGTATTTTTTTTTTATAGATTTATTTAATCTAAAAAGAAAGTGGGAAAGAAGTACCATAAAATTGCGACAAGAATCGCCATAAAAACTGTAAAAATTAAAAATAACTCTGTTATAAAAAGACTTGACTGTTTTTTAAGTATAAAATTTTTCTGACTGATAATACCTTTAATATTGTTCTCGAGTCGTAAAATAAAATTGTCGTTTTTCTTTATTGCAGTATATACACCATGATGAAATGCTAATGAAACAGTGTCAATATCATCACTATCGGAATACAAAATAACTTCTGTAAATGGATTGATTGATTTTATTTTCTTTAAAACATCAATAACCTCAACAGATTTACCTTCTTCATCTATTTCTAAGTGATTTGATATAAAAACAATATATACTTGTTGCTTTTTTGGTTTTACATGCTGAAAATCAGTAATAAAATCTCTGCTTTTCGAATAAATTTTAATATTATAACTCTCTAGTTGATCAGATTTTTTAATAATCTCACTAATTGATGCATTATCATCATCAATAAAATAAATATAAACGTTATCATTACTGATTCTTCTTTTCATTGTACCCCGAAACTTTACCTAAATATAATCGATCTTTTAGAATTAGTCAAAAAAAACATGATTAATAATCAGTTAATAAAGGCGTTGCATTATTTGTTATTTCGAATATCGATGTCAGGGTGCAACACCCAAAAACCTTTCTCGAACTTATACCCATCATAAGAAAAATCCGGACCATAAAACTCATAAACACCTTTTAGGCTTGGCTTTGATGGAGAAAGGTGGTCAAATACAATCATCTTTAATTTGTTATCGTAAGTCAATGTCATGGATGCTCTGGCATTAAACTCAAATATGATACGTGTATTTTGGGGTTGATCTTTAAAAATTCTTGCTCCAAAAACAGGCAAATCATGCTCGCCAAATTGAAGCACATCTATTATTTTCTTTTTGGTGTGTAAATCATTCAAATCAGAATACAACAATATATAATAGGTATCACCTTTGTACTTTTTCTCAATAATCATATATAACAACCCTCCAAACCAGTTTCTGGATGATAAAAACTCCATGGTAGGTTTTTTTATATTATCAGAATTATCAAACAACTCAAACAAATTATATTTTTTATCCTTTTTGCTGTAATAATGTATAAATCCAAAATATTTATGAGTTCCGTCGTTAAATGGAATATTCCAAGTATAAAAGCGTACACGGTTATTTTCAGATATTACAACTCCCAGGTTTAAAACCGAATCAAGAGGCGAATCAAAAGATTCGTTAAACGATAATGCATTTCTGATTATTCGCTGAATATCTCTGTTAATTAGTATTTTATTGCTATCTGAATTCTCAGTTCCAATTTGCTTAAAATAGTATTTAAGACTATCTCTTACTTCTTGTTTATTGAATTTTTGTGCAAAACCTTCTTTTGAAGAAATTAAAACTATTAGTAATATAGTTATATAGATGTAATTTATCCAAATTTTTTTACTCTTGATCATCGTGTTGTAATCTCATTAAAAAATAAACTCTTTTTCTGTTTAAAAATTTCAATCATTATAAGATTCATCAATCGCTTCGCTTATTATTTTGCACGATTCAATAATTTGATTGTCGGTAATTGTAAGAGGAGGAGAAATACGAAAAGCATTATCGCAAAACAAGAACCAATCAGTTATCAATCCTTTTTGAACGGCAATGTCAATAACCTTTTTAACCCTTTTAAAATTCTCGAGCTCTACAGCCATAAATAAACCAACACCTCTAATTTCTTTTATATGCTTATTCTTTAGTTTTTCTTTAAATAATTCGCCTTTATGATTTACGCTTTTCAGAAGGTTTTCGCGTTGAATTACTTCAAGTGTAGCAATCGCAGCGGCACACGATACCGGATGACCACCAAAAGTAGTAATGTGACCCAATACTGGATCTGTTTTTAAACTATCCATTATTTCTTTTGACGAAATAAAAGCACCTATAGGCATTCCCCCTCCCATTCCTTTAGCTATTGTCATAATATCGGGTACAACATTGTACTTTATTGATGCAAAAAGCTCGCCGGTTCTTCCAAAACCAGTTTGAATTTCGTCAAAAATTAATAATGTACCTGTTTTGTTGCATTTTTCACGTAGTGTATTCAGGTAACTTTTATTAGGTATACGAATACCAGCCTCTCCCTGAATCGGCTCAATTAGTACGCATGCTGTTTTGGTAGTTATTTGTTCAATATCCGCTTCGTTATTAAACTCGATAAACTTTATACCAGGCAACAACGGACGAAATGAATTTTTTAGTGTCTCATTTCCCATTACACTTAATGATCCGTGTGTACTTCCATGATAGGCATTTTTGTAAGCAATAATTTCGCTTCTTCCGGTAAAACGTTTGGCAAGCTTTAAAGCTCCTTCAATAGCTTCGCTCCCCGAATTAACCAAGTAAACTGATTTTAGGTTTCCGGGCAACACATCAGATAACATACTTGCATAACGAACCTGTGGAGTTTGAATATACTCTCCATAAACCATAAGGTGCATATACTTGTCAACCTGTTGCTTTATGGCCTCAACAACCGCCGGATGTCTATGACCAACATTACTAACTGAAACACCTGATATTAAATCAATATATGTTTTATTATCAGGTCCGTATAAATAAATTCCTTCAGCTTTTTCAATCTCTATCTGCAAAGGAGCATCTGATGTTTGAGCAAGATTTTGTAAAAATAATTGTCGGTTTGTTAACATATCGCTTAAAATAAAAAAATTGGGAATGAACCCAATTTACAATTAAACCACAAAAGTAGATTATTATTTCCCCATCAGGTTAATTTCTTTCATAAATTTATCTTTATAGGCTTTACCAATTGGAATGCTTTTTAGTCCTTCGTTTGATTTAATTATCACAGAGTTGTCTTCAATTCGGTCAATCTTACCTATATTAATTATAAATGAACGGTGAATACGTTTAAAGATATCTGTTGGCAGCTGATTTTCAATCGATTTCATGGTAAAATGAATAGTAAATTTTTCGTTAAAAACAGCTATGATAACGTAATTCTCGAGTGCTTCGACCCATAATATATCTTCAAACTTTAGCCTTACTAATGCCGATGCCTTTTTAACATAAATCTCTCCTGATTTTTTTTTGGCTTTTGTTTCATGAATTTGTTTTGCCTTTGATACTGCTTTAAAAAATCTGCCATAAGTAATTGGTTTAAGCAAATAATCGGTTACATCATAATCAAAAGCACTTATGGCATATTTTTCCTTTGATGAAATAATTATTACCTGTGGTAAGTTACTAAGCGTATTAAGAAAATCAATGCCGTCCATCTCAGGCATCTCAATATCCAAAAAAATCAGATCAATTTCATCATTAAATATATCTGATCGTTTAATAGCTTCAACAGCATTCTCAAACGAATATTTTAAACTTAAAAATTCTGTTCGGTTAACAAACTCCTCCACCACTCTTCTTGACAAAACATCATCGTCAATAATTATACAATTTATCATTCTATTAAAAAGTGTTTGTAAAACGTTAAAGCGTATTTGATAATTTTACTTAAAATGCAAAAATAGTAGATAAATATACAAAAAAGAATGACAGAAGATTTATTTTCTGTGATAAAACTTTTTTATCAACAAATCGGGTTTTCGAAGTGTTTGTTTTAACCAGTCTAATAATATTTCTTCTTTTTCTATTTCGGTTAATTGCCAATCAATATCAGAAAGCCGCAGTTTGCGGGTTAGCTCATATAAAATAATTGCTGCCGAAACGGAAATATTAAAACTCTCAGTAAAACCAACCATTGGAATTTTTAAAAATTCATCAGCCTGAGTAATGATTTCATCAGTCAATCCGCTAAGCTCCGTTCCAAAAAACAAAGCTACTTTTCCTTTTGAGAGATCAAATTTATCTAACTCGGTACAGTCAGATTTTGGAACTGTTGCTACAATTCGGTAACCCTCCTTTTTTAAGTTATCTATTACACGTTGGGAATTTTGGTGATGTTTATTGTATTTGTTAATGGTAAGCCATTTTGATGAGCCAAGCACAACATCAGGATTAACCTGAAACTCGTGTTTTTTTTCTATAATATGGATATCTTGTACTCCAAAGCAATCTGCAGTTCGAAGAACAGCACTTGCATTTTGTGATTGGTATATATCTTCAAGAACAACCGTGATATATCGAGTTCTTGAATTTAAAACCTTCTGAAAATTTGTATATCTTTCTTCGAGTACAAATTTTTTCAAAAAATCTATCAATTCTCTATTCATAACATCGACAGAAAATAAAAAAGGGAGTACAATATTCATAGTACTCCCCAACTTAACTTAAAAGTATTTTTTAGTTAACTGAACCAGCTAAATCGCTACCAGCTTTAAACTTAACAACTTTTTTAGCTTTAATAGTGATTGGTTTACCAGTTTGTGGGTTTCTTCCAGTTCTAGCATTTCTTTTAGCTACTGAGAATGATCCGAAACCAACTAAAGCTACACGGTTACCTTTTTTCAAAGATGTAGTTGTGCTTTTAATGAAAGCGTCTAAAGCTTTTTTAGCATCAGCTTTTGTTAATTTTGCATCTTTTGCAATTGCATCAATCAATTCTGCTTTGTTCATAATAAAAAATTTTTAGGGTTAGTAAATATTATTTTCTTACATACATACAAATATAGAGTATTTATTGAGCTTAGCAAATGTTCTTCAAAAAAAAATGCATTTTTATTGATAAAATTAACGATTTTGTTAACAATTCTTGTTAAAAAGCACTATAAACGTCCAAAACAGAGTTCCTATTCAAGTTGAGAAAACATAAAAACACTTATTTGATTCAAAAAAAAATTAATTTTTTAAAAACGTTGCACAAATGAAAATAAATTATAATTTTGCCCCCGGAGAAATGGCAGAGCGGTCGAATGCGGCGGTCTTGAAAACCGTTGTACTGAAAGGTACCGGGGGTTCGAATCCCTCTTTCTCCGCCAAATGAATAATCATCCCGCTGTAAAGCGGGATTTTTGTTTTTCAGATGGCCGAGTCAAGCTTGCTTGATCAAGGACAGATGAAAAATAAAAAGCAATGAGCAAAGCAAATGAATGATTATTCATTTGAGCAACTTCACCCTTTGGGATCACCGAAGGTAATCCCTACTCCTTTATATTTAAATCATAGAACAATCAATAATAACGAATTCTCAATACTGGAAAATTTCTTTCATTCCGCTGAAAAGCAGGATTTTTGTTTATTATCAAGTTTATTCATGTTTGTATTACTGTAAACCCTTAAATCCGCAAATTACATAAAAAGTTAAATAATCAAATTTTTTATGCTATGATTGATGAGAAAATATGTCTTTTTTAGCTTGATTTTGATCAATTTCACTTCTTTTAAGATCAATTTATTGTTG
>JBFXEQ010000001.1:0-157739 GCA_050179935.1 Bacteroidales bacterium | reverse complement strand
TGAAGATCAAATGATAGATAGAATATATGAACGGCATATAAAACGACAGCGTGATATAAATTGCTCATATTCAAAATTGTAAATCTGTTAAAGTAGATTTAGTTTTTCTACATATTCTTCTTTGTTTGAATCAAGTTTTGGACAAGCTATGGCCAATGTTTTACCTTTAAGAAATTTATTGTGAAAATCGCCAAACGAAAAGGCAACGCAATCTGCTGCTAAAAGAAGATCGGAATTATGGAAATGCTGTGCTGCAGGATTTATTAAATGCATTTGCACTGGCCAATGAGTTAGAGCCGATGGAACATCTCCGTTAAAGTTTGATGCAATGGTTTGAGGCTTCGAAAATGTTTTAGATGCAGATCCAGGACAACCTCCTTCTTGATGCTGATGATTAACATGATGATGTTGTTTAGGTTGTTTTTCCTCATGACCTCCACAACCGCACGAACCTGAATCCTCTTTGTCACTATCAGGATTGGTATCATATGCTTTTGTAATTACTTCATCTACATTAAACAAAATCGAATCTCTATTTTCTTGCATCCATTTTACACCCTGTTTTAAAAATCCAAATTCCATATGATCTTTTAAATGTTTTAAGTGAGCAATAACGGTGTTCTTTCCCTTTTTCACCATTTCTTCAATTACAGCTATTTCATTGTACGGTTCTGCTTCACGTTCAATAACCTCAATAGCACCTTCAGGGCAATGACCAATGCAAGCTCCCAATCCATCGCACATTAAATCACTTATTAATCGGGCTTTATCATCGATTATTTGTAATGCTCCCTCATGACAATTTGGAACACAAACTCCACAACCGTTGCATTTTTCTTCATCAATTTTTATAATCTGTCTCTTCATATGTAAATGATAATTAATATTTTAAATTTAAATAAGAATTTAAGTAACGCAATACCAAAATAACGACAAGTTTTTTTCGTTACCAAACTATTTTTTATGATTTATATCATATTAATAGATTTTTACTTAGATAGAATAAAAAATCCCAAGCAAATTGGGATAATTATACTAGTTACCTGGGAAGTTTTAAATATATTGATCTACTGTTTGTTCTCGGAGGTAATTCTGAAACTCAATAGTCATTTTGTTGGTTACGTTATTCATAATACACTTGCCAAACGGACAGATAGGTTTATCCATAGGACAGGCACTTATTTCAATTTTACCTTCAATTGTTTCATAAATATCAAGGAAATTTATTTCTTCGGGTTTCTTTTTAAGTATAAATCCGCCACTTGGACCGCGATGCGAATATAAAAAACCTGCTTTTACGAGTCTCTGCATAATCTTGGCAACATGATGCTTTGATGTACTGGTACGTTCTGCTATTTTTATAACATTCAAACTTTCTCCCTCACGGGCAATTAGGATTATTCCGTGTAATGCAATTGAGGCCGCTTCTGATAACGATACAATCTTCGACATGATTTTAATTAAGTAATTATCGTATTTAAATGCATAAATGTAACAATTTCTTTTTATTAACAAATTTTATGTTAAAAAATAGTTTAATTTCTAATTCGTTGCAGCTAATAGCATTGCATAAATATTTTATTATGCACTAAGCCACTAAAAGCAAAACATAAAAATCCACATACTAATTTATTAATTTTACCTTTACAAAAAAGGACAACTACCCATGAAACAATACTTGCAATTACTCGATCATGTATTAAAAACAGGAGTAAAAAAAGAAGATAGAACAGGTACAGGAACCATAAGTACTTTTGGATATCAAATGCGATTTAACCTGCAGGATGGATTTCCATTACTTACAACAAAAAAGCTTCATCTTAAGTCAATTATTTATGAGCTTTTATGGTTTTTAAATGGAGATACCAATATTAGATATTTAAATGAAAATGGTGTAAAAATTTGGGACGAATGGGCCGATAAAAACGGAAATCTGGGAAATATTTATGGTTATCAGTGGAGATCATGGCCCGGACCAGATGGAAAATCGGTTGATCAAATTTCGCAGATTATTGAATCTATTAAGAGAAACCCTGATTCGCGTCGTCATATTGTTAGTGCTTGGAATGTTGCTGATATTAAAAACATGGCTTTACCTCCTTGTCATATATTATTTCAGTTTTATGTTGCCGAAGGAAAGTTGTCGTGTCAGCTTTATCAGCGAAGTGCCGATATTTTTTTAGGAGTACCATTTAATATTGCATCGTATGCTATTTTGTTAAAAATGGTAGCTCAGGCCACTGGGTTAGAAGCTTATGAGTTTATTCATACGCTTGGTGATGCACATATTTATCTTAATCATATCGATCAGGTTAAGCTTCAGTTATCACGTGAACCAAAAACATTGCCTGTTTTAAAGATGAATCTTGATAAGAAAGATATTTTTTCATTTGTGTTTGATGATTTTAAATTAGAAAACTACGATCCGCATCCGCATATTAAAGGGGCCATTTCTGTTTAAAATAGTAAATTGGTAAATTAGTAAACTTGTTTAATATTTTATTTTAACTATGGATGATTTTTATTCTTTAGAGAGACTTGAAGTGTTCCAGATTGCTAATGAAATTGGAGATATCATTTGGACTGAAGTTGCTAAGTGGAGCTATTTTGAAAAGGATACAATCGGCAAGCAATTTGTTCGTTCCGCAGATTCTATTTCAGCTAATATAGCAGAAGGTTAGGGTCGATACTTTTTTAAAGAGAATATACAGTTCTGTTATTATTCTAGAGGATCATTATTAGAAACTAAGGTTTGGTTATTAAAAACAAAAAGCAGGAATTTGATTGAAAAAAAGAAGTTTGATGAATTAACGAAAAAATTGATCTTCTTTTAAAAAAACTAAATGGCTACATTGGCTATTTAAAAAAGAATTTATTGGTAAATAAACAAAATAACTAATTTACAATTTTACCATTTTACAAATAAACTGAAATATGATATCTATAATAGTAGCCGTTGCCGAGAATAATGTAATAGGAAAAGATAATAACCTGATCTGGCATTTACCTAAGGATTTAAAACACTTTAAAGAAACAACTACAGGCCATTTCATTATTATGGGCAGAAAAACATTTGAATCAAACGGAAGACCTTTGCCCAACAGAACAAATGTTATTATTACAAAAGATAATAATTATCAGGCTGAAAGTTGTATTATAGTTCATTCGTTAAAAGAAGCTTTAGATCTTGCTAAAAATGAATCTGAAGTATTTATAATCGGTGGCGGAGAGATTTATAAACAGGCCATGCCAATTGCTAACCGAATTTATTTAACAAAAATTCATCAATCATTTGAGGGAGACACGTTTTTTCCTGAAATCAATATGAAAGAGTGGATTGAATTTAGCCAACAGTATTTTGAGCCAGATGATAAAAATAAATATCCATTTTCGGTTATAATTTTAGATAGAATAAAATAAAATGAGCACATACGTTATTAATTCTATATCATTAAGGTTATTTTGAAAATCTGATTTCAAAACAACTTTTTAATTGACCCCTTAGTTTTTATACTTACCTTCACGAACCTTTCGGTTGAGAAAAATTTCTTATTTAAAACAATCAAGATTTTTTGTTAATTACTATAAAATCAGATTAATTTTGAGAAAATAAAAACTAAAAAGCAAATGAAAGAAATAAATCAAACGGCATTAACGAACAAATTACTTATAATTTTAGTAGTTCCTGTGGTTTTTTATATATTAAAATTATTATCATTCATATTTGTACCGCTGGTTTCCGCACTTTTAATTTCACTGCTTTTTATGCCACTAATACGTTGGACATTTAAATTAAACGTACCAAAGTGGGTAACAATGACTTTTATTACATTATTTCTGCTTTTATTGGTTTATGGCACCGTTAGTCTTGTAATGATAAGCAGCAAAGAAATATTAAGTATCGAAAGGAGCTATTGGCAGGAAATAATTGGCAAAATCAATAATTTGCTTATACCTATTATTAAAGGGCTTGGAATAGAATATATCGCAGGGCAAAACACGGTTAGTTTGCTTTTAAATAGCAATGAAATGGCTAATAATGTTTACGAAAATTTAGGGAAAGCATTGGGTTTTTTGCAGAGCACTTTGGGTATGATTCTCATGGCTTTATTCTTTATTATTTTATTATTGGCAGGGTCAATCAATGTTCAGAAGCTTATGGAAAATACGCTTTTTGAGAAAAGATTAACATCAATCAGAACATTTATGATTATAGAAAGGAGTATAGTTAAGTTTCTGATTGTTAAGTTTCTTATAAGTATTGCCACGGGCTTGTCTTTTAGCATAGCTTGTTACTTCTTCGATATTAAATTCCCTGTTTTCTGGGGATTACTTGCTTTTGGATTAAATTTCATTCAAATGTTTGGTTCTATATTTTCAACAGGGGCTTTATCGTTCTTTTCATTTGCACAGATTGATCACACAGGTACTTTGGTAGGATTTATCTTAATTCTTATTGGTATTCAGGTTTTATTTGGAAGTATTTTAGAACCAATCTTTATGGGGCATGCATTTTCCATAAATACTATCACGATTTTAGTTATGCTTATGTTCTGGGGATTTCTTTGGGGTATTCCGGGAATGATTCTGGCTGTTCCAATAACGGTAACGGTAAAAACAATCCTTGAACAGTTTCCAAAGACTCAGGTTATTTCTAAAATTATGTCTTAGTGTTTCTGATATTAAATTTTATTATGCCGCTTTTAGCCTTTGGATATTTGCTTTAGCAAGCTTTTCATTAGCATACTGAAGTGTGATTTTTACATTCTTTTCATCTGTTGATGGAATATCAAACATCACATCGATCATAATTGCTTCGCAAATAGCTCTTAAACCTCGGGCTCCAAGTTTGAATTCAATGGCTTTATCTACAATAAATTCGAATACTTCTTTTTCGAAACTTAGTTTTACACCATCCATTTTAAAAAGTTTTTCGTACTGCTTAATAATGGCATTTTTAGGTTCGGTAAGTATTCGACGTAACGCCTCTCTGTCTAATGGATTAAGAAATGTTAACACGGGCAAACGACCAATAATTTCAGGAATTAATCCAAATGATTTTAAGTCTTGTGGTGCAATGTATTGCAGTAAATTTTCTTTGTCGATCCTGTCTTTTTCACGGCTGGCAGAATAACCAACCACCTGAGTATTTAACCTGTTCCCTATTTTACGTTCTATGCCATCAAAAGCGCCGCCACAGATAAATAAAATGTTTTTAGTATTTACCGGAATCATTTTTTGGTCGGGATGTTTTCTTCCACCCTGTGGTGGAACATTAACCACAGATCCTTCGAGCAATTTTAACAATCCTTGCTGAACACCTTCACCCGAAACATCGCGTGTAATTGATGGATTATCGCCTTTACGGGCAATTTTATCAATCTCATCAATAAAAACAATACCTTTTTCTGCAGCTTCGGTATTATAATCGGCAACCTGAAGTAAGCGAGTTAAAATACTTTCAATATCTTCACCTACATAACCAGCCTCGGTTAAAACCGTTGCATCAACAATAGTAAAAGGCACATGTAACATTTTAGCAATAGTTCTTGCTAAAAGAGTTTTCCCTGTTCCTGTTTCTCCAACCAAGATAATATTTGATTTTTCTATCTCAACTTCTTCCTCGTCTTTATGGTTGGTTTGCATCAACCGCTTGTAATGATTGTACACAGCAACCGAAAGGTATCGTTTAGCATCTTCCTGTCCAATAACGTACAAATCGAGAAAGTTTTTTATTTCGGCAGGTTTACTTAGCTTAATTTTCGAAACATCAAAATCCCCTTTCTTACGAAGTTCTTCAACCACAATCTCATGTGCCTGTTCTATGCATTGATCACAAATATGCGCAGACATGCCAGCAATTAATAGGTTGGTTTCCTTTTTATCTCTCCCACAAAACGAACATTTATCCATGGCTATAATATCTTGAAATATACTGCAAAGGTAAGCTATAATTAAATAAAAAAAAACTGCATTTGGGTAAACGCAGTTTTCTATTTGTTGTAAATGGTTTTATTTTTTCTTCCCGTTTCGTACTAAAACTTCATCAATCATTCCGTACTCTTTGGCTTCATTTGCTGTCATCCAGTAATCTCGGTCTGAGTCTTTTTCAATCTTTTTAAATGGATTTCCGGTATGAGATGCTATAATTTCGTACAACTCTTTACGTAACTTAACTATTTCACGTGTAGTTATCTCGATATCAATAGCTTGTCCTTGTGCTCCACCCATTGGCTGATGAATCATAACGCGCGAATGAGTTAATGCTGATCGTTTTCCTTTAGTTCCGGCTGTTAATAATACAGCTCCCATAGATGCAGCCATACCAGTACAAATAGTTGCAATGTCAGGACTAATGTATTGCATGGTATCGTATATTCCGAGACCTGCATGCACTCCACCACCTGGGGTATTCATATAAATCTGAATATCTTTTGCAGGATCTACCGATTCGAGGAAGAGCATTTGTGCTTGTATAATATTTGCAACATCATCATCAATCGGAACACCAAGAAAAATGATTCTATCCATCATTAATCGGGAGAAAACATCCATCTGTGCTACGTTTAACTGACGTTCTTCAATGATAGTAGGTGAAATGTAACTATTATACATTGAGGAGTACCTGTCTAATGATAAGCTGCTTAAACCAATATGCTTGGTTGCGTATTTTTTAAATTCGTCTTTTGACTTCATATCTAACTGTTTAATTTTACTGCTTATAAAGTTAGTTAAATTTGATAAATGACGAAATTATTTACTCTTTTGTTCTGTCCAAAGTTTCTGAAATTCTTCTGCAGTAACTTCTTTTTCGTCAAGTTTTACAGACTCTTTAATATGAGCAACGATTTTATCTTCAAATTTCTTTTCGTATAATTTTCGTTTTTCGCTATCCTTTTTAAGAATCTCTTTGGCATAGTTTTCCAGATGTTCATCTGGTAAATTATTTAATCCGTATTGCATAAACTGAGCAGCGGTAACTTCTTTGGCTAATCCAAGAATTTCTTCTTCAGTTACTTTTAAATCAAGATCTTTAATTATTTGATCTTTAATTAACTGCCATTTTAGATCGTTCTCGAATAACGGATATTCAGCTTCGATTTGCTCGGCTGTAAATTTACCTTCGTTTATCTGTAACAACCAGCGTTTTAAGAATTCTGCTGGTAATTCAGGATTTATTTTACTTACAATTTTCTCTTTTGCATCAATTGAAAAACGATAGTCGCTTTCTTTTGAGAAGTTTTGCTTAATCTCTTCGGTTAATTTATTTCTAAAATCTTTTTCAGTTGTTATTGTTCCTTCGCCAAAAGCTTTATCAAATAACTCCTGGTTTATTTCTGCCTTTTCGAAGCGTTGAATTTTTTCAATTTCGAACTCAAAATTACCAGTTAATGTTTTTGCTTTTTCTTTGTCAATTCTCAACATAGATGCAATTTCAGTATCACTTGGGTAAGCTTTACGAACATCGAAAATTACTTTATCGCCAGCTTTTTTACCGTTAAAAGCATTTTTTATTTCTTTATCTTTAATATATTCAAGAGTTATTTTAACTGCTTCGGTCGCAATTCCACCTTCGATGATTGCATTATTTTCATCAACTTGTTTAAAATTACCAGTTAACATTTCCATATCGGTAGCTGCTTCGATTTCTTTAAACTCACCATACCGACGTGCATAATTATCAACGTGCGTATCGAGAACCGAATCTTCTACTTTTATCTCGTAATAAGGAATTTTATCTTTTTTCGATAGTTTTACTTCAACCTGAGGAGCAACTGCTATATCAAAAACAAATTCAAAATCAGAATCAGCATCGAAATTAAATGGTTTCTGGTGTTCTTTACTTGGAAGTGGTTCACCCAGAATATTTAATTTTTCATCAACCAAATACTTTGTTAGTGAGTCCGAAACAAGTTTGTTAACCTCATCAACAAGAATTGATTTGCCATACATTTTACGAACCAGGCCATCAGGAACTTTTCCGGGGCGGAAACCATCGATACGGGCTTTTTTCTTAAACTCTTTAATTTGATTTTCAACCTTTTCAGAATAATCTGCTTTAGTAATATTAACTTTTAAAAGTGAAGTTAAATTGTCAATGTTTTCTTTTGTGATATTCATTGTATGAATGTTTTTGAATTAACTAAATTTTAAAAACCGCTAAATCATCGATATTGTTCGATTTCTTAAGCGGTTTGTTATATTAAGTGCGGATGAAGGGACTCGAACCCCCACGCCTTACGGCACTAGATCCTAAGTCTAGCTCGGCTACCAATTACGACACATCCGCAAAAAAGACCGTGCAAAGATATCTATTTTTTTTATATGAAAAACAATTTGTATGAAAATTTAGAATAAATCAACCCGATTAGGTATAATTCTAATTATTAATAAATTATATTTTGTTGATTAATCATTTTTATTAATATCCCGAAGTTCGAAATTTTTTCCAAGATAAACACGCCGTACTTGTTCATCATCAGCAAGCTCGTTAGCAGTACCTGATTTTAGAATGTTTCCTTCGAACAAAAGATAGGCCCGATCTGTAATTGATAATGTTTCGTGAACATTATGGTCGGTAATAAGTATTCCAATGTTTTTATCTTTAAGATGCGAAACTATTGCCTGGATATCTTCAACTGCAATTGGGTCAACACCGGCAAAAGGTTCGTCGAGCAGAATAAATTTAGGTTTTATGGCTAGTGCTCGCGCAATTTCTGTTCTACGTCGCTCACCACCCGAAAGTTGATTACCTAAACTTTTACGAATCTTTGTTAGTCCAAATTCATTAATAAGTGTTTCAACTCTATCGCGTTGTTCCTCTTTTGGGATATCAGACATCTCGAGCACAGCTTTAATATTGTCTTCAACACTTAATTTACGAAATACGGATGCTTCCTGTGCCAGATAACCAATACCTTTTTGTGCGCGCTTATAAACGGGTTCTCTGGTAATGTCAATATCATCTAAATAAATTTTACCAGAAAAAGGAGTAATTAAACCTACAATCATATAAAATGTAGTTGTTTTTCCAGCTCCATTTGGACCGAGTAATCCAACAATTTCACCTTGTTCAACTTCAACCGAAACACCTTTTACAACTGTTCTTGAACGGTATTTTTTATATAAATCGTCTGTTCTAAGTTTTGATTTTTGTACCTGATCCATGGTAAAAATATTTTTGCAAATGTAAGATTTTTAATCAAAAATCGATATTAAACTAATGATCGCAATGTAAAACCTGCAGGATTAAATTCAACAAAAAACTAAAAAACAATCTGCACAGCTACTCGTACTCCAAATTTATCAATATTCTCGTGATCGAGATAGCTTAACCGCCAAACAGCATCAACCCGTAAAATTTTTAAAATGTTTTCAATTCCTGCACTTACTTCATAATAAGGTTTCGACAAACCATTTAAACCCTCAGGAAATAACATGGCTTCCTGATGTTTCTTACTTAATTCGCCATACAAAAACTTACCAGAAACTACTTCTCTGAGTTCCAGTTTTTTTAGCAAAGGTATTCTGTTAAAGAAAAAACCCTGGAAATGATGTTCACCGTAAATACTGATATATTTATCACTTGCAAATTCGTAGTAATTCATCATGTTAAATGCGAACTTGTCGAAAGCGTATGTTTCGTTTCCTTCGTGTAATTTAAGCAATGGATATGGGACACTCCCGAAAACAATACCTCCATCAATTATGTATTTAAAATAACCCAATGGACTTAATGGTATTTTATGCGAAACGTTACCGCTTATTTTATAATACTCATATTGGCTTTGAAAGACGTTATTCAACCCTGCCGTAAAGAAAAGGTTAAAAATTGGTTTGTTTGTGCCGAGGCTAAAACGCTCAAATTCGCCACGAAGGTATTTTTCGTTTTTTGCATAGCGAAAGTTTAAAGTTATCTCTGATAGCGTGAGATTTGATATTGAAATTGTATCTAACCCAATTTTCTTTTGAAAGGAAATATATGTTGTGGGTTCAATCTGTTTGTAATCGAAAGTTAATGTGTTCGAAAAACCTTGAAACCATTCATGTTCGTAATTAGTAGTAAAATCGCGCACCATGGATAACTTGTAATTGGGATTTCTTCTTAAAATTGATGTAAAGAAATTGTCCTCTGTAAGTGCATTGGGACTTTGTCCAAGCTGCTGCATATCGTGTTTATAATCAATGGTTAAGGTTCTTCGTGGATTTTTATTGAAAATGTACATAACATTTCCTCCATATTTAACTCTATTATCTTTATCGCCATAGGCAATAAAACCACCCAACATTATTTTTGTGCTGAATTTATTGCTTGTTCGTGCACTTAACCGATATCTGTTTCCCTCGATTTCGTTAAAGCTGTATGTTTTGTAATATGGACCGAGCTCAAAATAGCCAACTTCGAAGTAATACATGGCAAACATCTGGACAATTTTCTCATAAGTTCTATAAATTGGTACTTCTTTAATCGAATCGACCATTTTATAAATATCACGTTCTCTTTGAGTTAAATCAATAGGTCGGTAATTGTCCCAGAATGCATCATCCTGCTTTAGTGCTGTTTCCTTAACTATTACATTGTCTTTTATTGAGGTTATTTCTGATGGAAGCTCTTTATTGTAAATAATATTTATATAATCGGAGGAGTTTCTACCAAAAAAACCTGTTGCTTTATCGCGTATATTAAAATCAAAGAAGAGGTTATCGTGTTTCAGAAACCATACACCGTTGTCTAATTGTTCAAATTCATATTCTGCTACAAAATCATTAATGTAATTTATATTAACATCTTTTGCCATTCGCATTTGTATTTTTTTAATCGCGAAAGTAGTGTCGTGTACCCAAAAATCGCCTCTGAAAGTGCGTTCCATAGTACGTTTTGGCACAAAAGAAATTTGATAGCACCAATGATTATTAATAAAAGCGCTATCTAAGAGATAATATTTATAATAAAGTAATCCAAAATCTGCAATCGGACTTACAAAACCAGGTTCAAATACGGTTTCGAAATTTTCGTAGATATTGATCTTCTGGTACATTTTACCAGTAAATTGTGCCAAACTTTCGTTATTAAATCCGGATATCTTTGTGGCTGTAATGATCTCTTTTTCAATTTTGGGATCTCGGTTATAATAATAGTCTGAAAATGTTTCGGTAATAAAAATTGGCAAAAAGGTTTTCCCTGTTATTGCATTCGTATCAACATAATCGAAAATAAACTGAAAATCACGTAGAAAACTGTTTTTCTTAAAATCTTCATCAATATTATTCACATCTATTTCAAGTTTGTTATATACTTGGTACGAGTAGGAATTTAAATATTTAGGATTATTTTTATCTTTATTTGCAATAATTTTTCTAAAAATAGGATGGGCTGGATTTTCAGATGGACGAATAACAATCTCATCGAGGTAAACCGATTTTGGATATAGGAAAATAGTAAATTCCTGATATTTATTTTTTTGTACAGCACGCTTTTGTGGTTCATAACCAACAAACGAAACAATAATTGAATCGGTAGGCGTTCGTGTTTCGAAAAAGAATAATCCTTCGGTATTGGTTACTGTTCCTATCGAACTGTTTTTAAACGAGATGTTTACAAAAGGCAATGGTTCATTGGTGGTTGCATCTTTTACGGTTCCTCTGATTTTAGTAATCTGTGCATCAACTCCAGAAACTAGGAAGATGAGTATAAGAACAAGAAGTATATTTAATCTATGTGTGTTTTGCATAAAATAATTTAAGGGAATCAAATTTAAGGCTATTTCTACTATTTACTTGCTTTCTGTTCAATCTTTTTTGAAATCATAATTCCTACCTCATAAAGAGCATATAAAGGAATTGAAACCAAAATCTGACTAAAAACATCAGGAGGTGTTATAATGGCTGCAATTATAAGAATTACAATAATGGCATGTTTGCGGTATTTCTTTAAAAATGCAGCACTTACAATTCCTGCTTTACTTAAAACGTAAATTAATACAGGAAGTTCAAATGCAATGCCTCCAGCAAGAGTTATTGAGGTAACTGTTGAGATATATGATTTTAAGGTTATCTGATTAAGTACCTCAGAGCTAACCTGATAAGTACTTAGAAAATCTGTTGATAAAGGCACAATTATAAAATATCCAAAAAGAATTCCGGCAAGAAATAACAACGAAGTTATAATTACTGCACCACGTGAGTGTTTTAGTTCTTTTTCGTATAATGCAGGTTTAATAAATCGCCAAATTTCCCAAAAAACATAAGGAAATGCAAGCATTAACCCCACTACTAATGAGATGTTTATATGAGTTGTAAATTGTCCGGTTAAATTAATGTTTATTAGTTGTATGGGAACTGAATTAATACATAATGCAGCAACATCTATCCATTCACCAAATTCGCAAAGTAATCTGTTGGTAATAAATGTCGGATTTTTTGGGGCCAGAATTATTTTATCAAAAATAATATTCTTAAAAGTAAATGCAACAGTTGATAAAACAACAATCGAAATTGCCGAACGAACCAAATGCCATCTTAATTCTTCAAGATGTTCCAGAAATGTCATTTCTTTTTTTTCGGCCATTATGTATTTGGGTTAAACGATGCCCTCTTTCAGAATGTCATGAATATGCACAATACCAATGTATTTTTTCTTATTTGTAACAATCAATTGGGTGATATGGTTGTTTTCCATAAGTTGAAATGCATTTATTGCCAGCTCATCCTTGTCAATAGTTTTTGGATTAATTGACATGATATTCTTTGCCGTTAAATTATCAATGCGGTCGTTTTTCTGAAGCATTCTACGAATATCACCATCAGTAATAATTCCTGCCAGTTCATCTTTCTCATTCAAAACGGCTGTAGCACCAAGTCTTTTAGAACTTATTTCGATAATTACATTCTTTACATTTTCGTTTATGGATACTTTTGGTGCTTCATTGTTTTTATATAAATCGCTTACTCTCATATATAGTTTTTTTCCAAGAGCACCACCAGGATGGTATTTTGCAAAATCTTCGCTCGAAAACCCCCTGTATTCAAGCAAACAAACAGCTAAAGCATCGCCAATAACTAGTTGGGCTGTTGTACTCGATGTTGGTGCAAGATTATTTGGGCATGCTTCTTTATCAACCGTTGATTTTAAAACATAATCAGCATTTTTACCCAAAAACGAATCGATACTCGAAACCATTCCTACCAATGCATTGCCACGACTTTTGATCAATGGTACCAAGACTTTTATTTCAGGAGTATTTCCGCTTTTTGATATACAGATAACTATATCATCATCTTGAACAATACCAAGATCTCCGTGTATAGCATCTGCGGCATGCATAAAAATTGCAGGAGTTCCGGTTGAATTTAGTGTGGCAACAATTTTATTGGCAATATTTGCACTTTTCCCAATCCCTGTTACTATAACTCTTCCTTTGCTCTTATAAATTAATTTAACAACCTTCTCAAAATCTTTATCGATATAATTGGCTAATTTCTTAATCGATTCAGCTTCCTGTAAAATTGTTTCTTGTGCTAACTTTATAATATCCATGGGTTTATATTTCTTAGTTGTGTAATGTTGATTAATTTATATTCAATTTAGAATGAATAATTAAGCAATTTTTAGAAAATTGTCGTAAATTTATGTACAAATGTATTTAATTTTGGAATATGCTGATTAGGATTAAACCAAATCATTACTAAAAATGGATTTCGAAATCATCAATTAAATTAAATAGATTTAAAAAATTTTATATTATTTATAGATTTGCTATGAGTTTAGGAGCTGAAGTTTCATTAAAGGAATACCTTAAGAAATATTTTGGATTTGATTCCTTTAAGGGAAACCAGGAAGTTGTTATTAGAAATGTTCTGAACGGAAACGATTCTTTCGTCTTAATGCCCACAGGTGGAGGCAAATCTCTTTGCTATCAGCTACCCTCGCTAATTATGGAAGGAACAGCGATTGTTATTTCTCCATTAATTGCATTAATGAAAAATCAGGTTGATGCTATGCGTGGTTTTAGCACCGAGGTTGGTATTGCTCATTTTTTAAACTCTTCGCTTACAAAATCACAAATGCAAATGGTAAAGCAAGATGTTATGAATGGCAAAACCAAGTTGCTTTATGTTGCACCCGAATCGTTAACTAAAGAAGAAAACATCGAATTTTTAAAACAGATAAAAATTTCCTTTTATGCTGTTGATGAGGCTCATTGTATTTCAGAATGGGGCCACGACTTCAGGCCAGAGTATCGAAGAATTCGTCCTATAGTTAATAAAATTGGTAAAGCCCCTATTATGGCTCTTACTGCTACTGCAACACCCAAAGTTCAGAGTGATATTCAGAAAAATCTTGAGATGATGGATGCCAGCGTATTTAAATCATCTTTTAATCGCGAAAACCTTTATTATGAGGTTAGACCAAAAGTCGATGCTACAAAGGAAATTATTAAGTTTATTAAAAACAACTCTGGTAAGTCAGGGATTATATATTGTTTAAGTCGCAAAAAAGTTGAAGAGGTAGCAGAAGCATTGCAGGTTAACGGAATAAAAGCATTGGCTTATCATGCAGGAATGGATGCAACAACACGTAGCCAGAATCAGGACAAATTTCTGATGGAAGATATAGATGTTATTGTTGCTACCATTGCTTTTGGAATGGGTATTGATAAACCCGATGTACGATTTGTAATTCATTACGATGTTCCTAAAAGCCTCGAAGGGTATTACCAGGAAACTGGCAGAGCCGGTCGTGATGGAGGCGAGGGGAAGTGTATTTCTTTTTACAGTTACAAAGACATTCAGAAGCTCGAAAAATTCATGCAAGGCAAGCCTTTGGCCGAACAGGAGATAGGGAAGCAATTATTACTTGAAACAGTTGCCTATGCTGAATCATCAATATGCCGGCGCAAGATGCTTTTACATTATTTTGGCGAAGAATACACCGAAGATAATTGCGAAAATTGTGACAACTGCAATCATCCTAAAGAGGAGTTTGATGGGATGGATGATGTGGTTCTGGCTTTACAGGCCATAATTGATGTAAAAGATAAGTTTAAATCTGAGCATGTTGCCAATGTTTTGGTTGGTGTAAAAAATTCAGCCATTAAATCATACAAACATCATGAACTTGAAGTTTTTGGACAAGGTTCTGAGCACGATACCAAATATTGGAATGCTGTTATAAGACAGGCGCTTGTTGCAGGATTTATCGATAAAGACATCGAAAACTACGGATTGCTAAAGGTGAATCAAAAAGGGAAGGCTTTTATGGATAACCCGCAGCCTTTTATGTTAAGCAAAGATCATGATTTTGAGGTTGATGATGATGATATTGAAGGTAAAGGTGGAGCTGGTAAATCAGGCACTGTCGACAATGAATTATTTAATATTCTTAAAGACCTGCGAAAAAAAGTTGCTAAAAATTTAAATCTTCCACCATTTGTAATATTTCAGGATCCATCGTTAGAAGATATGGCCATTCAATATCCTATAAATCAGGAGGAGATGACTAGAATTGTTGGTGTTGGAGCAGGGAAAGCACAAAAATATGGCAAAGAGTTTATAGAGCTTATTAAAAAATATGTTGAGGAGAAAGAGATAATCAGGCCTCAAGATATGGTGGTTAAATCAGTTGTTAATAAATCCGGCGTTAAGGTTTATATCATTCAAAGCATCGACAGACAAATGTCTTTAACCGATATCGCAAATGCGAAAGGGTTAGAGATGTCTGAATTACTAGACGAGATAGAATCAATTGTTCAATCAGGAACAAAACTTAATATCGATTATTATATCAACGAAGTAATTGATGAAGATAAACAGGATGACATTTTTGATTATTTTAGAGAAGAAGCCGAAACCGAATCGATTGATGCAGCGCTCGAAGAACTTGGAGAAGATAAATATTCTGAAGAGGAAATAAGGTTAGTACGAATAAAATTTTTCTCAGAACTAGGAAATTAATCGTTATGAATGGATTTATAATAAAAATGTTATAATTTCGATGGGATGCAGAACGCATCCCATTTTATTCAACTAAAACTCAACAATTGTGGAAAAAATCCTGGAAATTAATAACTTAAGTAAAAATTATGGAAGTCTGCAAGCGGTGCGAAATGTTTCATTTTCTATAAATAAAGGAGAGGTTTACGGAATTTTAGGACCTAATGGAAGCGGAAAAACTACAACCCTTGCAGTAATTCTTGGTGTTTTGAATTCAAATGGTGGCAACTTTAAGTGGTTTGGCCAATCATTAACAAAGGAAACCAGACAAAAAATTGGAGCTTTGATTGAAACTCCAAACTTTTATCCCTACTTAACATTATTTGAAAATTTACAGATTGTTGCCAAAATTAAGAACGCTTCAGACGAAAGTATTAATCATGCTCTTGGTGTTGCAAACTTATTGAAACGCAAGCATACCAAATTTGGGACTCTTTCTTTGGGAATGAAACAGCGGATGGCTATAGCTTCGGTATTAGTTGGCGATCCGGAGGTGCTTGTCCTCGACGAACCTACAAACGGACTAGATCCTGAAGGATTTGCAGAGGTAAGAAACATTATTCAGTCGCAGGCAGCAAAAGGTAAAACGATCATTTTAGCAAGCCATGTGCTCGATGAAGTTGAGAAAGTTTGTTCTCATGTAGCAATATTAAAATCTGGCGAGTTAATATCAAATGGGAGAGTGGGTGAATTATTAACCACTGAAGAAATTATTTATATCCAAAGCGATAATCAGGAGGAGTTGTTTTCAGTTCTTAAATCTACCGATATGGTTTTAAGAGTTAACAAACAGGAAGATGAACTAAGTATCATCTTGAAAAAGACTTTTACGGCTTCTGATCTGAATAAATTTTGCTTTGAAAAGGGATTTGTGTTATCAAAAATTCTTCTTAAAAAGCAAAGCCTCGAAGCTCAATTTCTTGAATTGGTTAAATAAGACTTAAAATTTATTACGATGATAAAAAAGTTATTTCAGATAGAAAAGATAAAAGCATTATCATACCCGGCATTTAAAACGTTAATGATCATTCATTTTTTGTTATTTTTCCTTGTTGTATTAGTGGTTTCACAGGTACAGTTTAGCATGCCAGGTTTTTCAATTAAAAAACTTTATCAGTTTCCGAATATTTGGGAGTTTTTTCCATGGGTTGCAAGTTGGTTTAATTTGTTTTTAGCCATAGTTGTAATATTATTGGTGGGCAATGAGTTTTCAAACAGAACATTCCGCCAAAACGTTATCGATGGATTGAGTAGAAATGATCTGATAAAAGGTAAACTTATTCTCATATTTTCAATAGCTGTTTACACCTTCATTGTTGTTTTTCTTGCAATTATGATTTTTGGTTTGATCAATAGCGATGACTATAGCATAAATGCGATTTTTGGCAAATCGTATTTGCTTTTTATTTATTTTATTCAGGCAATCGGTTATATGTGTTTGGGATTACTTATTGCAGTAATCTTCAGAAATAACGCGCTTTCAATCATCATGTTTATCTTGTATTTTTTTCCGATTGAACCAATTATCCGATTAATAGTCGAAGCACCCGAAAGAAGGTATTTCCCGATAAAGATCATATCGAACCTAACACCAATGCCTGAGTTTCTTACCATGACATCAGAAAGCACAGTAACGAATTCGTCAGGAAAAAGCGCACTCGATTTGCAGGAGATAGGTCTTGCAATTGAACCTCTGCCCGTTGAATTAAACGTTGGATTAGCAGCAGCATACATTATAGTGTTTATATCTATAGCAACTTTTTTATTAAACAAAAAGAATTTATAACCTCTTAAACTATTTAATAAAAATCTAGTCCATAGCATAATATAAAAATTTTCTTTGATTTAGTTTCAATTTCAAGTTCTTCTTATAGGCAATTCAAACAACCAATTGATATATCTCAAAATGAAAAAGGCATTTATTATTTTATTATCCTTTATTTTACTAGTATCTTATGACCTCTATTCGCAAAACAATCCAAAAGTAGGATTAGAGCAAATCACCCCGGAACTCCTTAAAAGGCATATCGATTTTTTGGCTTCTGATGAGTTAAAAGGTCGTAATACACCAAGTCCGGGCCTAGATTCGGCTGCAGTTTATATTGCTAATGAATTTATTAATTTGGGCATAGAAAAAGTAAATAGCTCCTATTTTCAAAACATACCTATGTGCTCCAAAGATCTTGATATTGCCAATACATATCTTAAGTTTTCCGAAAATATGAAGGAAGCGAATTTTAAGCTTAAGAAAGATTTTAATCCTTTTGATATCACAGGCAATCAATCGGTTTCAGCTCCTGTTGTGTTTGTCGGTTATGGTATAACAGCTCCTGAGTTTGGATATGATGATTATGAGGACCTAGATGTTGATGGAAAAATTGTGTTGGTGATGAAGCATGAGCCAAGAGAAAAAGATACATCATCTATTTTTTATGGCGATAAAGATACTTACCACTCCACATTGGAGAATAAAATTGCGAATGCAAAAAAACACGGAGCTGTTGGAATGCTTTTAGTGACAGATCCACTAAATCATTTGTTAATAAATCCTCAAGGTTATCCATGGCCAAGCCTTTTCTTTAAATCAATGTCGGGGTCAAAATTACCAATTAAAGTGTGCGCTACAGAATATGAAATGTCTATTCCTGTTGTGCAGGTAGGCGAGGAGGTCATTAATTACCTTTTTGGCAGCATTGATAAATTAAGAAACATTCAAAAAGAGATTGATTCGACCATGGTTCCAAATTCTTTTCAGATTAATAAAATCTGCGATCTGCAAACTAAGATAATTACAAAACGATATACAGCAAAGAATGTGGTTGGAATAATTAAGGGAAAAGATACAAAATTGAAGAATGAAATAATTGTTATTGGGGGGCATTACGATCATGTTGGATATAAAGAGAAAAGTAAACAGGGCGAAGATTCGATTTTTAATGGAGCTGATGATAACGCATCAGGAACGGCTGGAGTTATGGCCATAGCAAAAGCTTTCAAAAAGATGAAGCAACCAGATCGAAGTGTCCTATTTATTCTCTTTGCTGGTGAGGAGAAGGGGTTGTATGGGTCGAAATATTATGTAGAAAACCCGTTGTATCCGATCGAGAAAACAATAGCTATGTTAAATTTGGATATGATAAGTCGAAACAGCGATTCACTTCAGCTGATTGGAGAAAAAGAAAATCCTGATTTGGCTGAAATAGCAAGACAAGAAGCAGCAAATTATCCACTAAAAATAGTCAATTCAGACGATCATTATCTTGGAGGCAGCGATCATTATAATTTTTATAAAAATGGCGTTTCTTCTTTGTTTTTCTTTACAGGCATACACAATGATTATCACCGTGTATCTGATAATCCCGATAGTGTTGATCATTTAAAAGCATCAAATGTATCAAAACTAGCTTTCCATTTGGCCTGGATAATTGCAAACAGTAATAAGTATTATAAAATCAACAAAAACTAAACTTAAGATTATGAGAAAACAATTTTTAAAAAATGCAATGATAATTGTATTGGTAACATGGGGTGGATTTGGTTATTCACAGGATGCGTTGTTGAAATATCAGTTCGTTAAAGGTAAAACCTATACTCACGAGGTGCAATTAGCGAACAATACGATACAATCATTTGGTGGACAGGAAATGAAAATGGTGATGGATATTTCTGCAACAAGCGAGTTTTTTATCGAGGACATTAATGAAAATTTTGAAGTTACTGCGATAGAGCTTATTAAAGACATTTCGATGCATTCAGTTATGATGGGTCGCGATACAACCATGAGTTTTAAAGATATTAACGAAAAAAACAGAGTGGTTTATTCAAAAGATGGCAAACAAATTTCAAAGGAATTAATTGATTCTGCAGCTATTGCAGATTTAGCAGGAACTACAAACCAGATAGCAAAGTTTATTTATTTACCCGAAAAAGCTGTTAAAGCAGGTGATAAATGGCAACATGTTAAAACCGAAAAAACAGAGATCACAGAGAAGAATCCATTTGAAACAATAATTACTTCAACTGAAGAATTTACCTTTGTAGGAAATGAAACAAAGGATGGACAATCATTTGATAAGATTTTAATCGAAAGTAATTCTGTAATTGAAGGAAAAGGTTCTCAAAGTGGCATGGAAATATTTATGGAAGGAACCGGAAAGTCTCAGGGATTTGCTTATTTTGATTCTAAAGCTTCAATTGTTGTTTATACTGAAATTAATACCGATATGGATATGAATCTTGCAATTGCAGGACAAGAAAATATGACTATTCCAATGTCTCAAAGCATGAAGGTTATTACTAAATTTAATGAGAAAAAATAATAAGTTTATAAATTTAATCATTGAAAAAAACCTGAGGAATTTCTCAGGTTTTTTTATTCAAATGCAGCTTTTATTTTCTGCGCAATATCTTTAAATTCATCCTCGCTCAATTTTAATTTTGGCTTCGAAAAGCTTGCGTCAGCCTCACTATTAATCGGAATTAAATGAATGTGAGCATGAGGCACTTCTAATCCAAGAACCACAACACCGACTCGTTTACATGGAATGGCTTTGTCGATAGCTTTAGCGACTCGCTTTGCAAAAAGAGTAAGGCCCGAAAGAGTTTTGTCATCAAGATCGAATAAATAATCGGTTTCATTTTTGGGGATGACCAATGTATGTCCCTTTGCCAAAGGAAAAATATCTAAAAAGGCATAAAAATTTTCATCTTCGGCAATTTTGTAAGATGGAATCTCACCATGAACGATTTTTGTAAAAATTGATGCCATATTCTTAAATTTTAAAGTGAAATTTCAAGCACTTCAAATTCAGCTGTACCCGATGGAATCTGAACAGTAACTACATCGCCTACTTTTTTACCCAACAATCCTTTTGCGATAGGAGTGTTTACCGATATTTTACCCTCTTTTAGATTAGCTTCGCTTTCAGAAACAAGAGTGTATTGCATTACAGCATTGTTCTTTTTATTTTTTATTTTTACTTTATTGAGAATCTGAACAGTAGAGGTATTCAATTTTGATTGATCTAAAATTCTTGAATGAGCAACAATATCTTTTAACTTGTTGATTTTCATTTCAAGCATTCCTTGTGCTTCTTTGGCTGCATCATATTCAGCGTTCTCCGACAAA
Organism: Bacteroidales bacterium; assembly: GCA_050179935.1. Lineage (GTDB taxonomy): Bacteria > Bacteroidota > Bacteroidia > Bacteroidales > UBA12077 > UBA12077. Next base: position 136,618 of record JBFXEQ010000001.1, on the reverse strand, counting down.
TCTCCTTTGTCACGAGCTTCTGCTATTTGCTGTGAAATCTTAGGTCTTTCAACTGACTCTAATTGTTCAAGTTCTTTTTTAAGCTTTTCTAACCCTTCTTCGGTAACATAAGATATTTTTCCCATACTATTAATTTTTAGCAGGTGTATATAAAATAAATAAAGAAGAATTCTACCTCGGCAGAATCCTTCTTATAATTGCAAATATAAGTAATTATTTTGAATTATCACTCATTTTCCATAGGTCAAATTTAAGTTCTGAATACATCATGGGTAGAGTGATTTTTGCTTTATAGTTTTGTAAAATCTAAATAATAATATTGACTAAAAAGCCTAGATATGGGTTGCTAAAACCTAAAACTTTTTTGAGTTTTGTTTTTTATTTCTGTTGCTAAAAGTTTAATTGGATTAAAAGAAACTAAATCATGAATACAAACTATTTAATCAGTCTCAAACAATAAATATCCAATTCGTTCGCTTGATTTTAAAAGCATTTATTACTTTTACAATAAATTATTGAGAATGAACTGGCTGGTTAAAATGTTTAAGATGCGTATTATATTAATTTTTGTTTTAACAATCCTTTTGTTTGTTAAATGCGATGAGGATGATTATGCTCCTTTTCCATACATTTATTTTAATGTAACATTAAGCATTAGCAATGATTTGTTAAATATGAATATTGGTGAGTATGTTTTTGTTGATGGATATAATTATGGGGTTGGAGGATTAATCATTTATCGCTATGGTTATAGTGATTATCTTGCATTCGACCGAGCCTGCACGCACGAGGCAAAAAGCACTTGTGTTGTAGATGATGATCCTGATTTTTCAGGTTTAATGGTTAAGTGTCCTTGTTGTGGTTCAATGTTTAATGTTTCAGATGGTTTTGAGGGTCATTTTGGTAGTGTTTTTAATGGTCCAGCAAAAAGGGCTTTAATGCCCTACAAAACATATTTTTTACAACCAAACTCATTAATTGTTTATAATAACTAAAAAAGGGAGTTCAATTTTGAACTCCCTTTTTTGTAAGTATAGTATTTCTACTGTTTTATTGAGCATCTTTTAAATGCTGTTACAGTTAATTCTTTATCAGCTTGTTGCAAATATTGTTTTACAGACATTTTATTTTCTTTAATAAAATCCTGATTTAACAAAGTGCTTTCTTTATAGAATTTACCAAGTTTTCCTTGAGCAATTTTTTCAACCAGATCACCTGTTTTTCCATCAGCAATTGCCTGATGTCTTCCGATTTCGATTTCTTTTTCGATAACTGATTGTGGAACAAAATCTTTATCGATTGCCACAGGATCCATTGCGGCGATTTGCATTGCCACGTCTTTACCTATTTGAAGATTTAAGCCTGCTTTATTAAAACCAACAAGTGTTGCTAGTTTTTTATCGCTGTGAATATAATATCCAACTTGAGCAGCTTCAACTTTTTCGTAATAGCCTAACTCTAGTTTTTCACCGATAATACCAGTTTGCTCGATTATTTTTTCAGCAATTGTTTTACCGTCTAATTGAATAGTTTTTAAAGCATCAATGGTTGCAGGGTTGTTCTCAAGCGCTTTATTGAGTATGCTTTCAGCTAGTTTTACAAAGTCAATATTTTTTGCCACAAAGTCGGTTTCGCATTTAAGAGCAACAATAATTCCAAGTGTTTGGTTAGAATTAGTAGCTGCTAAAACAATGCCTTCGCTTGCTTCGCGGTCTGATCTTTTGTTTGCAATAGCTTGTCCGCGTTCTCTTATTATTTGTCGTGCATTTTCAAAATCACCATTGGCTTCGGTAAGGGCTTTTTTACAATCCATCATACCGGCTCCGGTCATTTGTCGTAATTTATTTACGTCTGCTGCAGTTATTTGAGCCATTATCGTAATTTTATCAAATTAATAACTAATTATTCTTCAACTTCTTCAATTTCAGCATCTGCAGAAACTTCGTCTTCTAATTCTTCAACTTCAACTTCTTCGTCTTCGGTTTTTGGTTTTCTTGCTCTGGTCTTTTTAAAGTCTCCTTTAGCTGATTTATCAGATTTAACTTTATCTTTTGAAGAACCTTCTTTATCTTTTTCTAATTTTCTTTCTTCTAATCCTTCTTTAATAGCATCGGTTATTTTATCAAGAATTAACGATATTGATTTTGATGCATCATCATTTCCAGGGATAGGGAAATCTATTGGTGAAGGATCAGAGTTTGTATCAACGATAGCAAATAAAGGGATATTTAATCTTTTTGCTTCGCGAACGGCAATATGCTCTTTACAAACATCGATAACGAACATAGCTGCTGGAAGTCTTGTCATATCAGCAATTGATCCAAGCATTTTTTCCAGTTTAGCTCTCTGACGGGTTACTTGTAGTTTTTCTCTTTTTGCAAGGTTTGCAAAAGTACCATCAGTAGCCATTTTATCGATTGATGTCATTTTTTTCACTGCACGGCGAATGGTAGGAAAGTTAGTTAACATACCACCTGGCCATCGTTCAGTTACATAAGGCATATTGGTTGCTGCAATTTTTTCAGCAACGATATCTTTTGCTTGTTTTTTTGTTGCAACGAATAAAATTTTACGACCTGATTTTGCAATTTGTTTAATTGCATTACATGCTTCTTCAAGTTTTATTTCGGTTTTTTGTAAATCGATAATGTGAATTCCATTACGCTCCATAAAAATATAAGGAGCCATTGCTGGATTCCATTTTCTTTTAAGGTGACCAAAATGTACACCTGCTTCTAATAACTCATTAAAATTAGTTCTTGACATTGAATTGTTTTTTTAACGTTTACATTCTTTTTACTTCGCAATTGCTGAGTAGCTCCGGTTGCGGAAGTCTCAACAATTTAGATACTAAACGGATTATTATCCTTAAAAGGATTGTATATATCCTATCGTTTACTAAATTGAAACTTCTTGCGTGCTTTTGGCTGTCCAGGTTTTTTGCGTTCTACCTCTCGTGGGTCACGGGTTAAGAAACCTTCTTTTTTCAGAGCTGGTCTGAATTCAGGATTTACATCAAGTAATGCGCGTGAAACTCCCAAACGAACAGCTTCTGCTTGTCCTTTAACACCACCACCAAAAATATTTACCTTAATATCATACTTTCCAACAAGGCCAAGTAATGTTAAAGGTTGTTTGGCGATATACTGAAGTGTTTCTGTTGGGAAAAAGTTCTCGATTTCGCGATCGTTAATTGTAAAACTTCCTTTTCCTTCGGTTAAATAAACTCGTGCCACAGCGGCTTTTCTTCTTCCTAAAGCATTTTTTACTTCCATACTTGTTATTTAATAATTGAGTTTAAATCTACTACTTTTGGTTTTTGTGCTTCGTGAGGATGCTCGCTGCCTTCAAAAACATAAAGATTTCTGAATAATGCGCTACCAAGTCTGTTTTTTGGTAACATTCCTTTTACTGCGTTTTCAATTACTTTGATTGGTTTTTTAGCCATTAATCCTTCTGCTGTTTCAACTCTCTGACCACCTGGGTAACCTGTGTGACGAATATATTCTTTGTCTTGCAGTTTGTTACCTGTTAATTTAACCTGACTTGCATTGATAACAATAACATTGTCGCCACAATCAACATGGGTAGTGAAAGATGGTTTGTGCTTTCCTCTTAGCATAAATGCAACTTTAGAAGCTAATCGGCCTAAAACCTCATCTTTTGCATCAACAAGTACCCATTCTTTTTGAACGGTAGCTTTGTTGGCTGATACTGTTTTGTAACTTAATGTATCCACTTTTCTCCTAACTTTTTAATTAATACCTATATACAAATATCCCTTGCTTTATTTTCGGATTGCAAAAATACAATTAATTTTTACAAATCAGCTAAATTATTAACATTTTATTTGTTAATAACCGCTCACCGTAAAAACATAATTAGTTTTTGCTAATCAATTTTATATAACGAGTCGCAAAATTAATTAAATTATTTAATCTTGGAATTTTATTCCAAAAAGTTTTAATCAGTACAAATAATTTTTTCGATTCAGGGTTTGAATTGTATCTTTGTTTTTTCAGAAAAATAATAATGAAGTTTTTAGGTATTTCTTTTAATCATTCAAAAATTTACTACTGGGCACTCGTATTAGCTGCTGTTAGTTTGCCATTGTCGAAATTTACATTATCAATTTCATTAATTGTGCTGGTTATTAACTGGATTCTTGAAGGGAATCTGAAAAAAAAACTTGATTGTTTAAGAAAAAATGTTGCTTTTTGGGCAATTCTTATAATCTTTTTGATACATATTGCGTGGTTAATAAACACTACAAATTTTAATTATGCTTTTCATGATCTTAAAAACAAGATCATACTTGTAGTTTTTCCGATGGTAATGTTTTCATCAAAATTATTATCACGTAAAGAATTTCAGCGTATTATTTTGTGGTTTTCTGCAGCAGTGATTGCATCGAGTATAATAAGTACTGCTATATTAGTTGAGTTAATTAACGCTCCAATTGACACGCCAAATGGAATTTCGATTTTCATATCGCATATTCGTTTTTCACTTTTAATTAATGTAGCTATTTTTTCGATGGGTTACCTTGTGTTCTCAAATGATTATAATATACCCAAATCAACAAAGATAGTGCTAGTAACTTCAGTTATTTGGCTTGTCTTCTTTCTTTTCCTACTTAAATCGCTTACAGGAATTATTATTTTTCTGGTCGTTCTATTTATTATTATAACGATCATTTCGTTTAAAATTAATTTTGTTGTTTACAGATTATTTGTTCAGGTTGGTATTTTAACTATATTTTTATTAACAGCAACCTTTCTAACTCATTCTATTTCAAAATTTTATTCAACCGACAGAATAGATGTTAATCAGCTTGAAAAACATACTCTTTCTGGGAATCTGTATAGTCATAATCTTTCTGATAAACAAATTGAGAATGGTCATTATGTTTGGCTTTATTTATCTTCAGAAGAGTTAGAGAAAGAATGGAATAAGAGAAGCAAAATTTCTATTCATGAAAAGGATAATAAAGGACAGTTAATTTACTATACTGCAGTAAGATACTTAACATCATTGAATTTAAGAAAAGATTCGGTGGGTGTTTCACAGCTTACCAATCAGGATGTACAAAACATAGAATCAGGAATGGCTAATCACATATATGTAAATAAATACGCACTGTACCCAAGGATTTATCAGGTTTTATGGGAGTTTGATGTGTTCAATAAAAACCAGAATCCCGCAGGAAATTCTACGACTCAGCGTATTCTGTTTTTAAAAACGGCAAATAAAATCATAAGCAAGAATTTTTTTACAGGTGTTGGTACAGGTGATGTTCAAGATGCATTTAGCCAGCAATATATAGAAGATGAAAGTCAGTTGCCTGAAAACAGAAGACACAGAGCGCATAATCAATGGGTTACATTTTTGCTCACTTTCGGAGTTTTTGGATTCATAATTGTACTTATCGCTTTTTTTTATCCGCTATATTATTTAAAGGCTTACCGATCGTTTTTATTTGCTGTGTTTTTTTTAATAGCTTTTATGTCGATGTTAAATGAAGATACGCTTGAAACACAAACAGGTGTTTCATTTTTTTCGTATTTTTATAGCCTTTTCCTTTTAGAAATAGAATTACTAAAAAAGCAAAAGAATAATGAACAGGATGAATGATGAAGAATTAATGCGCAAAGCCATAGAGCTTTCGATAAAGAATATTGATGAAAACGGCGGTCCTTTCGGTGCTGTTATTGTTAAAGACGGTGAGATTATTGCACGCGGAGTAAACCGAGTAACTTCAAGCCTTGATCCAACAGCCCATGCTGAGGTAAATGCTATCCGCGAAGCATCGAAAAAGTTAAGTACATTTGATTTGAGTGGATGTGTAATTTATTCATCATGCGAACCTTGTCCAATGTGTTTAGGAGCTATTTACTGGGCTCATCTCGATAAGTTATTTTATGCCAATACAAAACAAAATGCAAAAGATATTGGATTTGATGACTCCTTTATATATGAAGAAATTGAGCTCCCAAAAGAAAAACGAAAAATCCCTACTATTCAGATTTTAAACCAGGAGGCAATGGTTGCATTCGAAAAGTGGAGAACTAAGGATGACAAAATTGAGTACTAGCAAATGTCTTCAATTCGGTTAACGAAGGATTTTTTTTCAAGAGATGTACTTGAGGTTGCTCCCGACCTTCTGGGTAATTTTTTAATCCGAAGTTATGATAACCGATCGTTCCGAAAATTTATGATTACAGAGGTTGAGGCCTATCGGGGAGAGGAAGATATGGCTTGTCATGCCAGCAAAGGGCGAACAAAAAGAACAGAGGTTATGTATCAACAAGGGGGGCATTTATATGTTTACCTTATTTATGGTATGTATTGGATGCTTAATATTGTTACTGGCGAAGTAAATAATCCTCAAGCCGTTTTGATACGTGGGCTTCAGGATTTTGATGGTCCGGGTAAATTGACAAAATTCCTGCAAATTGACAAGTCTTTTAATGGAGAAAATTTGCAGTTGTCAGATCGAATTTGGATCGAAAAAAACGAATTATATATTAATAAAAAATATACTGTTGCTCCTCGCATTGGAATTGATTATGCCGGTGAAATCTGGAAAAACAAACCGTGGAGATTTGCCTTAACAATCAATTCTAAATAATTCATTTATACAGTATTGCAGCATATTTGCGAAAAGCATTCAATTTTTATACCTTGCCATAAAAAACTCATGTGCTGGAAAAATAACATCCTGCTGATTTTATTTTTTTCAATAATAACTTTTGCCTGTAATTCTCAGGATAAAAAAGATAGCGTATTAAAATCAGATAGGCAGCCAGTTGTTGCAGGAAGTTTTTATCCCAATGATCCCAAGGAATTAAAAGCTGAATTAGAGTCTTTATTTAATAAAGCAGAAAAAGGCAAAACCAGCGATCCTGTGCTGGCAATAATTGCTCCTCATGCTGGATATATTTATTCCGGGAAAGTTGCAGCGTCGGCATATAGTCAAATTGATCCAAACAAAGAGTACGAAAATATTTTTATACTTGCATCGAGTCATCGAATAGTATTTAGAGGCGCATCTATTTATAATATTGGCGATTACATTACTCCGCTCGGCAAAGTCAAGGTTAATCAAACGATTGCTAATCAGCTTATCGAAAAACACGAGGTGTTTGTTTTTAATCCTGAAGCACACGCTGCAGAGCATAGTCTCGAGGTTCAATTGCCTTTTTTGCAGTATTATCTTAAAAAGGATTTTACCATTGTTCCAATAGTTACCGGAACACAATATCTAGATGATTGCGAGCAAATAGCAGAAGCATTAATTCCGTATTTTAACGAAAAAAACCTGTTTATCATTAGCTCTGATTTTTCGCATTATCCATCGTACGATGATGCAGTTAAGGTAGATAAAAAAACATGTGATGCAATTTTGCAAAATTCAGTAGCTAAACTTATTCATACAATTAATGAAAACGGATCGGGTGATTTTAACAATTTGGCAACAAGTCTGTGTGGTTGGCCAGCTGTTATAAGCCTTCTGTTTATTACCGAATCAATGCCTGGGATAAAGCCTCTTTTTATCGATTATCAAAATTCTGGTGACGAAACTAAAGATAAAAACAGGGTTGTAGGTTATAATGCAATAATTTTTACGAAAAAAAACACTCAGAATATGCCTGAAACAAATTTTAAACTAACAAAAAAGGAAGAAAAAGAGTTGCTGGTAATTGCAAGGAATACGATTGAAACCTATTTGCAATCGGGTAAAATTCCTGAAACTAATGAGAGCCAATTAACACCATCAATGAAAGAGAATTGCGGAGCCTTTGTAACACTTCATAAAGATGGTGCCTTGCGAGGATGCATTGGTAGATTTTCTACATCGGAACCTTTGTATAAAGTAGTGCAACAAATGGCAATAGCTGCTGCTACTGAAGACCATCGTTTTTCGGTAGTTACGGTTGACGAGATGAAAGAAATTGATGTGGAGATATCGGTATTAACACCAATGCGCAAGATTAATTCAATTGAAGAGATTGAAATGGGCAAACATGGTATATATATTAAAAAAGGATTTTACTCAGGAACATTTTTGCCTCAGGTTGCAACTGAAACGGGATGGACAAAAGAGGAGTTTCTGGGAAATTGTTCAAAGAATAAAGCCGGACTTGGCTGGGATGGTTGGAAAGATGCCGAAATATTTATCTACGAAGCTCTTGTTTTTGGCGAAAAGGATTTTTAATACGTTAAATTCTGAATAATCAAGCAAAAAATAAAATCATATCCTATAAACCTGCGGTTATTTTGCTCGGGTTTGTTACGTTTGTTACTCAGGTAATAATTTTACGCGAGTTTCTTACGTTTTTTAATGGCAATGAGTTAATCATCGGAGTTATTCTTGCAACCTGGATGATTTTAACTGGTTTTGGAGCATATTTGGGCCGATTTATAAAACGTCTCTCAAAAACTGATGAGCTTATTCTAATCTTAATTGGAAGTTTAGGTACTTTACCTATTATTACTGTTCTTGGATTGCATTTTTTTTCAACGATTTTTTTTACCCCCGGGTTAATGCTTGGATTATCAGAAGCATTTATTTATACCCTGATTATTCTTAGTCCGTTTTGTATTGTTTCGGGAATGTTGTTTCCTCTTTTTGCTGAAAAAGAGTCTGTAAAATCTTATAAAAATATGATAGGTTCAATATACGCCTGGGAATCTATTGGGAGTTTGGTTGGAGGATTAATTCTTAATTTTTTTCTAATATGGGTTTTAACAACATTTCAGAGTTTATATGTGATAATGGTTATAACAATCGCAACCATCACTGTTTTAAGTTTTAAAAGTAGTAAATATTTTATTGCAGGTGTTTTTATTTTTATACTCTTGGTTTTTAGTTTTTTATTTATTTCAAATAACATGGACAAATCTGTTCGGGAATTATCCTATCCAGATCAAATTGTAGAATACATTGATGAAACACCTTATGGAATTTTAGTTGCAACTAATCACCAAGGACAGAATAATTATTACGAAAACAATATTCTTTTAGCCACTTCAGGGGATGTTGCTTTACGCGAAGAATCAGTTCATTTTGCCATGATTCAGCATCCAAAGCCCGAGAAAGTACTTGTTCTATCGGGTATAATAAATGATGTAATTCCTGAAATTCTTAAATATCCTGTAAAAGTGGTTGATTATGTGGATGTAAACCCCGGAATAATTAAACTTTCTAAAAAATATTTCATAAGTGATTCTTCCGAAAAATTGAATATGATTGAAAAAGATCCAATTCGTTATTTGCGGAAAACAACTAATAAGTATGATGTGGTATTGGTAAATCTGCCTATTCCATCAACCATTCAGTTAAACCGGTTTTATACAGTGGAGTTTTTTGCGATGCTTAAAATAAGCCTAAATGAAGATGCTGTTGTTTGCCTTTCATCGCCATCAAGCTCCAATTATCTGAATGATCAATCGCGCGATTTATTATCCGTTATCATTGCAACACTAAAATCTCAATTTAAAAATGTACTAATTCTGCCAGGAACGAATGATTTTATATTGGCTTCTGATCATAGCTTATTCGCGAACATTACAGAGAGAATCGAATTAAAAAAAATCAAAAATAATTATGTCAACTCATATTATATTCATGATGATTTGCTGGCAGAAAAGAGTAAAATCATAAGTAATCAGATTGATTCAAAAGCACCGTTAAATTATGATTTTAAGCCAGTGGTTTATCAAAACACCATAAAATTATGGCTCAGTTTTTTTAATTTAAAATATTGGATTCCTGCAATACTTATCGTTCTGCTATCAGCCTTTTTCTATTTTCGAACGGGTACTTTAAATAAGACTGTTTTTGCTGCCGGATTTGCAGGAACAAGTATTGAACTCCTGTTGCTATTTGTATTTCAGGTGTTTTATGGGTATGTTTATTTTGCTGCTGGTGTTTTCTTTATGTTATTTATGGCAGGTCTTTCAATTGGCTCTTTTTATTGGCCTGCGGTTTTTAAATTACCCTCATTAAAACTTGTTGGACGATTGCTATTCTGTTTAATTGTTTTTATAATTATTCTGCCATTTGTTTTTAGGCTTTTCAAAATAATGACATTTTCAGAAACGATGATACTGACTGTTTTTATTATACTTATTTTGATTATTTCAGTTTTGACAGGAGCAATATTTTCAATTTCAGCTCATCTAAGGGAAACAGCAGTAAGGGTTGTCGCATCTGATGCTTATGCGTTTGATTTGTTAGGTTCTGCAGCTGGCGCATTATTGCTGTCGGTTTATCTGGTTCCGGTTTTGGGATTTGAATTATCATTAATAGGCACTGGACTGGTGTGTATTCTTACATTATTATTTGTTTCTAGAGAGACAAGAGTTCGAGATTAATCTCTTAAAAATTTGCATTTGGTCGGTATGCCTTTTAAATTTGGAAGAAATCAGCGGAATATCTTAATTAATGAATAACAAAAAACTAAATAAACGTGATTTTTTAAAATGTGGATTTTTAGGAACCTGCGCAATGGCTTTGGGTATAAATAAAACCCGGGCTTACACAAAAAGTATAAATTCGTTGTTTGCTAACCCAGATGATTTGTGGAAATGGAGCAAGGTATCGAAATTCTATATAGAAACACCGCGTGGAGTTAGATGTACATTATGTCCCAATGATTGTACCATAAAAGAAGGTGACGAAGGAGATTGCCGATCAAGAGTTAACCACAAAGGAAAGCTATACTCTATAGGTTACGGAAATCCATGTTCCATAAATATTGATCCGATAGAGAAAAAACCACTTTATCACTTTTTACCTGAAAGCCGAACTTATTCGCTTGCTGTTGCTGGATGCAATCTGGCTTGTCTTAACTGCCAAAACTGGCAAATTTCGCAGGTTAGTCCGAAAGATACCCGAAACTACGATCTTATGCCAGAGTTTGTTTGGAAACAGGCAAATGAATATAATTGTTTATCAATTTCATATACCTACTCTGAACCGATTGTCTTTTACGAATATGTTTACGATTCGGCAAAAATTGCCAAGCAAAACGGAATAAAAAACGTATTGGTTTCGGCTGGTTATATCAACGAAAAGCCTTTACTCGAACTGACTCCTTTTATAGATGCTGCAAATATTGATCTTAAAAGCTTTGATAATGATATTTACAACCGACTAAATGGAGGAGAACTCGAACCTGTTTTAACTGCATTAAAAGTTCTGAAACAGGAAGGTGTTTGGTTAGAGATTACTAATCTTATCGTTCCTGAATGGACTGATGATTTGGATATGATAAAACGAATGTGTGACTGGCTTTACAATAATGGATTTGATGATACTCCGCTGCATTTTAGCCGATTTCATCCGATGTACAAATTAACGCATCTACCTTCTACTCCTGTGAGTATTTTAACTAAAGCTAAAGAGATTGCCGAAAAAGCAGGTCTGAAATATATTTACATTGGCAATGTTCCTGGATCCGATGCGCAAAACACCATTTGTCCAAATTGTAAAAGTATTGTTATTGAGCGCAAAGGGTATCAGATAGTGCGGAAGAACATTCTGAATGGATATTGTAAAAACTGCAAAACTAAAATTGCAGGGGTTTGGGAATAACTTTTTAGAGTTTTCTTCTTTTTAATCTCAAACTATTCAACACTACAGAAACAGAGCTAAATGCCATTGCTCCACCGGCAATCATCGGGTTAAGCAAAAACCCATTGAAGGGAAATAAAACGCCTGCAGCAACGGGAATCATTATTATATTGTAGATAAATGCCCAGAAAAGGTTTTGTTTTATGGTTTGCAAGGTAAGTCCTGATAGTTTTATTGCAGCAACAATTTTTTCCAGATCGCCTTTAACCAAAGTAATATCGGCACTTTCAATTGCTATGTCGGTTCCATTGCCCATGGCTATTCCAATATTGGCTTGTGCAAGGGCAGGAGAGTCGTTAATTCCATCACCGACCATCGCAACTTTTAAACCTTCTTCCTGCAGTTTTTTAATATAATTAAGTTTGTCAGCAGGTAATAACTCAGATTTATAAAAATCAACCCCAGCCTCCATTGCTATTGATCGGGCAGTGGCTTCATTATCGCCAGTAAGCATGTGCACTTTAATTTTCATCTTTTGTAATAAGGCAATAGCTTTTTGTGAGTTCCCTTTTATCTTATCGGTAATTATGATTAAAGCTATCAATTCATTATTGCGTGCTACAAATATGTGTGTTTGGGCTGTTAACTTATACCGATCAAAGTAATTTTGTTCTTTTTCTAGGGATATTCCTGATTCCTTAATTAATCTATAATTGCCTATTAAATAGGTATTATTGTTAACCGAGGCTGAAACACCTCTACCGGTTATGCTTTCAAATTTTTCAAGGGACAGAGCCGAGTATTTATCCTTTTCAAAATGAGTAACAATTGATTCAGCCAAAGGATGTTCGGATTTTTTCTCAATAGAAACAATTTCTGCAATGATTTCTTCTTGTTTTAGGTTGCTTTTTAACCAAATAATTTCTTGTACAGTCGGTTTTCCCTGGGTAATTGTTCCTGTTTTGTCTAGAACCACAATATCAAGTTTGTTGGCTTTTTCAAGACTTTCAGCATTTTTAATTAAAATACCATTTTCGGCTCCTTTACCAATACCAACAATTAAAGCTGTGGGAGTAGCTAATCCCAAAGCACAGGGACAAGCAATTATTAAAACAGTTATTAGAGCTACAAATGCATGAGTTGATGATGGTTCAGGGCCAAAAAAGAACCAGCCTAGAGCACTTAAAATAGCTATGGATATTACTATTGGAACAAATACAGCAGCTATTTTATCAGCAAGTTTTTGAACAGGAGCTTTGCTGCCTTGCGCATTTTTAACCATTCCAATGATTTGTGAGAGTAGCATGTCTTTGCCAACTTTCTCTGCAACCATTGTAAAACTGCCAGTTTTGTTAATTGTTGATCCAATAACAGTTGCTCCTACTGTTTTTTCGACAGGTATTGGTTCTCCTGTAATCATACTTTCATCAACCATCGAATATCCTTCTATAATTCTGCCATCAACGGGGATTTTTTCTCCTGGCCTAACAATCACCAAATCACCTACTATAACCTCATCAATAGGTATAGCTAACTCAACTCCATTCCTCATCACAATGGCTGATTTAACTTTTAATCCCATTAACTTTTTAATTGATTGAGAGGTTTTCGCTTTCGCTTTTTCTTCAAAAAATCTACCCAACAGGATAAGAGAAATAATAACTGTGGCTGCTTCGTAATAAACATGAGGCTCAAGTCCTCGGGAAATTAAAAAGGAAGGAAAAAATGTATTAAACAAACTTATAAGAAAGGCAGAACCTGTTCCTAAAGCTACAAGTGTATCCATGTTCGATGAGCGATGCATAGTTTGCTTGTAAGCTATTATAAAAAAATCTCTGCCAAACCAAGTAATAACAGGGATTGAGAATAAAAGCATTATCCAATTACCATAAGGTATATGATGAAAAAACATACCAATAATAAAAACCGGAATAGTAAGAAGAATTGATAAAAAAGCTTTTTGTTTGGTTTTTCGTAATTTACTTAATTCTTCTTCTTGGATCTGCAAATAATTTTCTTCTTGATCTAATGCCAGCGAATATCCAATTTGTGTGATTGCATTTTTGAGTTCAGATTCAGAAGTTTTTAAATTGTCGTACTCCACTATCGCTAGCTTATTGGCGTAATTAACCGAGACTGTTTTTGTACCACTAATCGATGCGAGCATGGTTTCAACGCTCATTGCACATGAGGCACAGCTCATCCCTTCGACACGATATGTTTCCTTTATTATCATTTGCACAAAAAATCGGTTTTAAATGAGTTCCGATGTATAACCAGCCGATTTAAAAGCAGCAGTAATTTCATCTTGTAAATTGGTTAACGAATCCAATTCGGTGTGCACAATTAGTGTTTTTTCTGTACCTGAAAGATCAATCTCCCAAGTAGTTATATCGCTTATTTTGTTTAAATAAGGACGAATAGCATTGACACAACCACCGCATTTTAAGCTGGTCTTAAACTTAATTACTTTCATGGTTTTTAAGATTTTAAAAAAGTGCCCCGAAAGTTTTTCAAGAAAATGATTATGAGAAAAATTACCTTGTTATTAACCCTTACTTCCGGAGCACCTGTGGGATTCTAAATTGCTTTAGAATTATACAAATATACAATCAGAATAGAGAAAAATTTTACATAATTATAAAAAAAATTATATAATTTTTAGATTGATGTATTTAGATGTCTGTCAGGCTTTTACGATCTCTGCTTTGTAGTTTTTTAAACATAGAAGGAGATAATCCGGTTTCGTTTTTAAACTGACTACTCATGTGTGCGCTGCTGCTATAGTTTAGCCTTAAAGCTATTTCGTTTAAGTTTAGTTCGTCGTAAACAATTAACTCTTTTACTTTTTCTACTTTTTGTTTTATTAAATATTTTTCAATAGTAATGTTTTCTATACCCGAAAAGAGGGTGCTTAAATAGCTGTATTCTTTGCCTGTTTTTTCAACCAGATAATCCGAGAGGTTTGTTTTTCGAATAAGATTATCGCTGTAATGAATATAATCTATTATGGTTGTTTTAATTTTTTCGATTAGCTGGAGCTTTTTATCTTCAAGCAGTTCGAATCCTAAATCGTTGAGTTTTTGTCTGATTGCGTCATAATCTAGTTGATCAGCACTTACAATTACTTCGCCTAGCTTAATATCAATCAGTTTGTAATTAAGATTTTCGACTAATTCTTTTACAGCTTTAATACACCTCGGGCAAACCATATTTTTGATATATAGTGTATCAGTTTTCATAACAAGTATAACAAAAAAGGGAGCTAAAAGTTAAATTTGAATTCCGATAAGAAGAACATCATCAACCTGAACCTGGTTTCCTTTCCAGTTAATAAAGTTTTCAAAAATTATTTGTTTTTGCTCTTCAATTGGTCTTTCATGTATTTCGAGGAGTAACTCGCGGAAACTGCCGATTCTGAATTTCTTTTTATTTGGTCCGCCAAACTGATCAACAAAGCCATCGGTAAACATATAAAACTGATCACCAATCTTAATATCTAACTCATGGTTAGTAAATGGTTCCATAGCTTTTGCAGAGATACCAACGGGCATTTTGTCAGCTTTAATTACCTCAAGCATATGATCACGTATAAAGTAAAGGTGATTATAGGCTCCGGCATACTCAAGTTTCATATTTTGTCGATCGATAACAATAAGAGAGATATCGATAGCGTCTTTTGCTTCTTCAATTTTATTTGAGCTTACAAGCGTTTTAACTATTTTTTTACGAAGTCGGTTTAGTATTTCATTTGGTTTAATGATGTGTTCATCAAAAACGATCTCATTTAAAAAGTTAATGCCAATAATACTCATAAATGCGCCCGGTACACCATGGCCGGTACAATCTGCTGATACAATGATCGATTTGTTCTCGATTTGAGCAACCCAATAAAAATCGCCACTAACAATATCTTTGGGTTTAAACAAACAAAATCCTTTGTTTAATACTTTCTGAAGTGTGTATTTGTCTGGGAATAAAGCAATCTGTATATTTTTTGCATATTCAATGCTATCGGTAATGTCTTTATTTTGCTTAACCACCTGTTCCCTGTGATATTCAGCAATTTCAATCTGTCGCTGGATTTCATCACGCTGGGCTTCTATTTCGTCACGCTGAGTTTCTATTTCTTCTTTATGTTGCAGTATTTCCTGGTTTTGTATACGTAGCAGTTGATTGTTTTTACGCCTACGCCTGTTTTCGTACAATAAAAAGAGTGATTCAAGTATAAAAACAATTATAGCTCCGATAAAGAAATAAATGATTATTGATCGTTGTTTTTTTTGTTTATTTAACAACTCAATTGCTTGTTCGTGTTTGTCTGTATTATATTTTAGTTCTAGTTCTGCAATCTGGGTGCTAATCTCTTCGTTGGTTCTTTTATTTTTGAGGTCGTAAAACTTTTCGATATACAAAAGAGCTTTTTCTTTATTATCAACCTGCTTATATGTCTTGTAAAGTATTTCGTAAGCTAACTCCAACGTAATGTTAAATCCATTTTTCTCGGCTATTTCAATAGATTTTTGACAATAATTAATAGCCATGTCATGCTTTCTGAGTTTTAGATTAATACCCCCCAGATTGAGGTACGAAGTTGAAATCCCGTCCTTATCATCAAGGTTGAGTTCTAGCTCAAGTGATTTCTTATAGTATTCATTTGCCTGTGAAAATAAGTTTAGGTATTCGTGTAAGACGCCCAGATTATTATATGAACTGCTTAATCCTCTTTTATCATTGAGTTTCTTATTAAGGTCGAGTGATTTTTCGTAACATTCTATTGCTTTTCCGTAGTTCTCTAAAGCACGGTAGGCAATACCTAAATTGTTATAAGCCCTGGCTAGTCCTTTCTCGTCATTTTTCTTAATTTGACTTTCCATGTATTTGCTAAAATAATCCAGCGCTTTTTTATAGTTTTCCTGAAAGTAAAAAGCCTGTCCCAAAATCTGGTAACAATAATCGATGATATCGGCACTGTCGTTTTTTTCTGCAATAACCAATAATCTATTTGCTGATTTTATTGCTTTTTCGGGGGTGTTATCGATATAATACTCGGAGAGTGTCTTTAAGATTACTATTTGGTTTGTTTCTGAAGTGTTTTTTAAAACATTTTCGAGCGAATCGGCATTTGTAATTTGCGAATAAACAGCATTATTACCGGCACTAACCAATAAGAATAAAACAAAAACAAACAATGCCGGTAATTTAATTTTCATATCAGCCTTATAATTCAAATATAAATTTTGATTATAAAAAGCAATACGAAAAAATTATTAAAAAGATTCAAAAAAATGTTAAACAGATTAAAAATTTATGCAAACATCTGTAAATCATGGAGCTTTTTATAGATTCCATTTTGTGCAATTAAGGTATCATGTTTGCCTCTTTCTACAATTTCGCCTTCATTAATTACACAAATTTCATCTGCATCTCTAACTGTTGAAAGTCTGTGAGCAATAACGATTGACGTACGGTTTTTCATCAGGTTAAAGATTGCATCCTGAACGAGTTTTTCTGATTCAGTATCGAGTGATGAAGTTGCTTCATCCAGAATAAGAATTGGTGGGTTTTTTAATACAGCACGTGCAATACTTATTCGCTGGCGTTGACCACCAGAGAGCTTTGATCCTCTATCTCCTATATTGGTTTGATAGCCGTTTTCGGTTTGTAAAATAAACTCATGAGCATTGGCAACTTTAGCTGCTGCAATTACTTCTTCTTCAGTAGCTGTTTCCAAACCAAAGGCAATGTTGTTAAAAATAGTGTCGTTAAACAAAATTGATTCCTGATGCACAATACCCATAAGGTTTCGAAGATCAATCATATTCAGATCTTTAATATTTTCACCATCAATATAAATGCCTCCTTCAACAAGATCATAAAACCGTGGTAGCAAATCTACCATTGTCGATTTTCCGCTACCCGATTGCCCAACAAGCGCTATTGTTTTACCTTTCTCTATTTTCAGATTTACATTCTTAAGCACGTAATCATCAATATACTTAAAGTTAACATCTTTGTATTCAATAGCACTCTTAAATGAATTTACTCTTTTAGCATTTTCTTTTATATTGATTGTTACCTCGGCATCGAGAATTGCATTCACTCTGTCAACAGAAGCAAGTCCACGTTGAAGACTATAATAAACTGTCGAAATTTCTTTTGCTGGTTGAATAATTTGTGAGAATATAATCAGGTAGGTAATAAAAGTAGGAGGACTCATAATTGGTGTTTCATTTAACACCATGCTACCACCGTACCACATAACTAATACGATCACTATTGTTGCCATAAGTTCGCTAAATGGACCTGCGAGTTCTTTTTTACGCCATATTCGAATCATTAATCTTGAATAAGCATCGTTTTCTTTTCTAAATCGATCGTCAATTTTCTTTTCCGAGTTAAAGGCTTTAATTATTCGCAATCCAAAAAGAGTTTCTTCAATATAAGATAAAATTAATCCCAACTTAGCTTGTCCTTTTATTGATTTACGGCGAAGTGATTTACCTATTCGGCCAATCATATATCCGGTAACGGGTATAAGTCCTAGTACCATAAAAGTAAGTATGGGACTCATTACGAATAAAATAACCAGGTAAACAATTAAGGTTAAGGGCATTTTTACTGCGTTATTCAGAGATCGAACGATTGATGCTTCAATTTCCTGAACATCATTTGTCATGCGCGAAATCAGGTCTCCTTTTCGTTCTTCGGTAAAATAGGATAGTTGCAATTGCAATATTTTTGTATTTAATTGATCTCTGATATCACGAATTACTCCGGTTCGCAAGGGAGCCATAACATAGTTACTCAGATAATGAAACAGGGTTTTAAGTAAAACAAAAACAACTACTATAATACTTACCGATAAAAGTGCAGCTTCCGGACCTTTGGTTTCAATAATTGAACTAAGAAAGTAATTTAAATTATTAGCAACGGCTTTTGTGTTAAACTCCCATTTTACTAATTCGGTAATTTTTGGCTGCATTCCAAATAATATGCTTAAAAATGGAATTGCCATGGTAAGCGAAAAAAGGGAGAAAATAGTGCTTATTAAAGCATAAACAATACTCATAACTCCTTTATCCCAATAAGGATACATGTATTTAATAATTTTATATACGCCTTTCATAGGAAAATTTATTTTAAGAAAAGTCTGTTAAACAAAGGTAGAAAAAAACTTGCACTTATAATGATTTGCAATCAGGTTTAGTAATCAAATAATAAAGAGATATTTCTCTTTATGATAAAATACCTCTTTAATATGTAAATTATCTTTTAATCTCGGCCTGCAAATTTGGAAAGTAAGCGGAGCATTTCTAAATATAACCAAACCAAAGTAACAATTAATCCAAAAGCAGCATACCATTCCATATGCTTAGGAAGGCCTGCTTTTGATCCTTCGTAAATAAAATCAAAATCGAGAACAAGGTTTAATGCAGCAACGATAACTATCACGATACTAATCCCAATTCCTAATATTCCATTGCTATTAATAATTAAATTACCAGCTCCGAATAGTGAAAATATAATTGAGATTAAGTAAACCAAAGCAACAGCTCCTGTTGCAGCTATAATTCCTGATCGTAGTTTGTCAGTAACTTTTATAAGACCTGATCTGTAGCCTGCTAATAAAAGAAAAAGTGTTCCAAAGGTTAGCATAATTGCTTGCATTACTAATCCAGGATAGCTTGCTTCGAAAAAAGCAGAGATTGCTCCAAGAAATAATCCTTCGAGAACTGCATACAGCGGAGCTGTAATATAGGCCCATTCTTTTTTAAAAGTTGTTACTAATGCTAAAACGAATCCCCCAATACCGCCAATAAAAATCCATTTTCTAACTAAAGCGGCTCCTGTAGCAATATCGGCACCTGTAAAAAATATTTTCCAGGTATAGATTGCTCCAACGATAACCAAGGCCAGCATGATTAATGATTTATTCAGAGTTCCATTCAAGGTCATTACTTCTGAATAGTCTGTAGCATAAGAATTTGCGGTAAAAGCTTTTTTTGATAAAACCGGATTTGATGATCTTGTAAAATTCATAGTTTAATTATTTTTAATTTTTTAAGTTTTACAATATTTATTCCAAAGTAATTTTAGTGTCAGAATGTAGCATTTAGACTCGCATTATGTCAAAAAGTCACTGCTTTAAATTACGATTATTCTTCTGTCGAGCAGTACGAATATTAATCCCAGGACAAATGAATAAAAAGCATACCATTTAATTGGAATATACTCTTCAGGTCTAATTCCTAGTTTGTAGTAATTATAAATTATCATAATTACTTTTGATAAAAAGTAAGCAGCAACAGTTGCTAATGCAACACCTACTACTCCGTAAACCTTAACGAGCCAGACACTCAAAATAATATTAAGTAAAACTTCGATAAAAGATATTATCATAAGTGTTTTTGCTTTCTTAAATCCAATTAATATGGTATGAGGGAAAAGCAGCCGACTTACAATAGCTAATAGATATATAACAAAAACGTCGGAGCTTCTTGTAAACTCAGGGCTAAAGATGGTTTTAAAAATTGGCTTCGCAAATAAAAGCATCACAATAGTAAACGGGTACATCATGTGCATAATACGAAGAGATTTTTTTCTTAGCTGGACTAATGTTTCTTTTATTTGAGTAGCATTATTAAACTCTGTAAGCATTGCAGAGCTTAATCCTGCAGCAAGCATAACAACAAAGGGTAGTTCTTTTGCTCCATATCGAAAAATAGCAAATCCGTCGGCATCGTAATGAGTAGAAATTACTAATCCATCGATATATTGCGATGATCCACTAACTAAAGAACTTACTATAAGTGGTAATGAAAAAACGAGGATCTCTTTAATATAAGGTATCGATAGTTTTATTTCTGCATAATTGTAAATGAGCGTCGCCAACCAAATATTACGAATAGCTGCCACAATAACCAGTCCACGCAGTGACCAGATAACATCAAATCCTAGTACAACAGGTAAAATGGCCGCTATTAATTGCAATGTATAAGTTATATAAGCATAGCTCAGAGTATTACCCGACTTATTCTGGATCATATAAATATATTCTACCAGGTTTGCAGGGCTGCTCAGGAGTAAATACCATAAGGTGATATTCAATAATGGAGTATTCCCTTTATGTCCAAATACTGAGAAATTTCCTTGTATAGCCAATCCTATTAAGGCAACAACAATACTAAAGAATACGAGTAGAACATAAATATTAAAAATCTCTGGAGATTTTTCCCCTTCAATTTTTTCGCAATCGCCAAAGGTTTTTGAAGTTTTATATAATGATAGAAATGACTGAATTAAACCAGTTACCCAAAAAAAGCTAGCAACACTGGCCATAAATATGGAGATCTCAAAAACCCCAATCTCCTCTTTTGATAATCCAATTTTGGTGAATACAATCGAGATGATTAAAAAGGTAACAAACCTTAGAATGTTAAAAATCTGCAGACCAGCAACGCTATTTATATCTTTTTTTAAAATCGACACGTCTTTTTTTATTCAGATGCCAAAATTACATTTTCCTAAATCAATAAAAAATCTTTTAACTTTTTTTAGCAAAACCATTGTTATGGTTATGTACTGTTAATAAAGCAATTAAATTCTTTTTTAGAACGGATTTTTTAAAATGAAAAACTCTGGTGTGTTACCAGAGTTTTTGTTGGGGTGGAAGACCGGGTTCGAACCGGCGACCAACGGAACCACAATCCGCTACTCTAACCAACTGAGCTACATCCACCATTTTTGGACTGCAAATATAAATAACAAATTTAATATTTTAAACAATTCCATATATTTTTATTGGTAAAAATTTCGCTGCCGCATAGCTTCGAATACCAATATAGCTGTTGATGTTGAAACATTTAACGAGTCTATTTCACCGTTCATAGGTATTTTTATTTGCTCATCGGCACCCTGAAGCCACTTTTTGGTAAGTCCATCGGCTTCGGTACCCATAATAATGGCTGTAGGAATAGTAAAATCGGTTACATGATAGAACTTTTGTGCTGTTAATGCTGCTGCAAAAGATTTTATTTTTTTCTTTCTTAAGAACTCCAAAGCTTCTTCGGTTGAGCAAGCTACAATTTGTTTGGTAAATACACATCCTACACTCGAACGAATAACATTTGGATTGTAAATATCGGTGAGTGGATCGCAAATTAACACGGCATCAACATTTGCTGCATCAGCAGTTCGTAAGATTGCACCCAAATTACCTGGTTTTTCGACTGACTCAAGAATAATCAACATAGGATTTTTCCTTAGAGTTAAATCGCTTAGTCCTAAATATCGAGGTTCTGCAAGCACTAAAATACCTTCGGTCGATTCTCTGTACGCAATTTTGTTATATACGTCTCTTGATAAATCAAAAACAATGGTTTCATGGCTTGCTATCTCTGCAATTTTTTCAAACGAAATAATCTCAGAACAAAAAAAAATGTTTTTTATATCAAACCCCGATTTTATGGCAAGTGTTATCTCTCTTAATCCTTCAATCACAATTAAATTCTGTAATCTTCGCTCTGATGATTTTTGCTGAAGTTTAACAATATTTTTTATGCGTGAATTTTGAGCACTTGTAATTTTTTCGATCATATCAATAAAAGGATTTAGTACAAAGTTAATTTTTAACTTCAATCGGTCAAAATATATCTCATTATAGATTATTGTTTTGCAATCCTATCGAATTATTTCAATCTTTGCAATAAGTTTTTATCTATGAAAAGAATAGAGTTATTAGCGCCGGCTAAGGATTTAGAATCAGGTAAAGCAGCTATAATTTATGGAGCTGATGCTGTTTATATCGGTGCTCCAAAATTTGGGGCCAGAGTTTCTGCAGGCAACAGTTTGGAATCAATAAAAAGTCTTATAGATTTTGCACATCTTTTTTATGCAAAGGTTTATATTACCATAAACACTATTTTACATGATGATGAAATAGCTGAAGTGAAAGAATTAATTCGAGATCTTTACACGATTGGTGCTGATGCAATTATCATTCAGGATATGGGAATTCTGGAGCATGACTTACCTCCGATACCTCTCTTTGCAAGTACACAAACCAATAACTATACCTGGCAAAAAGTAAAGTTTCTAGAGGATGCAGGTATTCAACGGGTGATTTTAGCTCGAGAGCTATCGCTGGAACAGATTCGTGAAATAAAATCGAAGACTAATGTTAATTTGGAGTTTTTTGTTCAAGGTGCATTATGCGTGAGTTTCAGCGGTCAGTGTTTTTTTAGTCATGCTATTGGTAAAGGTAGCGCTAACAGAGGAACATGCGCGCAACCATGCAGATCGTATTATTCGTTATTAGATAAAAACGGGAAGGTGATCATTAAAAATAGATTTTTGTTGTCGTTAAAAGATATTAATCTTTCAGCATATATTGAAGAAATGATTGATGCAGGAATAAGTTCTTTTAAAATAGAAGGCAGGCTTAAAGATATAAACTACGTAAAAAACAATACTGCCCATTTTAGAAAACAGATTGACGAAGTTATAAAAAAGAGGAGTGATTTGTCAAGATCTTCATCTGGATATACAGATTTTGATTTTATTCCCGATCCTGATAAAACATTTAACCGAGGTTTTACATCCTACTTTATCAATGGCCGAAATAAAGACATCGCTTCACCAAATACGCAAAAATCAATTGGAAAAATGGTTGGTCGTGTTAAATTGGTGGCTAGTAATTACTTTATAATTGATTCAGAAACCAGTCTTAACAATGCTGATGGAATTTGTTTTTTCGATAATAATGAAGATTTGCAAGGAACAACGGTAAATAAAGTTGATAACAATAAAGTTTTTGTTGATGATACCTCATTTCTTACCATCGGTACAATTATCTACCGAAATTATGATCATAATTTTAATAAGCAATTAAACACCTCTAAAACAGCACGGAAAATTAATGCAAGGATTTTAATTAGAGAGTCAGAACAAGGCGTTATTATTAACGCAGAGGATGAAGATCAAAATAAAATAGAATTTGAAGAAACCAATACAAAAGAGCTGGCGACGAATGTCGAAAAGGCTTTGGGTAATATTATGAATCAATTTAAAAAATCAGGTGATTCGATATTTAAAATAACTCATGTTGAGGTCAACTTAAATAATCCATTGTTTTTTCAAATCTCCGTTTTAAATGATTTGCGTAGAAAAACAATTCAGATGCTCGAAGCGGAACGATTATGTAACTATCGAAGGGTTGAAAAGAAAATCGAAAAAACCAATCATCCATATCCCGAAAAGTTTCTTGATTATAAAGGAAATGTGTTGAATCAGAGATCCATTGATTTTTATAAACGGCATGGTGTAAAAATGATCGAAAATGCGTTTGAGATTCAATCAGATTTTGCAGGTAAGGAAATTATGATTACGAAGCACTGCATAAAATACCAATTGGGATTGTGTCCGAAACATGATAAAACAGCTCGCAAAATCGAAGAACCACTTTATCTAGTAGATAATAAAAGAAAATATAAATTGGAGTTTGACTGCAAACAATGTGCTATGAAAGTTATATTTTTACAGTAAAATTTTAGTTGATGAAATTAATTACACCACAAAACTGGGTTGAGTATGAGTTAATCGATGCAGGTAACTTCGAGAAACTCGAACGATTTGGTAAGTATGTTGTTTCCAGACCAGAACCACAAGCCATTTGGGATAAAGCATTATCAGAAAAAGAATGGCACCGAATGGCAAATGCTGAGTTTAAAAAAGAAAAATCGGGTGGACTCGCTGGCGAAAAAGGTGAATGGGTAATAAAACCCGGAATGGCCGAACAATGGTACATCGATTACCAGTATAAAGAAATGTCTATTAAGATGAGGCTTGGATTAACTTCATTTAAGCACGTTGGTATTTTTCCTGAACAAGCCGATAACTGGAACTATATATATGATAGTTTAACTAGTTTAAAAACTAAGGAAACGCCAAAAGTGTTGAACTTGTTTGCATATACCGGAGGAGCATCGTTAGTTGCAAAGGCAGCCGGAGCCGATGTGTTACATGTCGATTCGATTAAACAGGTAATTAACTGGTCGGCCGAAAACATGGCTGCAAGCAAATTGTCTGATATTCGTTGGGTTATTGAAGATGCAGTTAAATTTGTAAATCGTGAGGTTAAGCGTGGCAAACAATATAATGGAATCATTCTCGATCCTCCTTCATATGGACATGGACCAAATGGTGAAAAATGGATTCTTGAAGACAAACTGAATGAATTATTAAAGCAGTGCAAACAATTGCTTGCTCCTCAAAACAACTTTTTCATTCTTAATTTATATTCTACCGGTGTATCATCAATTATGGCCGAAACATTGGTAGAAAGCATTTTTGGTAAACAAAAAGATAAAGAAATTGGCGCGCTATACTTAACCGATAAATCAGGCCGAAAATTACCAACAGGAGTTTTGTACCGATTTAGAAATATTTAAAATCATTTTAAGAAAAATGATTGACCTTGGAATAATTTCTCTTCGCAACTGGCAGGAACAGGATATAAAATCGTTAGCCAAAAACGCAAATAACAAAAACGTTTGGGATAACCTGCGTGATGATTTTCCTAATCCATATACTATTATGGCTGCGGAACAATGGATAGAAATTGCTAATAGAAATAAACCTATTACAAATTTTGCAATTGTTTATAAAGAAAGTGCAATTGGAGGAATTGGCATCACACCTCAAACAGATGTTTATCGAAGAAATGCTGAAATCGGTTATTGGCTTGGAGAAAAATACTGGCATAAAGGGTTTGTTACATTAGCCCTTAAAGCAATGGTTGATTATACCTTTACTAACTTTGATGTGGACAGAATTTTCGCCCAGGTTTTCGATTCGAATATTTCTTCGCAACGAGTATTGGAGAAAGTAGGATTTACTTTCGAAGCACGATTAAAAAAATCGATAATTAAAAATCACAAAACACAGGATTGCCTTATATATTCATTGTTAAAACAAAACCAACAATAATTCAATATGTTATTTAGAGAAGTGGTTTCAGAAAACTCAACCGAATATATTGTTCCGATGTGGAAAGTAAATGTATTTGCAATTCTTTTTTTGTTTCCAGTTCTTATTGTTTACCTGGTTCCTTTTTTATTGATATGGGATTTTGATACCTTGAAATCTGGTTTTTTTGTTTTTCAAAAAAAGATTTTTCTTTATATTATTATTGGGATAATTCTTCATGAACTTTTGCATGGATTAACTTGGGCTGTTTTTACAAAAGGGGGTTTTCGACAAATTAAATTTGGAATAAATTGGAAATATATTACTCCTTATACTCATTTTAAGAAACCATTGAAGGTTAATATCTACTTAGCTGGTGCTCTAATGCCTCTTTTTGTTTTAGGAGTTATTCCGGCGGTTGCAGGAATAATTTTTGGCAACGGCTTATATGTAATGTTCGGTATATTTTTTACCTGGGCTGCAGCTGGAGATGTAATATCTGCAGTAAAACTGATTCATTTTCCTATGAATGCACTTGTTCAAGACCACCCAGATCAATTGGGGTTTATTATTTTCAATAAAGCTCATGAAATTAATTAACTTATTAAAAAAAAGTAAATATGATGAAAAGTTTTTTTTTAACGTTTTTAATTGTTTTATCTTTTTTTACAGGATTTTCTCAAAAACAAAGTCCAATTGCAAATCCAACACTTATACTGGTTCATCCTACCGAATATAACATAAAGATGTTTAACTACCTGGTCGAAAATCATATTGTAAATATCGAAAACCTTATAGTTATTGGGGTTTATCACGAAAAGGAGGGTTACGATTATTCTGCATCCTATAAATATCTCGAAAACAATAATCTCAGGTATTTTAAAATGCAGAGGATTACAGAAGATATTCAGTTGATGGATATTTATACTCAAAATAATTGCTCCGAGAAGTTTAAGGAACTTTTTCAAAAAAGTAATGGTATTCTTTTTTTGGGTGGACCCGATTTACCACCGGCAATTTATGGCGAAGAAACAAGTTTGTTGACAGAGATTGCTGATCCATTTAGACATTATTTCGAAGTTTCGTTCTTATTTCATCTTATTGGTGGAGATCGGAATTCAGCGTTAGAACCTTTACTTAACGAAAAACCATTTTATACGGTTTACGGTATTTGCTTAGGCATGCAAACCATGAATGTAGCTGCTGGTGGAACTATGATTCAGGATATTCCAACCGAAATTTATCAAGCAAATTCTGCCGAAAAGGTTTTGTTACTTGATAAAAATAATCAACACAGGAATTATAATACCAACTTATCTATTGAAGAGGATTTGTTTGATGGAAGTTTTCATGAAATAAAAGTAAATAATAAAGAGAAGTTAGCCGGTGATTACGAACTAACTAAAAATCCATTGGTATTCAGCATTCATCATCAGGCAATCGAAAAACTGGGCAAAGATCTAAAAGTTATTGCCACCTCAGTGGATGAAAAAATTATCGAAGCTATTAGTCACAAAAAATTTGAGAATGTATTGGGTGTACAGTTTCATCCTGAGCGAATTTACATGCATAATCCGGCTATGAAATACAAAGTAGCTCCTTCTGATTCGCTAGTGGCAGGACATGATATTTTAAAAAATAATGGCAGTTACGATTTTCACTTAGATTTCTGGAAGGAGTTTTCGCGTAAAATGAGTAGTAAAAATCAAAATAAAAAGTGATTGATATTCATTTTATATTGGTTGAGCCAGCTGTTTCCGAGAATATTGGAGCAGCAGCAAGAGCATTGAAAACGATGGGGTTTTCTTCGCTTCGGCTAGTAAAGCCTGCCAATCATTTGGCAGATGAAGCCAGATGGCTTGCGCATGCCTCGAATGATATTCTCGAAAATGCACACGTTTTTCCATCATTGAAAGAAGCAGTAAAAGACATGGATTGGATTATTGGTACAACCGCCAAAAAAAGAAAAGGTAAATCAGGATTATTATCTGGCAAATAAACTAAATGAACTTATAATGGCAAAATCAACCTCAGTTAAAAGCATAGCCATCGTTTTTGGTCGCGAAGAAAGCGGGCTTACTAACGATGAAATCTCGTTGTGCCATACAGTTACTAATGTACCTATGAAAACCAAATATCCATCGCTTAATCTGGCGCAATCGGTAATGATTTATGCATACACCTTGTCGATGCTTGAGTTTGATAAAGAGGTTGGTAAAAAACAACCAAGCGAAAATGAGTTTAATACGCTAAAAAGTAAAGTCGAAACTATTCTAACAGAAATAGGGTTTAAATCTGATTCAGCTATTTATAACCGCATAATGGAACGGTTAAGTATATTGGGCGAAACTGATATTCATTTGTTGCATTCGGTTTGTAATAAACTCAATGAAAAGAAATAAAAAAGCTGCCAAATTTGGCAGCTTTAATAATTATTTGAAATTCTAAAGTCCTTTAAAGTTTTCTGATTTACGTGCAAATTCAATTTCTCCTTTTTCTATTTCTTTGAAAAAAATACGTATGCTCCACGAATAAAATATAGGATTAGTTATCTTTTTACCAACGACACAAAATTTCACATTTCTGAGAATTTGAGTTTCTAAATTTTCTAATTCTTCAATTGACAAATTAGTTTCTTTATCTAATGAAAATCCAATTGAAATAACTTCTGCATTTTCATTAATGTCGAAAAAAACAATAATTCTTTCTCCTTTTGAAGCTAAATAAGAAATTCTTTCGGTTGTAAAGGTTTCTTTAAATCCCTTTAGAAAATCATCATGTGAATATAACTTAATATAAGAATATTCATTATTTTCAATATCATATTGTTTACGGTCCTTCTGGTCAGAGTCAAATTTTAAATTATTAATATATATAGCGTTATTCGCAACATAGGATTTGTATGTATTATTTTTTGTTTTAATCTCTGATAGATCCCATTTGTTCTGAGAGAAGAGGTTATTTGTACTAAATAATAATATTATTACTATAACAGATTTAAAAATTTTCTTCATATATCTAGTATTAATTACAATTAGTTTTTGAGTTCATAAATGCTTTAGGAGTATTAAATATATCTATAATTCCAGATCTATAGGCGGAGTACTTAAGGAAATAGTTTAGGACAGTTGAATATTGGCTTAATACTGATTGTGTAAATCCATTGTCATAAATACTCCATACTAATGCTTCATATTGCCGTCTTTCATTCAAGGGGAAATTTATTGAACCACTCCATACGATACCCCCATTAGTATATATTTGATAAACGTCTTTGAAAATTTTAGCTTCAAATTCTATATTGGTTTCACCTGGGTTTTTATAATATTCGCTAATTCCTCCAGGATAATAAGAGTTTTGAAATGCATGAAATGCTTCTTCAATTAAATTTACAGATGTAATTGATGATGCATCTCTAAAAACAATTGTATTTGAACCTGGCAAATATCCTGCTGGTGTACTTAATGTAGGGTCAATTTTAAAATTTAAACTACTCCAAACTGCATTAATAACCATTTGGCTAGGACACCAATTAATTAATAAATCTTTCTTTTCATTCAGTAAATCTGCTTTTTCAACAGGTGTAAGATTTCTTTTTGAAGAT
Source organism: Bacteroidales bacterium (assembly GCA_050179935.1). GTDB lineage: Bacteria > Bacteroidota > Bacteroidia > Bacteroidales > UBA12077 > UBA12077. Next base: position 107,465 of record JBFXEQ010000001.1, on the reverse strand, counting down.
GTACTAGACGACGGATAATCTACTTCATATCCCCCTCCAGCAATGGGGCTGTGACATATTGTCTGGGAGTCATAAAGATCACAATCCCATGTTAATCCACCATTATCTGAAATACAGTCATAATAATCAGTTGTTGTACAGTTTTGTATTTCCTTATTGTAGTTATGCAATTCAATTTCAGTGATTTGACCGTCCTTGTGTAAAAATCCTTTTATAAAATTGCCAAACCAATCTTCAATAATTACTAAACCTGAAAAGGGCTGACTGTCGTCTATACTATACATAAAATTTTCATCAGGCAATGTTGTTACTAATTCAGCATGCATTTGACTTTCTCCATCTATATAAAATAATATATATGATAAATTACTTAATGAAATAGATGATATTCCTCTAGGTACATACAATTCTTTTTCGTAGATTAATGGTACAACAACTCCCGTACCAAAAGAGAGGTCGCGGATAAATGCTTTATCCCATAGCGGTGTTTTTTTAATTTTTTTTCTTGGTTCGTCTTTGTTATTTCCCTTTAATTCAAGTGTATCAACAGAGGGTAATACCTCATTTTCGAAAAAGCTTTGGGCTTCGAAAATTAATTGGTTTCCCGAAATGCAATCATCGTTTACCTTGTTGTTTTCTATTAAATCATCATTGGTACACGAAAAAAGGAATAACAAAAGACCAATGGTCTTCAGTTGTTTTTTCATTCTTTTAAGGTTAATAAAGTTAATAACTAATTTTGTGTTGCAACACAGGGTAAATTTCAAACCCGAAGATAGTTATTGTGAATAATTTTACCCCCCATAATATGTTATATAACACAATGAAATGTAATTAATTAAGGGTCAATTATTTTGAACCGAAAAAAGTTAAATAGAAAAAACAGATGTTTTAGTTATGACATTCTCCACCACATCCACAGGTCATTTTATTACTTTTTGCTTTTTCGAACGATTCGCGGCCTTCGCTAAATGAAAACCATGCAATACCCAACGATCCTATTATATCAATATAGCCAATCTGGAAAATTTCATAGGCAACACTACTTACGAGCAAAACAATAGAAAGATATAAACACGATTTGGTGCAGTTTGCATCAGCAATAATGGCATCCGATTCGAGTGCTTTGCCAATTTTTAATTTGTATTGCATTAAAAAGTACATGGTTAAAATGGAAATTCCCGCAATTACTATCCCTGGCCAGGTTGTTTCTGGTTTCGATCCTTCGATAAATGACAGTATTGCACCAACAATAATTCCGAGGGTTAAGAAATAAAAACTAAATCCGGTAATTCGCAATGCTTGTCGCTCGAATTTATCACGTTGGTTTACTTTTGAATAACGCATACGCAGCACCATGTGGGCAATGCCAATACCTGAAATAACCTCCACAAAACTATCGGTTCCAAATCCTAGCAAAGAAAGCGTTTCGTCATCAATGCCAAAATACAACGATATAATACCTTCAGCAATATTGTAAATGATCGTTATCAGGCTTAAAACAAATGCTATGCGGAGGTTTTGATTTTTTCCCATTATGCATAATTTGTATTCACAATAAAAACAAAGGTTTACTAAGAAAGGTTTAGTGATTTGGGTTTAATTAAATAAAAAGTTCCAATTACTGCCGGAATGGCAATATTAATTATCCATAAAAATATCGATGCCATTACTATCCCAACTATATTCTCCGAAAACAATCCGATAAAAATAATTGCCAGTGAACCTCTTAAACCAAGCTCGAGTAAAGTAGTTGTAGGAATAATGGTCATAAACAAATAGGTCATTGATATCGAAACTGCTCCTTCGATTAAACTTATGTGTACATTAAATAACCTGAGTAACAGAAAAAACTGAATTGAAAAAACAAGGTATCGAAGGATGCTAAGTGCTAAAACCGTTGTTGATGTTTTACTTGGCAAGTGTGATATAGCCCGAAATGGAGCTTCTCTCTTTTTAAAAAATGAAAACGTTAATAACCGCGGAACGATCCTTTTTATATGGTAGTAACCCCAAGTCAAAATGAACAAAAAAAATGTAAAAATGATTGCCAGAGATTTATTTAATATAGGATTAATATGAGTTTTTTCGGGAAATAGTAGTAAAAACAATACAAATCCGATAATGCCCATTAAAATGGTAGCGACGAATTGAGCAAAGCTCCCTATTGCTGATGCAAAGGCACCTGCTGTTCGATTTCCTTTTTCAAGAAAAAGTATTCTTCCTCCAATTTCTCCAACACGATTTGGTGTAAACAAACCAATAGAAACACCTGCTATTACTGCTTTAAATGAGTTTATAAATGCAATGTTTTGTAAGGATAAAATCAATTTTTGCCATTTAAGGGTTTCAATAGACCAGTTTATAATCATTAATAAAAGTATAAGAAATATCAGTAATAGGGAAGATGGCCTGTTTAAAAGGATACTGTAATCAAATGATGTAAGTTCTTCGAAACGAATTATTTTATACGTTATAAAACCATAAGTAAGAACTAAAACTATAGCTATATAAACAAATCGCAGAATTCGGGAATTCATAAATTATTTACCAAATGTGAATTTCAAAGATACTATTTATTTGAATTTGACTTAAGTTTTTCGATCTTTACCGGGGAAAGTTAAAAGTTATAAGTTTAAAGTTAAAAGTTAATTTATTCTATGAGTTATGTTAGGCCGAAAAAGAGTTTAGGACAACATTTTTTAAAAGATCAGAATATTGCACGTAAAATTGTAGCAGCACTTGATCGTTGTTCCCAAAAAACGATTTTAGAAATTGGTCCTGGCACTGGAGTACTTACATCAATTTTACTCGACAATCCTAATTACCATACACATGCCATAGAAGTTGATACAGAGGCTTTTGAATTTCTTAAAAACAATTTCCCTCAACTCGAAAATAGACTAATGCTGGCAGATTTTCTCAAGATCAATATTCGCGATTATTTTACCGAACCATTTACCATTATTGGTAATTTTCCGTACAATATTTCGAGTCAGATTTTTTTTAAAGTACTCGAAAACCGCGAGTTGGTTCTTGATGTGGTTTGTATGATACAAAAAGAAGTAGCTGAGCGAATTAGTGCTTCGCATGGCAACAAAACCTATGGTATTTTAAGCGTTTTTTTACAGGCTTTTTATGATATAGAATACCTTTTTACTGTTGGTCCTAATGTGTTTAATCCTCCGCCAAAAGTAAATTCAGCAGTCATTCATCTAACCCGAAACACGAGACAGGAGCTTGGTTGTAACGAAGAATTATTTTTTAAAATAGTTAAACTTGGATTTAATCAACGAAGAAAAACACTACGTAACTCGTTAAAAAGTATTTTAGTAAATTTACAAACTGATCATGATATTTTTAATATGCGACCCGAGCAACTAAGTGTTGATGAGTTTATTTATCTTACTAATTTAATTGATCAGAAAAATTAATTTTCAAATCCGAAAATATGGCAATGCAATTTGAATTAACTCGTGAATTTCTGGAGAAACTCCGTATCCACATCGACAAAAAAGAAGAAGTTGCTGCTTTCGATATGGTTAAAGATTTGCACCCTGCCGACATTGCTGAAATTTATGATGAGCTTGAGATTGAAGAAACGAAATTCTTGCACGATTTGCTTGATGATGAAAAAGCAGCCGATGTTTTTATTGAACTCGAAGATGACGATCGTGAACGATTTCTTGATGCTCTTCCCAGTGAAGAAATAGCAAAACAGTTAATTGATAATTTAGATTCTGATGATGCTGCCGATATTATTGGCGATTTATCAGAAGAAAAGCAAGAAGAGGTTATTTCTTATATTCAGGATCTTGAGCAAGCTGGCGATATTGTTGATCTTTTAAATTATGATGAGGATACTGCCGGTGGTTTAATGGCCAAGGAACTTATTACGGTTAACGAAAACTGGACTATGCCCACTTGTCTTAAAGAAATGCGCCGACAAGCAGCTGAGGTAGATGAAGTTTATTATGTATATGTGGTTGATGATAATAATGTTTTAAAAGGAACTCTTTCATTAAAAAGGATGCTTTTAGCATCAACAAATGCAAGCATAAAAAGCATTTTAAATAAGGATATTATTTCAGTAAAGGCTGATACAAAATCGGAAGAAGTTGCCAATATTATGGAAAAATACGATTTGGTTGCATTGCCAGTTGTTGATGCCATTGGAAGACTTGTAGGTAGAATTACCATTGATGACGTTGTAGATGTTATGCGCGAAGAAGCCGAACGTGATTATCAGTTGGCTTCTGGTATTACCGAAGATGTGGAACATACTGATAACGCTTGGTTGCTAACCCGAGCAAGGATTCCCTGGCTTTTTATTGGTTTGTTTGGTGGTATTATTGGAGCTTTAGTAATCGGTAATTATGAAAATGACCTTGGACTTTATCCTCAGATGGCTTTTTTTATTCCGCTAATTGCTGCTATGGGAGGTAATGTGGGTGTTCAGTCTTCATCAATAATTGTTCAGGCCCTTGCTTCAAATTCTCTGGGTTTTGAAAGTATAGGTAAAAAGCTGTCGAAAGAACTCTTAGTTGCCAGCATAAATGGAATTATACTTTCATTAGTAATTTTTGGATACAACTCAATTTTCAGCGATAGCTTTGCTCTTACGATTACTGTAAGCAGTGCTTTGTTTGCTGTAATTATTTTTGCATCACTTTTCGGAACATTTGTGCCCATGCTATTAAACCGGTTTAAAATTGATCCAGCCTTAGCTACGGGCCCATTTATTACAACAGTAAACGATATTATGGGTTTGTTTCTTTACCTGATGATCGGAAGGGTATTCTTTTCTATTTTTATTTAAATTACATTCCAGTAATAAAGCAATAAAAAAACAATTGGTATTATTATTCCTGCTGAGGTTAGCCATGCTCCACGCCCTGTAATTCCTGTTTTTCCCTTAAGTACAAATAATCCGGTTACAGCTAATAGAATTAAAGATCCAGCAAAAATATCCGAATAAATTGTCCACCATTTACGTGGATTATAATGCAAGTAATTTACCTGATGAAAGAGAGGTCTTCGTTTTGAGGTTTCCAATACCCCTTTCTTTGTTTGTGTATCAAGTTCAATATTGCCATCTTTTATGAAAATCTTGAGAGTTCCTTCGCCCGGAAAATAGTGATTTTTATATTTTTCACCGGGTGCAATTTCTTTTAATAAAAGCTGGGCATCCTCACGCGATATATTGTTAAGGTTTATAGTCGATTTTTCTGCACTAATCTCTTTGGTACTGATAAGGTAGTTTGGATTCCAGTCATCGATATGATTTAATGCAATCCCTGATAATCCATATATTACAGCCATTGCAAAAAAAAGATATCCTAAATCACGGTGTAGGTCTCTGTTTAACTTTCGTAATTTCATATTGCAAGAATAAAAAAGTCCGAAAAACAAATGGTTTTTCGGACAGATAATGAATAATTTTATTTATTTTTCAGATTCAATAGTTGTGTCTGCTTTATGTTCGGTGCATTTGTGTTCAGCATCTGATTTGGCCGCACAATCTGCTGTCTCTACTTTAGTTGCTTCAATCCAGTATTGCGAAATATATCCTTTACCCGATTCAACAACCTCTTGACGCATCTGAGCTAGTTTCTCAATCTGGGTACTGTCAAGTTCTGTTTTATGCTCGCCGTCGTGGTTTCCATCATGGGTATGAGATGCTTCATTCTCAACTCCTTCCAACATTTCCTTCTCCATATCGGTAATATAAGCATCATCAATGCGCAGTTCCTTTGCTTTTCCAAAAACATGAACGGTGCTACCTTCAAGCTCTTTGCTAAATACTCCAATTTCATCATTTGGTGTAACTTTAATTGCTACATCTGGATTTTCTGCGATAAGAAACATCCTTTTACCACCATGCGAACAAACATGACTTACTGTTCCATATACTAAAACATTTTTGTCAATGTAATTGTCAATGCTATCCATTAACTCCTGAACACTAATCTTTTCTGATGTACATCCAGTTTCTTTCTGTTTTGATCCGCAAGAATATAAAATTGCTAAAATTGAAACAACACCAATTATCTTTTTTAACATAGGTTTATGATTTTAAAGAGGTTAATAATTAAAAAATTTGATGCAAATATACAAATCAAGTTTTATATATTTCTCGCTGCACTTATTTTAACATGATTTTAACATGCGTTCTAAAAAGTGGTATTAATTGCTTCGACAGGGTTTAGTTTTGCAGCCTTTTGTGCAGGTGCAAATCCTGATATAATACCAATAATGGCTGATATTCCTAATCCAAGAACAATATTTTTGAACGTCAACACAATTTCAAATTCCATTTGTGTATTGGCATAAAGGCTACCAAGGAAAATTAGTATTAACCCAATTGCTCCGCCAACGAGAGATAACAGAACAGACTCAAAAAGAAACTGAAATAAAATAAAGAATCGTTTTGCACCCAAAGCTTTTTGTATGCCAATTATGTTTGTTCGTTCTTTAACCGAAACGAACATGATATTTGCTATTCCAAAGCCACCAACAAGTATCGAGAATCCACCAATAAGCCATCCTGCAAAATTAATGGCAGCAAAAATCTGGTCGAGTGTTGAGGTAAGCAAGCTGGATTGATTTAAAGCAAAATTATCTTTTTGCTTCGGACTTAAGGTTCTTGCCGACCGAATAATGTTTCTGATTTCATCTTTAAGCTCATTAATTTTAACGCCAGGTTTTCCTTTAACCATTATCATTGGATTAACATTATCGCTTTTAACATCGAGAAGGTTTTTGGCGTAATTAACCGGCAAAATCACCATTTCGTCGAGTGATCCGCCACTACCCAGAATGTCTTTTCCCTCTTTTTGTACTAATCCCACAATAGTTATTTTTCTACCTTGTATTTTTATTTCCTTACCTATTGGATCAATTTCATCAAAAAGTTTTTTGGCAACCTCAGATCCTATTAAGCAGATGTTTTTTCCTGCATTCGACTCAAAAGGTGTAAAGTACCGTCCCGACTCCAGTTCAAAAGATCTAATGCTTTCAAATTCGTGTGAGTTGGCCCAGATAATTACATTTTCAACTGTTTTGTTTTTATATTTAATATTTCGGAGAGTCGAAACTGCAAAATTTGCTGCTAAGGTTTTTTCGGAGAATTTTTTAATCTGTTCGTATTCTTTTATGCTTGGAAGAGGTCTTTTTAAATATTCCCACCAGGCATATTCTTCACCTGGAGGTGGTGTCCAAGGCCATTTTTGAATATAAACCACATCGTCGCCCAAGGATGAAAAACTATTTCTTATGGTGTTTTCTAGTGCATCTAGTACTGTAAAAACTGAGATAATCGCAAAAATACCAATTGTAATTCCTAGCAAGGTTAGTAATGTACGTAATCGATTTATTTTTAATGCATTAAATGCAAAAATGAAACTCTCTTTTATTAAATTAAGAATTAACATGATATCAGTTAATATTATTTTGAACAAATATACACATCCTAAGTTTTTTTTTTGCTGTATTATTTATATTTTCGAGCAATTATTTAAATAGTTAATTATTAGTAATAAAAATAATTGCTCTTTAGGTTTTTAGTGATTCTAAAAGATTTAGAAAAGAATAAATATAATACTTAAAATAAAAAGTAGATGAATACCACTAAACAGATAAAATCAGCCTTAATTTCTGTTTACGATAAAAATAATTTACAACCAATAATTGAAAAGCTGAATAATTTAGGTGTAAAGATATATTCTACAGGGGGAACAAAAGATTTTATTGAGAAGTTAGGTATTTCGGTTACATCTGTTGAGGATGTTACAAAGTATCCATCGATTTTAGGTGGACGTGTTAAAACACTGCACCCAAAAATATTTGGCGGAATACTTGCGCGAAGAGAAAATCCATCTGACTTGTCGGAGATGAAACAATTTGAAATTCCTGAGATAGATCTGGTAATTGTAGATTTATATCCATTCGAATCAACTGTTGAATCAGGTGCGTTGGAACAAGAAATAATCGAAAAGATCGATATCGGAGGCATTTCACTTATTCGTGCTGCTGCAAAAAACTTCGCTCATACCGTTATCGTTCCTTCAAAATCGCAGTATCAAAAATTAATCGATTTGTTAGATAAACAAAACGGAGAATCCACCCTAGAAGACAGAAGATTGTTTGCTCTGGATGCGTTTAACGTTTCATCACACTATGATACAGCGATTTTTAATTATTTTAACAAAGATTTTGCCCAACCCGTTTTTAAACAAAGCGTTCAAAACGGCGAAAAGTTAAGATATGGCGAAAATCCTCATCAGAAAGGGTATTTCTTTGGTAACCTGAATTCTATTTTTGATCAATTACATGGCAAACAAATATCCTATAATAATCTTTTAGATATAGAAGCAGCCGTCCAGCTTATTTCTGAATTCAATGAAACAACTTTTGCCATTTTAAAACATAATAACGCTTGTGGTATAGCATCAAGAGAATCGCTTGTCGAATCATGGAATGCAGCATTGGCTGGAGATCCGGTTTCGGCATTTGGAGGTATTCTAATTACAAACAAAGAAATAGACAAAGAAACAGCAATAGAAATAAGCAAGATCTTTTTCGAGGTAGTAATTGCCCCCTCATATCAAAAGGAAGCTCTTGAAATATTAAAAGAGAAAAAAAACAGAATAATATTAATTCAAAAACGATCTGTATTTCCTGGCATGCAATTTAAGTCCTTGCTCAATGGTGTGCTATTGCAGGAAAGAGATTTAAAGACAGAATCAGCTAAAGATCTAAGCGTGGTTACAAGCATAGCTCCATTACCTTCCGAAATCGATGATTTACTTTTTGCTAATAAAATAGTTAAACATTCAAAGTCAAACACCATTGTTTTAGCTAAAAATAAGCAGCTTTATGCAAGTGGTATTGGACAAACCTCGAGAGTAGATGCATTAAAGCAAGCAATTAGTAAGGCTACTAATTTTGAGTTTGATTTAAATGGAGCTGTTATGGCTTCTGATGCTTTTTTCCCTTTTGCAGATTCGGTTGAAATTGCATTTAATGCTGGAATTATATCTGTAATTCAGCCCGGAGGGTCTATAAAAGATCAGAATTCAATAGATTTTTGTAATAATCATAATATGTCAATGGTTTTTACAGGCATACGTCATTTTAAACATTAAAATTTAAAAACTAAAAATACATGGGATTGTTTTCATTTTTTACACAAGAGCTCGCCATTGATTTGGGTACCGCAAATACAATCATCATTTATAATGATAAGATCGTAGTTGATGAACCATCAATCGTTGCTGTTGAGCATACAACCAACAAACTGGTTGCAATAGGTAATAAAGCTCGACAAATGCATGGTAAAACGCATGTCAACATACGCACAATCAGACCATTGCGCGATGGCGTTATTGCCGATTTTAACGCCTGCGAATTAATGATTCGCGGAATGATTAAGATGATTAATAATAAACCACAGCTGTTTGCGCCATCGTTAAGAATGGTAGTTTGTATTCCATCAGGAAGTACCGAAGTGGAAATGAGAGCTGTTCGTGATTCGTCTGAGCATGCTGGAGGACGTGATGTATATATGATATACGAACCTATGGCGGCTGCTATAGGTATGGGTATTGATGTTGAGGAGCCACAAGGTCATATGGTTGTTGATATTGGTGGAGGTACTACCGAGGTTGCCGTAATCGCACTTGGCGGTATTGTTTGTAATAAATCAATACGTATTGCAGGAGATGCTTTTACAGCCGATATACAGGCTTATATGCGACATCAGCACAATATTAAAGTAGGCGAACGTACTGCCGAGGAGATAAAGATCAATGTAGGATCTTGTTTGCCAGAGCTCGATTCTCCACCAGAAGATTATATTGTTCGTGGTCCAAATATTATGACAGCTATGCCAGTCGAAATTCCTGTTTCATACCAGGAAATAGCTCATTGCTTGGATAAATCAATTTCTAAAGTTGAAACAGCCATTCTTGGTGTTTTGGAGCAAACACCACCCGAACTTTATGCCGATATAGTAAATAATGGAATTTTCCTTGCCGGAGGCGGAGCTTTAATGAGAGGTCTCGATAAACGATTAACAGATAAAATAGGGATTCAGTTTAAAGTATCTGAAGATCCGTTACATGCTGTAGCTCGCGGTACAGGAATTGCTTTAAAGAATGTCGATAAGTTTACATTCCTTATGCGATAATTTAAATATTTGATAATCTTGTTGCTATGAGGAGCTTGCTGGATTTTCTTTTACGGATACATGTTGTTGTTTTATTTGTCCTTATTGAAGTTTTTTCACTGATACTGTTGGTGAAAAACAATAGTTTTCAGCAAGCCTCTGTAGTAAATTTTACACGACAAATTTCTGGCCGGTTTTATGCACGTACCGCAAATATGAAACAATATTTTTCGCTTGCTGAACAAAATAGAAAACTAGCCGAAGAAAATACTTATTTATTAAGTATTTTGGAATCAAAGCATAAAATTGTAAGTCCTGATGTTAAGCTGGTGTTTGATACTATTCGTAATCAGCAATATAAGTATATCCCTGCACAAATTATTAATAATTCAGTTAACAGCAGGCATAACTACCTTACCCTAAATAAAGGGTATGAACAAGGTATAAAACCCGAAATGGCTGTGATTTCGCAAGACGGGGTAGTAGGCATCGTTAAAGGTGTTTCAAAAAACTACTCATCAGTAATCTCAATGCTTAATTTGGATTATAAGATAAGTGCTAAAATCAGAAAAAATCAGTATTATGGATCGTTATCATGGGATGGATTAAACTACCGTACAGTTGTTTTAAATGAAATACCTTTGCATGCCGATATTCAGATTGGAGATACAATTGTATCAAGCGGATTCTCATCTATTTATCCCGAGGGAGTAATTATTGGAACTATTAGTCGTTTCGAAGAAAAATCCGGAAGCTTTTATAAAATTGATGTTCAGTTGTCGGCAGATTTTAAAAAATTGTATCATGTTTATGTAGTTGAGAATATGCATAGGGATGAGAGGTTGTTGTTAGAAGAAACTTTAGATGAATCAAAATGATAAAGCAGATTCCTCGATTAATAATTAACTTTATAATACTTGTTTTCTTGCAAGTACTCATTCTTAATAATATTCAATTAGGAGGATATGTAAATCCTTATGTGTATATATTATTTATACTTATTTTACCTTTTGAAACACCAAAATGGCTTTTACTAGTTCTTGGTTTTTTATTAGGACTTTCAATCGACTTATTTTCCAACACCATAGGAATGCATAGCTCAGCAACTGTATTTATAGCGTTTTTGCGCCCAATTGTTTTAAAAATTATTTCTCCGCGCGATGGATATGACACTGAAACATATCCCACTGTTAGTTTTTATGGGGTCAATTGGTTTATTAAGTACTCAGCAATTTTGGTTTTTGCGCATCATTTATTCCTTTTTTATATTGAGGTTTTTAGGTTTTCAGGGTTTTTCAGCACTCTTTTAAGAGTTATTTTAAGTTCCCTAATTAGCTTACTTATTATTTTCATAAGTCAGTATTTTTATCGTCGAGATATAAGAAGGTAAGTCGATAATAATTTATAGAAACCCGTGGATTCATTTGCAGGAAGAAAGAATATTATACGTTTGATTATTGGCCTTATAGGGGTTGTTTTTATTATTCGCCTATTTATTATTCAGGTTGTTGATAGTACTTATAAGTTAACCGCTAGTAATAATGTTTTACGGTACGAAACCCAATTTCCAGCCCGAGGATTGATATTTGACAGAAACGGGAAACTGCTTGTATATAACGAAGCTGCTTATGATATAATGGTTAATCCAAAGCAGGTTACTCCATTTGATACAACCGAGTTTTGCTCTATTCTTGAAATAGACAAAGCATATATTGATGAAAATATTTCTAAAGCCAAGCAATATTCTCTTTATAAACCATCAATCTTTTTAAAACAAGTTTCGTCAATTACCTATGCCCAATTGCAGGAAAAACTATATAAATTTCCAGGTTTTTTTGTACAACCCCGAACGGTAAGAAAATACGCCACACCTAATGCAGCTCATATTCTAGGTTATGTTGGCGAAGTAAATGATAAAATAATAGAATCAGATAGTTATTACAAACTTGGCGATTATATTGGTATTAGTGGTATTGAGCAAACCTACGAAAAACAACTTAAGGGTAAAAAAGGGGTTAGTATATTTATGGTTGATGTTCATAATCGTACCAAAGGATCATATAACGAAGGCCAGTTTGATGTGAAAGCCGAAGTTGGATCAAATGTTATCTCTACCATAGATTATGAATTGCAAGCCTACGGAGAAAAATTAATGAGTAACCTTACAGGTAGTGTTGTAGCTTTAGAACCTGCCACAGGAGAGATTTTAGCATTAGTTTCAACCCCAGGGTATGATCCCTCATTATTGGTGGGAAGAGTGCGAACAAAAAACTATTCCGTTTTAATGACCGACTCTCTTATGCCATTATTTAACAGAGCAATTATGGCGCAGTATCCACCGGGATCAACTTTTAAAGTAATAAACGCATTAATAGGACAACAAGAAAAAATAATTTTTCCTTATACTAATCATAGTTGTCATGGAGGATATGTGGCTGGCCGACTTAGGGTTGCTTGTCACAGCCATAATTCACCTTTAAATCTGATTGAATCGATTCAAAACTCCTGTAATACTTATTATTGTATTGTATTCCGCAGCATTCTTGATGATTCAAAGTTTGTTACAGTGGGTAACGCCTATGAGAACTGGCGAAGGCATGTAATGTCATTCGGATTTGGAAAAGTACTCAATAGCGATTTGGGTAATGAGCTCGCAGGGTTCATTCCTCCCAAAGAATTTTACGATAAAATGCATAAAACAGCGAATTGGAAATCACTAAATGTTATTTCATTAGCGATTGGTCAGGGCGAATTAGGTACAACACCATTGCAAATGGCAAATATGACAGCTGCTATTGCAAATCGTGGCTATTATTTTATACCCCATGCTGTTAAAGAGATCGAGGGCGATTTTACTCTTGACCACCGGTTTTTAGAAAAGCAATTCACTACCATCGATTCAACTTATTACGAACCTGTAATAAGGGGAATGGAATTGGCTGTTAATGGAGATTTTTCATCAGGAAGTACTGCATGGAGAGCAAAAATTCCGGGTACAATAGTATGTGGTAAAACTGGAACTGCTCAAAATCCGCACGGGGAGGATCATTCAATTTTTATTGCCTTTGCTCCAAAAGACAATCCAAAGATCGCCATAGCTGTGTATATCGAAAATGGCGGTTTTGGTGGTACTTGGGCAGCACCATTAGCAAAGTTAATGATGGAAAAATATTTAAACGATTCAATCTCTGATCTATACTATGAAAATTATATTCTTAATGCTCATATAACTATTAAAAATGAGAAGTAAGGTAAGTATTTGGAATGATCTCGACTGGACAACCGTGGGGCTCTATTTTCTATTAGTTTTAATTGGTTGGATAAATATTTATGCAGCTGTTTATAACGAAGATCATCAGAGTATATTTGACTTTTCACAACGATACGGAAAACAGTTGATTTGGATATTAGCGGCAGTTACTATTATTATTATCATTTTTACAATTGATGTACATTTTTATTCCTTCTTTGCTTATTTTATTTATGGATTTTTTATCCTTTTATTAATCGCTGTACTTTTCTTTGGTAAAGAGGTTAATGGAGCACGGTCATGGTTTGAACTTGGTGGATTGCGCCTACAACCATCTGAATTTGCAAAAATTGCTACTGCTATTGTTATTGCGCGCTATTTAAGTTCTTTCAATGTTCAAATCAATACATTTAAAGCATACTGGAAGTTAGCATTACTTATTGCTATTCCGGCATTATTAATATTACTTCAGAATGATACAGGATCGGCACTAGTTTATGCTGCATTTATTTTTGTTTTATATCGCGAAGGACTTTCGGAAAGTATTTTATTACTTGTATTTTTTATTATTGTACTTTTTGTTTTAGCTCTTATTATTGATAAGCTGATAATTATCTTTATCTCAATGATGGTTACACTTATCATCTTTTGGATTATAAATAAAAGAAATAAATTATTTATAATAGCACTTGCCATTTTTTTATTCTTTTCATCAATACTATTAGGTATTAATTATCTTTTTAAATTAAATTATCCTTATTATCTCATCGAATTAATTGCAGTAGGCTTTTCTTCATTAGTTTATTTGTATCTGGCCTTTAAGAATAAAATAAAACGTGTATTTGTATTATTGCTCTTTTTGCTTGGCTCAATTTTATTTACTTTCTCTGTCGATTACTTTTTCCATAACATACTTGAGCCTCATCAGCAAAAAAGAATAAATGCATTACTAGGGATCGAATCAGATCCACTTGGAATAGGCTATAATGTTAATCAATCGAAAATAGCAATTGGTTCTGGAGGATTTTGGGGTAAAGGTTTTTTAAGTGGCACACAAACCAAGTTTGATTTTGTGCCGGAGCAAAGCACTGATTTTATTTTCTGTACAATAGGCGAGGAGTGGGGTTTTGTTGGTACATTTATAGTTATTGTATTATTTATAGGATTATTATTTAGGCTAATAGTAATTGCTGAACGCCAAAAATCTGCCTTTAGCAGGATTTATGCCTATGGAGTGTTATCAATTCTGTTTTTTCATATTACCATAAATATTGGGATGACAATAGGGTTGATGCCCGTAATTGGTATTCCATTACCTTTTTTTAGTTATGGAGGATCGTCTTTATGGTCGTTTACAATACTTTTATTTATTCTTTTGCGCCTCGATGCAAGCAGATTTGAGCTTTTACGTTAGCTTTCTGAATGACAGTTTGTAAATTTACTGGTAATTTCAAAATCGTATTTGGGGTAATCGAAAATAGGAAATCTACTCTCGGTTTCGCCAATTGAAAAACCCCAGATAGTATCATAATCTGCAATGTTTTCATCCATTTTTTCGAGTTGGCGCAGATATTCTCCTATTGGTTTAGAAGCAACAATAACCACCTTTTGCGATTTATTAATTGATGGGCTGTGCTTACGTGTATTATCATATTCAAATTTAAGAATTCTTCTACCCCTTTTAGTAATTCCAATAGTTCTAAACGTTAGGCTTTTACCAACACCTGGTAGATTTATTACATTTCTATCGGTAGCTAAAAAGGGAAGATTTTCAAGATCTCTTAAATAGTCAATATTTTTAACGATCTCATCAGCTAAAAAAGGATAAGACTTCATTAATTCCTTGTATTTTTTGGGGATCTTCCCTATTCTCTTTTCTTCGAGCTGCTCTTGCACAGCTCTGGCATTTGTAGCATAATTATGATAATTTTCCATGTATCCTTTTACTGTAAAGGTATAATAGGTTATAATTCCAATATCATTTAGTACTTTTCTCAACTTGTTTGTATGCCCTCTTCGCGAAGCAGCCACAGTAAATACAAGCTGATTTGTAATAGTCCATCCTGCTTTTTCAATTTTTTCTACTGCGGCTTTAACTTCAGGAGTAATTTCCATTGCTGTTTCGAAATGCGTTTGAATAACAAATTGTTTTATTCCAATCTTCGAGGCCTTTTTTCTGAATTCTAAAAGGATTTCAATTAGTTCATCTGTAATTCTTTGTGGTAGATAAACGGGTAATCTTGTACCTAAACGAACTCGTACAATTTCTGCATATTTTTCTCCGTTTTTGCGATTTTTGTTACTTTCTATTTTGCGAAAAGCCATTTCATAAACAGAGGCAAGTATTTTTTTTAATGTTATATCCGAACTCATTAATGCATCACCGCCAGTAATTAGAATATCTCGTAATTGAGTATCATTTTCAAAATACTTAATTAATCTATTTAATTTCTCGGGCCATGTTTCGTTTGGTTTAAGCTTTTCAAGATTAAAGTTGAGATTTCCTCTCTGAAAGTCATACATCCGCTGACACGAGGAGCACAATCCTCCACAAGCACGCCCCATTGAGTCGGGAATAAATATGGCAACCTCCGGGTATCTGCGATGAATATTATTACTGTTTGGTAACAGCCATCCTGCAGCATTGGGTTTACCTGGCTCAACAACATCTTCCTTCTCCCAGGCAATAATATGTCCAAATTCGTTAACCAATTCTTTTGAATAAATTATATAATCTCGTATCGCAGCATCAGCAAAATTGTCGGTTTTTTTATCGATATTTAATAATGACAAATAATAAGGGTTAACAAAGAACGGTATTCCTTTCTTTTTTGCTTCATATAATACATCCATCGTTTCTTTTGACAATGATCCATCAAGCATTTTATTCAGTAAATCAGGGTCTCTGATTGCAAATTTTAACTGAAATTTCTTTTGATTCCACCATTCATTAACCAATGTTTCTTTTTCGTTTTGTGATATATCTCGACTAAAGAAATAAGTGCTACTTTTTATTAACCCTGAATCAATAATTCCAATTATAATATTTATAATCCTCTCTTTGTTCTTGGTTCTTTGTTGTATTATATTTTTATCGAGGCCCGAAGGATGTTTATCCATCCAAGCCATTACTTTATGAGTGCTTGGTTTTTTATACTCCTTTTTCCCGGTAAATTGCCTAAAAAGTTCAAGCATGTCCAAAAAATAATAATATCGACCTTCTCCTGTTTCGTGTTTTGCAGCTTGCCAAAGCATTTTAAAAGGAGTGTTTTTTCTGTTTTTCTCTTTAACATTTAAATCAACATAACCCATATTGGTATGATTTACATAATCTAATATTCTTATTGTACCAACATCTTGCCATGTTAACTTTTCAAAAGCTTTTCTTCCTTTTTCAATTTCAGTAAAATAGTTGTAAGCATCAGGTCTTTTAGTTAGTTCCTCTTCTGCCCATAATTTTATTGCTTTATTTACCTCATCTTCATTTGATGAGTTTAGAAAGGTTTCTTTTAATCTTGGATTTTCTTCTAAAATGAGCTGAACAATTTTTTTTGATCTAATACTTAATTTGTTATTATCTTCCTGTTGCTTGTTTTTCATAGTAATTCCTTTCTGTCAGTACATTCCGGGCTTGTAATTAAGCTATGTTGGAAATATCGATTTGCAAAAATGAGCCAAAATGGCTAGAGGGATTTTAAATTGCAGATACTGAATCTGCAATATATAAAAAAATCATTAAAATGAGAAATCGGATTAGCTAAGCTTGATTGATTTTTATTTCTATTCCATGCGTATTCTTCACGTAATAAATGATTTCAGCAAAGAAAGTAAAAAAATTTTCTTCTAATAAACTGTAGTTTTCTTTTAAAGTAAGTATTGCAAATTCAGAATAATCGGGCAAGGACGTTATTGTTGCCATGGTGCTAAGAACTGATTGAATACCTTCAATAGTTCGATAAGAATAAAGCCTGTTTTTTTCGATTAACTTAGGAATAAATACCTGAATATCAGTAGGCATCATGTATTCGTATTTTAGTAATAAAGAATAGAAGTTTTGCGAATAATCATATAAAGGAATATCAGAAAAACGACTCCAGTTATTTGCTAAAAAATGATCATAAAGAATGTCGGTTACAATTCCCGCATATTTATGATATTGAATATAAAAAAGCTCTTTGGCTTTAATAACAGTTCTGTTTTTATCTGTAAACCAATCTATGTTCCTGTGTAGTCGAATACCTTTCTGTATTTTATCGGGGTATATCTGATACGCATTTCCCTTTATGTAATCACCCATAAAATTGCCCAACTTTATTTGATCATCATCCCCCGATAAATATATGTGCGCCAAAAAATTCATGTAAGTTATAATTGAGCTTTTTTAAAGATTTAGGTTTTATTCAGATTTATTCTATACTAAGTTAAAGGTTGTTTTCATGAAATTGTTCATTTAACATTGCGAAATCAGAATCAATTTTTATGTTTCTTAACATATTATTTCTGCAATCCACAATATTGTTGCGTTTTAAAGGTATTAACTGATTGTCTGTATGTTTCATCTAAAACTTTATAATCCAAGGATATTGATTTTTCGCTCTAAAAATTAACTTTGTTCTCCTAAAATATATAATAATTAAAAAGGAGGAAATATGGCTAAGAAAAACGTGATTATTATCGGAGCCGCTGGAAGAGACTTCCACAACTTCAATACGTATTACAGAAACAATCCAAATTATAATGTTGTAGCTTTTACAGCTGAACAAATACCAGGTATTGATACCAGAGTTTATCCAAAAGAATTAGCTGGTAAAGATCTTTATCCAAAAGGTATTCAGATTTACCCTGAGACTCAACTTCCTGAATTAATTAAAAAATTTAAGGTTGATGAATGTGTTTTTGCATATAGCGACAAACCATATGAATATGTTATGAGAGTTAGTGCTATTGTAAATGCTGCAGGAGCTAATTTTATTTTAATGGGTCCAAAAGACACTATGATTAAATCAACAAAACCTGTTATCGCTGTTGGTGCAACACGTACTGGTTGCGGTAAATCTCAAACTTCAAGAAGAATTATTGAAGTATTAACCGGAATGGGTTTAAGAGTTGTAGCTGTTCGTCACCCAATGCCTTACGATCAGGATATGAATAAACAAGTTTGCCAACGTTTTGCTACTGTAGCCGATTTGAAAAAACATAACTGTACTATCGAAGAAATGGAAGAGTACGAACCACATGTAGTTTCGAAACGTAATGTTATTTATGCAGGTGTTGATTATGAAAAAATTCTTCGTGCTGCAGAAAAAGATCCTGATGGTTGTGATGTAGTTCTTTGGGATGGTGGAAATAACGACTTCCCATTCTATGTTCCTGATTTATTCGTTGGCGTTGCTGACCCATTACGTCCAGGAGCTGAAGTAAGCTACTATCCTGGCGAAGTTGTGGCTCGCATGGCTGATGTTATTGTTATCAATAAAATAGACTCTGCTTCTTTAGAGAATATTAATAAAGTTAGAGCAAACCTTGCAAGTATTAATCCAAAAGCAACAATCGTTGATGCTGCTTCTATTTTAACTGTTGATAAGCCTCAGTCAATTAAAGGTAAAAAAGTATTGGTTATCGAAGATGGACCAACTTTAACTCACGGTGAAATGAAGATTGGCGCTGGTACGGTTGCTGCTATGAAATATGGTGCTGCTGAATTAGTAGATCCAAGACCATACACTGTTGGTGAAATAACTACTACATTTAAAAATTACCCAAACATTGGAACATTGCTTCCTGCAATGGGTTATGGTGATAAACAAGTGAAAGACCTTGAAAAAACAATCGCTAAAACTCCTTGTGATGCAGTGGTTATTGCAACACCAATTGATTTACAACGATTTGTAAAAATCAATAAACCATGCGTAAAAGTAGGATACGAATTACAGGAGATTGGTACACCAACTCTTGAAGAAATTCTGAAAGATTTTGTTGCAAAACATAAATTAGGTGGAAAGAAATCTGCTCCTGCAAAAGCTACAAGTAAAGCAGCAACTAAAAAACCAGTTAAGAAAACTGGTAAAAAATAATACATTTAAATATTGATTAAAGGCTGCCCGGTTTATTAGGCAGCCTTTTTTGTTTTAAGTATTATTTTACGTTGATCTTATTTTGTTTCGCAAATCAACCAGAATAAAGTTCTAATCTCTATTCAGGTAATCCTAATTCAAGTAATCCCTGAATAAATACTACGTCTTTGGGGATTCTTTCTTTTTGAACTCTGTAAAGATCATTAAGTAACTCGTCGCGAATAAATCCTTTTTCGGTGATTAGTTTTTTAGCTTCTTCGTAATTGCCTTCACCTTGAATAACCAGAATAATATTTGCAAGGCTATTCATCGCTTGTTTCATCTTTTCGAAATGTATTGTATAAGTATTTGTTTTGTTGTCGTACGAAAAGGCTCCAGCATCCTGAAAATAATTAAATCTTACCATGTTTGCTACTCCCTGATCGTTTGAGATACCAAAGCGAACCGATCTGAAAATATCCGCCATATAGGTAACGTAATTATCCATAAGAGTGCCCGAATTAAGCTCGCCCATATCGTATAACTTGGTAATAAAAAACAAACTCAAAATATCATTTTTACTTTCCTCAATCACATTATAGTATTCTTTTAAGGCATCGCGAACGGGTTCCTTTTTAATGGTTTCCTTTATTCCGAGAGAACTTCCGACTTCGTAGAACATCGTGTTTTCGAAAAACGCATTAAAAGTAACATGTTTATGCTGATCAGGATTGATTAACAGGTTACTCATTGGTTTTAGGATTTTTTCGAATTTTGCCTCCATAACATTTCTGAACTGAAGTTTTCGGCTTCCAACTTTTAACTGAACCTGACCATCGCGAGGTAAGTTAAAAGCGATTCTCTTGCCTCCTGCGTTCCAATATCCAGTGCAATAAATCACATCGTAAACCATAATATCCGAAAGTCCTTTCGGTAATTCGGTAATATATTTTGCATCAACGGGTAAATTTTTTTGCAGATAAGGCAATAAAAGTGCATATTTTTCGAGGTTTTTACTCCAATCTTTATCCTTTATTAAAACCATTGACTGATAGGAGGTTTTTGACCAAAAAAGACGATCATCATTTTCATCAATAGGACCAACAATAAAATCAACAACATTATCTTTCATTTTCATCCAGGCCAGATCGCTATCAAAATATTTATCAGTGATTAAGGCCTTTGCTCTAAGCTGAAGATATGTTTTTAAATCATCATTTTCGGCCAAATCAGCCGCTTTCAACATTAAATCAGCTATTGTCTGTAATTTTTCGTCATAAGCCTTGTAATAAGGAATAGTTTGCAAACCGCCTATTTCATTTCGTCGAAGGAGTGTATAGGAGCTGTATTTTTCCAAATCACCAAACTCTTCGAACTCCTGATAACTCATATCTGCAGGATAAAAATTGGCTCCGTCGGGTTTTTTACCAACACCCTCAACAAATGATTCATTGCCATTTAATCTATCCCAAGGTCCATAATTTATGTTTATATATTTAAGTGTATTTTCATCAGTAATAGACTCAAAGAGCTGCTCCTTTTTACCATAGGTCTGTATCCAGTACAAGTCATCGATTAACTTTGCAGCCTCAAATAAATACGGGAGCATTTTCTTTTGATTTGCACTTAATACATCAAGGTTTGCATTTAACTTTACATCAGCATAATTTAAAAGCTGTTTCTCAATTTTTGTCTGTGGTTGATTCTCTTTGTTTTTATCTGCACAACCGGATGAGATTAATGCAATAAAAAACAGTACGATTAATGTGCATTTTTTATACATAATGTAAGGTATTAGGTTTATAAAAAATAATTAAATCGAATAAATCAGAGGCTTGGGTAGTTTTCTGGTAATAAAGTTACAACTATTTAAAACCAGAGTCAACGCTCATAAAAGAAATCTTTGGAATTTTAAATGGAGAAGCCTACAAATCAATTATTTGTATATTTAACTTGGTTGTTAATTGCTAAACAACGCATTAATTATTTGCTCGATATCTAAATTCAACTTGGCATTGGGATGATTCTCCATTAACGTTTTTCGCACTATATTTTCATTATGTTTTACACCCGTTAATAATTTTTCAAGCAATTGGTTATTTGGAATATCATTTATTTGGATTTCTTTGATCATCCCTTTTTCAACCTGAAGAAATAACTCAACCCAATCATCATCAATTTTTATTTTACTAACGTAGTTATAATCTGGTGAATATCCATAATTCCAATTCCAAGTGGAGTATTTTTCTTCAATTAATCGTTGTATTTCTAATTGATCTTTTTGATTAAAAGTAAATGGTATTACATCGTTAAATTCTGAATACACAACTTGTACTATTTTTTTCTTAAACTCATCAATAGAGATTTTTTTATCGATAAACTCCTGAATATTTGCAACATTGCTACGAACTGATTTAACTGCTTTATCAATAAATTTATTTACCGGAGCATTAATGGAAGTATTTAAAATCGTTAAATTAGATGAAAAAAGCAAGGTGCCGTGATGCAAAACTCTTTTTTTAAAAACATGCTCAGCATTGCCTGATACTTTATATCCATTAACCCTGATATCATTATGACCTTCGAACCTAGCATTTACTCCAAGTTGATTAAGAGCCTTGATGATTGGTTCTGTATGTTTTTTAAAATCAACTGTATTTTTATCGTTTTCGGTATTTCTGAAAAAAGCAAAGTTAAGATTACCCAAATCATGATAAACAGTACCACCTCCTGATAACCGACGAACAACCGGGATATTGTTTTCTTTTACAAAAGAATAGTTAATTTCGTTTAGTGTATTTTGATGTTTACCTACAATTACTGAAGGTTCGTTTTGGTAGAGTACAAAAAAATCGTCGGTAAAGTTTTTAAGCAGGTATTCTTCGGCAGCAATATTAAAATACGGATTTGTTGTATTGCTTTCTATTATCCGCATTACTTAGGATTTTTTTATCAATAATAAATTAACTCTATTTAAAAATCTTCTTTTCAGTAAAATAATAACCTATATAAACAATGAATCCGATTAAAAAGCCTAGCAATCCACCACAAATAATATCAAGTGGAAAATGAACACCCAAATAAATTCGGCTATAAGAAACCACCGCAGCCCAGAAGAAAATAAAAAAACCAAATGCTTTGTTTTTAAATAAATAGGTTAAAAATGTGGCTATACCAAACGTATTAGTAGCATGTGATGAAACAAACCCATATTTACCTCCACATTTATTTTTAACCAGATGAACAATATCCTGTAGTTCGGGTGTATGACATGGTCGTAATCGTTCAAATACATTTTTAAAGAGATGTACCGATAACTGGTCGGTTAAAAGCACGAGCAAAGCAATAAAAAGTAATACGATCAAAGCTTTTTTTCTTTTCTGATAAACAATAACACCGATAATTATGATGTAAAAAGGAATCCATGATTTAGATCCTGAAATCCACCACATTATATTATCCCAAAAAGGTGAATGAATACCATTTAGGAAAATAAATAACTGAGTATCCCAGTATGTCAGAAATTCAATCATACTATTTCGAATGTAATTCTTTCCAGATTAAATCTTTAAGTTCTTTTATTCCTTTTTGTGCTATTGATGAAATAAAAACATAAGGAATATCGGGTAAATCCTGTTTGATTTCTTTTGTTAACTCCTTGTCGAGCAGATCTGATTTCGTAATTGCCAGAATCCTTTTTTTGTCTAATAATTCCGGATTATATTTTTCGAGTTCAGAAAGCAATGTTTTGTAATCATCGTGAATATGATTGCTGTCTGCAGGAATCATAAATAGCAACATCGAATTTCGTTCTATGTGTCTAAGAAAACGAAGCCCAATACCTTTTCCTTCGCTTGCTCCTTCGATTATACCTGGGATATCGGCCATAACAAACGATTGCATATCTCGATACTCTACAATTCCTAAGTTAGGAACCAATGTGGTAAAAGGATAATCAGCAATTTTTGGTTTTGCTGCCGACACTACACTAAGCAGAGTTGATTTACCTGCATTAGGAAAACCTACCAGTCCAACATCGGCCAAAACTTTTAGTTCAAGAATATACCATCCTTCTTTACCGTCTTCTCCAGGTTGTGCATATCTTGGTGTTTGATGAGTTGCCGATTTAAAATGTACATTTCCTAAACCTCCACGACCACCTTGAATCAATATTTTTTCTTGTCCATCTTCGGTTATCTCAAACAACTCCTCTTCGGTTTCTCCATCTTTAGCCACTGTTCCCAGCGGAACCTCAATATAAACATCCTTACCATTTGCGCCTGTTTTTTCCCATCCGGCACCAGCCATTCCACTGGTTGCAAAAATATGTTTCTTGAATTTTAAATGAAGCAAAGTCCAAAGCTGTGAGTTGCCTTTTAAAATAATATGTCCGCCACGACCACCATCGCCACCATCAGGTCCTCCTTTATCGATAAATTTTTCGCGATGCAAATGTGGTGAACCTGCACCACCCTTACCCGACCTACAAAATATCTTTACATAATCAACAAAATTCTTCTCTGCCATTTTTCTCTCAACTTAGTTTATCAATCACTTTGCAAATATCACTAAAAATTTTGTTAATATCACCTAAACCATTAACAGATTGATATTTATTTAGATTTTTATAATACTCTTTTATTATTAAGGTGTTCTGTTCAAAGATCGATAATCTCTTTTCAATAATTTCTTTGCAGATATCGTCCGGTCGTTTTGATGTTTCGGCTCTATTCAATAACCGATCTACTATACTTGCATTATCCAGCTCAATGGATATCAATGCAGTAACATCTGAATTATATTTCGAAAGTATTTCTTTAAATCTATCGGCTTGAAAAACAGTTCTGGGAAAACCATCAAACACAAATCCGTTACAGGGTATGTTTTTTTCTATTTCCTGGGTAATAAGCTGAACTGCAATATCATCAGACACATAATTGCCATGATCGATTAGCTTACTTGCTTCAATGCCAAGCGAAGTTTTTTTTTCAATATTTTCCCGTAAAATATCACCTGTAGAAATATGTACTAATCTATATTTATTAACTAACAAGTGCGATTGCGTTCCTTTTCCTGCACCCGGAGGCCCGAACAAAATAATATTTAGCATTCGAAGGATTGACTTTTATTTAATTAAGGTATAAATATCAGGCAAATTACGACCCAGTCCATCATAATCAAGGCCATAACCAATAATAAAATCATTTGGTATTTCTTTACCGATATAATCGATATGGATATTCTTTTTATACGCTTCGGGCTTAAACAAAAATGTTGACACTCTAATATCGGCAGGATTGAGCTTCTGCAGTTCATGTACAATTTGTTCTAGTGTTATTCCGGTATCCACAATATCTTCAAGAACAACAACATGGCGGCCCTGAATTTTTTCGTTAATACCAATTAATTCTTTAACGCTACCGGTAGAAGATGTTCCCAGGTATGATGACAACTTAAGGAAGGTTATTTCGCAATTAAAATCAATCTGTTTTAACAAATCGGCAGTAAACATAAAAGATCCGTTTAAGATACTGATAAACAATGGCGTTTCCTTACCTTGATAATCTGCATTGATTTTTTTACCCAATTGTTTTATTATTGATTGTATCTCTTCGGAGCTAAGGCTAACTCCAAATTCCTTATCTTTTAGTTTTATTTTTTTCATTGCGTATGAAATATTTCAATTTTAAGTATCTTGCGAAGATAAAAATTAATGTGCAAAGTTACATTTTTCAATTGTAAAATCTGAATAATTATGAAAGCAAAAGTAAGTATTATAATGGGTAGCACTTCGGATCTGCTAGTAATGGAAAAAGCAGCTAAAGTACTAAATGACTTTAAAATACCTTTTGAAATCAATGCACTTTCTGCTCACCGCACACCTGATGAAGTAGAGAAATTTGCAAAATCGGCACGCGAAAATGGCATTGAAGTAATTATTGCAGGTGCAGGAATGGCTGCACATTTGCCGGGTGTAATAGCTGCAATGACTACCGTTCCGGTAATTGGGGTTCCGATTAATGCATCTCTTAACGGACTGGATTCGCTTTTAGCCATTGTACAAATGCCTCCAGGCATTCCTGTTGCAACCGTAGGTATTGATGGCGCTCAAAACGCAGGTATTCTTGCCGTTCAGATTTTAGCTATTGCTGATGAAAAACTTAAAAAAGCATTGGATGATTTTAAAAAAGACTTGAAATCTAAAATTGTTAAGGCAAACGAAGATTTATCAAAAGTAAAATTTGAGTATAAAACAAATTAATTAGTTTTTTATCAAGTGGTTGATTGGTGATTATTGTTTTTCAATCAAATATAGATCTATATAACAACAAGTTGCAAAATTAATCATTAAAGCTTTGCTATTTTTAAATCTTTGGTAATCTCTTAATTTTGATAAATTTATTTTTTTTGTTTTTAGAACCTGAAACCAATCAAAACATTTACAGGAAAATTAATTTTATAATAATCCTTAGAATTTTCAGTAATCACATAGTAAGGATTCATTGAATCATCATATTCCAATTTCTTGTTATACGAGTCTTCAAAATGTTTGCCCAATCCAACACCTCCATAAAATTCAAGAAGAAACCTGTTAAAAGTGAATTGCCTACCAATTCGAACATTTGCACCATAAATGTCTTGATTGATTTTTGTAGTTTCGTCAAACTTAGTACCGAAAAAATAATAGGAAGAACTTTCAAATGAATTGACACGTGTAAAAAACAGATCAGAAGAAATATAGAAATAGCTTTTCTTAGATTTACTTGTATAAAAAATGTATTTTGTTTCTGTATTGAACTTAAAACCTGAATAAGACTTATCTTCGCCGAAGAGATTTTCTAAAACATTAGAAACATCGAATTCCGGTATTATTCCACCCATAAATTTCAGTGTCCATTTTTCACTTAACCACCTTTCATAACCAACCTGAAAAGTAGGTTCATTAATATTGAATAAGCTCAATGGATAAAAGGAGATTGCGTTTTTTCTGTTTGTTTTCGTGTCAACAGATTGTTCCTGATTAACAGAATTATTCTTTTGTGCAAATAAGTTGCTTTCAGAAAACATAATAAGGATAAAAAGGATACTGGGAATATTTTTCATATTATGAATTAAATTTAACGAAAAATACCTACAGGTACTCTTTCAATGATAAAAATAATAAAATTTTAACTTGATTTTTAGAGTTCAATATTTTAAATCAAAAATCCTTTTTAGATTAATTAGTTATTTACATAAGAGACATGAGGGAATTCTCAAAAAAGCTACAAACAATCAAGATTCATTGTATTAATTTCTCTTTATCCCTCTTCTTTAAGATTTTTCTTTTAAAACATTTTTGTTACTTTTATCAGTCTATGAATATTCATAAATTTATTATTCTGTGCTTGTTGCTATTTGCTGTTTTTTATGGCTACAACGCTAATGCACAATTTAACTGTACAACAGCAGGAGCTCGAAGTTCTGCAATGGCAAACACTTCGGTTGTTTTAACCGATTTATGGTCTGTTTATAACAATCAGGCAGGATTAGGTTATCTGCAGCAAATCTCAATCGGGGCTTTTCACAGATCAGGATTTATTTCTGAACAAAACACTCAGGGCATTGCTGTTGCTGTTCCAACAAAAACAGGTACGCTGGCTGCCACATTTGATTATTACGGATTTTCAGCTTATAACGAGATGCAAGCAGGATTAGCATTCGGAAGAATTTTTACGGAGTATTTCTCGGCTGGAATAAAACTCAATTACCTTTATACTCAAATAGCCGGTGAATATGGCTCTGAAGATGCCGTTACCTTCGAAGTGGGTATTTTGTCGAAACCTCTCGACAACCTATTTATAGGTGTAAGTGTTTACAATCCATCGCGAAGCAAGCTGGGAAACAAACCTATTCCAACAATTTACAAAGCCGGGATCGGTTATCTTTTCTCAGACAAAGCCTTGCTGGCTATTGAAACAGAAAAAGACCTGAATGAAAAAGCTATTTTTAAAGCCGGACTCGATTACCAGCTTATTAGTTTAGTTTCGATTCAGGCTGGCATTTCAACAAATCCGTCGAATTATTCATTTGGCGTTGGAATACTTTATACAAGCATAAACCTTCATATTGGTTTTTTAAAACATCAGACCTTAGGTTTTACTCCTTCATTTTCGCTCAGTTATGGGTTTTAATTGGCCACCTAGGCTTCTTCAACTTATTTTACTTTTTTTACTGATAGCTATCAGCCTGAAATCGTTTGCCCAAGAAGAAAACACGAAAAAGCAGGTTCTTGAGGATTTAATTGAAAATATCGCCTCATCAACCGATGCTGAACTTGATTATACAACTATTTTTGAAGATCTGAATTACTATTTAAACAACCCGCTGAATTTGAATACCGCCACTATTGAAGAACTTGAAAAACTTCAGATTCTAAGTGATTTTCAGATAAAAAGCTTACATGATTATATTAAACAAAATGGAGAAATGCTCTCCATTTATGAACTTCAGCTTGTTTTTGGATTTATACAGCAAGATATTGATTTGTTAATTCCATTTGTAACTATTTCAAAATCTGAACAAAAGCAAACATTCAATATTAAAAATGCATTAAAATACAGTAATAATCAGCTTTTTATTCGGGCGCAGCAAATAATCGAACAGCAGCAAGGTTATGCACCGATAAGCGATTCTCTTCTGGCATTAAACTCAAACTCCAGATATTTGGGCAACCCTACAAAGCTATATACAAGATATAAATACAATTATAAAGACTTGCTTAGCTTTGGTATTACAGCAGAAAAAGATGCTGGCGAAGAATTTTTTAAAGGAAGTAATGCCCATGGATTTGATTTTTATTCAGGTCATTTGGTAATCAATAAATTAGGGGTTTTTCAAACTGTTGTTCTGGGTGATTTTCAAGCTAAATTTGGCCAGGGCTTGGTTATGCTGTCTGAGTTATCATCAGGAAAATCATCGTACGTGCTAAACACAAGAAAAAGAGCACAGGGATTGTCAAAATATTCATCGGCGAATGAAAATGAATTTATGCGCGGAGTAGGAACAACCATACGGCTTAAAAGCTTTGACATTACGGCGTTTGCCTCTTACAAAAACATCGATGCAAACACATCAGATAGCCTTAATGAAGAATTACCCACCTTTACGGCTTTTCAAAACACCGGATTACACGCTATTCCATCTGAAATTAAAGATGAAAAATCAATAAATGAACAGATTATTGGAGGTAATGTTACTTTTAATCATTCAAAATTTAAGATTGGGATTACTGGATTAAACTACACCTATAATGCTGATTTGGTAAGAACTGTTAATCCGGAAAACCAATTCGATTTTAAGGGAAATCAAAACACAAATCTGAGTCTTGATTATTATTTCGGATTAAATGATTTTAGTTTTTTTGGTGAGGAAGCCATAAGCCATAATGGAGGGTTGGCTTTTTTAAACGGAATGTATGTAAATCTTGTTCCCCAAGTTTCTCTTTCGGTTTTACATCGATATTACGAAAAAGATTATCAGGCCAATTATAGCAATGCATTTGGTGAATCATCAGGTACAAATAATGAATCCGGGCTGTATTTTGGTATCGAAGTATATCCAATTAAGCAATGGAAAATTTCGGCATATTACGATACATACAAATTTCCGTGGTTAACTAACTCAACTGATGCTCCATCAGAAGGAAACGACTATTCTCTTCAGGCAGATTTTAATGCTTCGAGAGATGTAAATATGTATTTTCGTTTTAAGTATGAAGAAAAGCAAATAAACCAAACCCAAGCTTCTGGATTAGATGAAATTACAACTCAAGAAAACCTCAAAATCAGATTTCATTTGAGTTATAACCTCAGCAGGCAATTATCACTAAAAAGCAGAATTGAGACCTCACGTTATCAAAAAGAAGATGCAAAATCGGAATATGGGTACATGATTTACCAAGATATTTTTTATAGTTTAAATTGTATTCCATTAAATCTCAACCTACGATTTGCTGTTTTTGATACCGACACTTACAATTCACGTATTTACGCTTACGAAAGCGACATGTTATACAACTACTCAGTACCAGCTTACTATTCAAAAGGAACACGGTTCTACCTAAATCTAAAATACACAATTACAGAATTTCTGGATCTTTGGATTCGTTATTCACAAACCTATTATTCGGATCTTGATGTTATCTCATCGGGATTAGCTCAAATAAATGGAAATACTAAATCCGAAATAAAAGCACAGATCAGAATCCGGTTTTGATTACTTCAAACTAGTTTTTTAATCTAAAGAAGAATTTGCATTAATAAAATCAATTATAAATTTTAACCTGTTGTACTATTTGAGATTTAAAATACTGATATAGAATTCGTATTGAGCTTAGTCGAGCTTTTCTCTTGCAAAGCATAAATATGGCTTCGACTTGCTCAGCCCGACAATCATTTAATTATGAATACAATCACACAGCGAATTAAATTTTATTAATGTTCTAGAATAGATAATATAATTTCGGAATATTAAAAGCTTTGTCCTATTTTTACCCCCCGGATATAAATACTGATCTTATGAATTCATTAGAGTCTTATTTTGAGCAGTTCCGAAAAAATATTGTAGGTATTGATTCTACCTATGTTTCACCTAATGGAGTACAAAAAATAATGTATGCCGACTGGATTGCCGGCGGGCGTTTATATGCTCCTATTGAAAGAAAAATGCTCGAACAATTTGGCCCTTTTGTGGCTAATACCCATACAGAAACAAGTGAAACGGGCACATTAATGACTCACAGTTATCATTATGCCCAAAAAATGATAAAAAAGCATGTTAATGCTTCAAAAAACGATGTATTTATTCAGGCAGGATTTGGTATGACAGCAGTAATTAACAAACTGCAACGCATTATGGGTTTTAAAGGATGCGGAATGCTTAAACACAAAGACTGTATTCGCGAAACAGACCGTCCAATCGTTTTTATAACTCATATGGAGCATCATTCGAATCAAACATCTTGGTACGAAACTTCGGCCGAAGTTGTAATTATTGAACCTGATGAAAACCTATTGGTTAGCCCGGAGAATCTACGAAAAGAACTCGAAAAATACAAAGACAGAAAACTGAAAATTGGATCATTCTCGGCAGCATCAAATGTTACAGGAGTAAAACCCGATTATCATAAACTAGCAAGAATAATGCACGAATATGGAGGCATATCTTTTGTAGATTTTGCAGCATCAGCACCATATGTTGAAATAAATATGCACCCCGAAGATCCAATGGAAAAGCTAGATGCCATATTTTTTTCGCCTCATAAATTCTTAGGTGGCCCGGGAACTGCAGGTATTTTAATATTCGACTCAAGCTTATATAATAATCAGGCTCCAGATAATCCGGGTGGAGGAACTGTTGACTGGACAAACCGCTGGGGTGAATATAAGTATATTGATGATATTGAATTGCGAGAAGATGGCGGTACACCGGGATTTCTTCAGGCTATTCGTTCTGCACTTGCTTTCGAGTTAAAAGATCAGATGGGTGTTTTGAATATTGAAAATCGCGAAAAGGAATTAATAGCAAGAGCGTTTAAAGGACTCAAATCTATTTTAGGGGTTAAAATTTTAGCAGATAATGTTATAGATCGAATTGGAGCATTATCGTTTTATGTTGAAAATGTACATTACAATCTGGTGGTTAAACTTTTAAGCGATCGGTATGGTATCCAGGTACGCGGTGGATGTGCTTGTGCCGGAACTTATGGTCATTACTTATTAGATGTAAGTTATGATTACTCACACGAAATTACCAAGCTTATTAATCATGGCGATTTTTCTCAAAAACCAGGCTGGGTTCGATGGTCAATTCATCCAACTACATTAAATTCGGAAATTGATTATTTTGTTTACGCAATCGAAGAAATATCAAAAAATTATAAAAAATGGGCTGATTCGTACAATTACAATAAACACACGAACGAATTTACTCATAAAAGCATGGTAGGAAAATCAAATTATGACCTACAAAAGTGGTTTTCTTTGGGATAAACAAAAACATCTTTAGTGTTTGAAATAAAATCAAACTTTTGGGCTAAAGCCCAATTATAACTCGAGTTTGAATAACCCCAGCCTTAAGGCTGGGGTTATGGCTGAGAATTTAACAATGGACTTTAGTCCATTAATTATCAGGATATACTAAAAAAAATATGAATTAATTTTGCTTTTTTGATAACAATATTTACTTTTGCAAACCAAATTAGTTTGAAATAAAATTGCATAGCATAATATAAGGAGTTTGAAAATGAAAAAGGGAATACATCCAGAAAATTATCGGTTAGTGGTATTTAAAGACATGTCAAATGGCGAAACATTCATTTCTAAGTCATGTACTGCTACTAGAGAAACGATAAAAATGGAAGACGGAAACGAATATCCATTAATTAAAGTTGAGATTTCAAATACTTCTCACCCATTTTATACAGGTAAAATGAAACTTGTTGATACCGCAGGACGTGTTGATAAGTATATGAACAAGTACAAGAAACACATGGATAAGAGTAAATAATCAATTATTCTTTAATATAAAATTTAAAGCTCCGCAAACACGGAGCTTTTTTTATGTAAATTTGTCAGTAACCATCAAAATATTATTACCATGAACTACATTTTGTTTGATGATAAAAGCTGGGATAATTTATTACCGCTAACATTTACAAAACCTGTATGCGAAATTCGTGTGGGCATCTATACGATAAAAGAAAAGTGGGAAAATCATTTAAATCAGGACGTTACTTATTTAACGACTGATTATTTAAGTCAAAAATACACTCTAAAAACTGAATCTGAAAACATTTTAATTAACGGATCTGTTTTTCCTGATTTACAGTTAATTAACTTAGTTAATTCCTTAAAAAATGGTGAAGTCCTCTTAAAAAACGAGCAAATAATTGCACTAAAATGTGATGAAAAAGAGATTTCAGATTTTAGTTTTAACAACTACAAAAAATATACACCAATCGAATATCAAAAAGATATTATCAAAATCAATTGGCCTTGGGAGATCTTTAGTTTTAATGGAGTTGCAATTAATTATGATTTTAGCTGGATAACAAAAAACAGAAAATCGCAACCTATTAGTTCTACAAATAATATTCTTGGAAAAGAAAATATATTTGTAGAAGAAGGAGCTCAACTTGAATTTGCCACTCTCAATGCCAACACTGGCCCGATTTATATAGGTAAAGATGCCGAAATAATGGAAGGATCTATGGTTCGTGGGCCTTTTGTATTGTGCGAACACTCAACCTTAAAGCTTGGAACAAAAATTTACGGTCCAACCACCATTGGCCCTCATTGCAAAGTTGGTGGAGAGGTAAATAATTCGGTAATTTTTGGGTTCTCGAACAAAGCACACGATGGATTCTTAGGAAACTCTGTAATTGGTGAATGGTGTAACCTTGGAGCTGACACAAATAATTCGAACCTAAAAAACAATTATGACGAGGTGCGAATATGGAACCATGAAACCGAAAAATTCATTAAAACAGGGTTGCAGTTCTGTGGATTAATTATGAGCGACCACTCAAAATGTGCTATTAATACCATGTTTAATACAGGAACAGTTGTAGGTGTTAGTGCAAATATTTTTGGAGAAGGATTTCCTCGAAACTTCGTACCCTCCTTTTCGTGGGGTGGAGCACATGGATTCACCATATATTCGCTTGAAAAAGCGCTCGAAGTAGCCGAAAAGGTTATGGCAAGAAGAACCATAAAGCTTAGCGAGATTGATAAAGATATTCTGTCAACAATCTTTAAATTGACTTCCAAGTATCACCACTAGTATCAAATTTGGTTTTATCGCTTTTATAATATACTAAATTTCTTTGGCACATCTATTGCCAATATGTAATTCCGATAGATTTTTTTACTTATATGACAATCTGTCGGGAAAATTATTTATTAAGGAAAAAATAATGAGTGAAAATAATAGAAATTCAAAAATAATTGGAAGTATAATTGTTGGAAGAGAAATGGAAAACAATGGCGAATTTATCCCTTTGATTTCGGATGATGAAGATGATGTAAATTTGCAAAAATCTGATATTCCAGGAGAACTGCCAATTCTTCCGTTACGAAATACCGTTTTGTTTCCTGGTGTAATTCTGCCAATTACTGTAGGAAGAGAAAAATCTATTCGTTTAGTAAACGAAATTTACCGAGGCAATAAAATAATTGGTACTGTTGCTCAAATCAATCCTCAGATTAATGAACCAGAAGAGAACGATTTCTACAAAACAGGTACTGTTGCTCATATTCTAAAAGTATTAGAAATGCCCGATGGTAGTACTTCTGTAATTATACAAGGCAAGCAACGATTCAAAATAAACCAGATACTTCAATCAGAACCTTATCACAAGGCTAAAGTAACACTACTAAAAGATAAAACCCTAATTGACAAAAACCGCGAATTTGAAGCTATTGTTGGTTCGCTTAAAGATACTTCATTACGAATTATTAAATTATCGAGCAATATTCCACCTGAAGCTTCATTTGCAGTTAAGAATATCGAAAATCCTAAGTTCTTAATCAATTTTATTTGTTCAAATAGCGATATTGATTTAAAAAACAAGCAGGCTTTGCTCGAAATGAGCAATCTAAAAGACCGGGCAAGTAAATTGCTTGAATTTTTAACACGCGAGATTCAATTGCTTGAGCTTAAAAACGATATTCAAAGTAAAGTTAAAAACGATTTGGATCGTCAGCAAAGAGAGTATTTGCTTCATCAACAAATGAAAACCATTCAGGATGAACTTGGTGGTAGTCCCATTGATCAGGAAATTAATGAGTTGCGTAAAAAAGCAGAATTAAAGAAATGGATCAAAGAAGTAAGTGATACATTTAATAAAGAAGTTGAAAAGCTCCAGCGGCTTAATCCGGCATCAGGGGAGTATTCGGTACAGTTAAATTACCTCGAAACCTTACTCGATCTGCCTTGGGGTGAATACACACAAGATATTTTTGACTTAAAGCGTGCTCAAAAAATATTAGACGAGGACCATTTTGGTCTCGAAATAGTAAAAGATCGTATTCTTGAATATCTTGCTGTTCTAAAACTAAAAGGTGATTTAAAATCACCCATATTATGTTTGTACGGACCTCCGGGAGTTGGAAAAACATCATTAGGTAAATCTATCGCCAAAGCGCTGGGTCGTAATTATGTTAGAATGTCGTTGGGTGGATTGCATGATGAAGCCGAAATACGCGGCCACCGTAAAACCTATATCGGAGCAATGCCGGGTAGAATAATTCAAAATATAAAAAAGGCTAAATCATCCAATCCGGTTTTTATTTTAGATGAAATAGATAAGGTTGGTAAAGATTTTCATGGTGATCCCGCATCAGCATTACTCGAAGTGCTTGATCCAGAACAGAATAATGCGTTTCATGATAATTACCTCGAATTAGAATATGATCTCTCGAATGTTATGTTTATTGCTACTGCAAACACCATTGCTTCAATAAATCCTGCGCTGCGTGATCGTATGGAGATGATTGATGTTAGCGGTTATATCGTTGAAGAGAAAATTGAAATTGCCAAACGACATCTGGTTCCCAAGCAACTCGAAGCTCATGGAATAGATAAATCGAAGATTACATTAAGTAAGCAAGCAATTGAATATCTTATAGAGAATCATACACGCGAATCGGGTGTTCGGACTCTTGATAAAATGCTGGCCAAAGTTTTTCGTAACGTAGCACGTAAAATTGCGTTCGATGAAAAATTAAATAAAAATCTTGCAATACCAGATATTAAAACGATTCTAGGACCTCCGGAATTTTCGAAAGATAAATACCAGGGCAATGAATATGCAGGTGTAGTTACAGGATTGGCATGGACAGCTGTTGGGGGTGAGATTCTATTTATCGAAAGCAGCTTAAGTAAAGGAAAAGGAACATTAACGCTTACAGGCAATCTGGGAGATGTAATGAAAGAATCGGCGGTAATTGCTTTGGAATATATTAAATCTCATGCAGCAGATCTTAAAATAGCTGATGAATCATTTGAAAAATGGAATATCCATATCCATGTTCCCGAAGGAGCAATTCCAAAAGATGGGCCATCGGCAGGTATTACCATGGCTACATCAATAGCATCGTTGTTTACACAGCGAAAAGTAAAACAAAACCTTGCCATGACAGGCGAAATAACGTTGCGTGGTAAAGTATTGCCCGTAGGAGGAATAAAGGAAAAAATTCTTGCTGCTAAACGTGCCGGAATTACTGAGATTATTATTTCAGATGAAAACAGAAAAGATATTGGTAAAATAAAGGATATTTATATCGAAGGGTTAACGTTTCATTATGTGAAAGACATAATGGAGGTATTACAGATTGCGCTTTTAAAGGAAAAAGTTAAAAAAGCAGTACTGGTATAGGCACAAAAATTAGGTAGCATTAAGCTACATTAATATTTATACCAAATTTTAAAATTTCGTTTACCACAGGATTGGCTCTGTTAAACTCTTTGTAATCAAATGGATGTGGTTCGATTCGTAAATCTATTTTTCGTCTGAGTTTCATGAGTTCTATTTGAGTATCAATGATATCATTTACTGGAGTTAAAACAATAGCAATATCAATATCACTATCCTCATTATTGGTACCCTTTGCAAAACTACCAAATAATATTACCTTATGAATATTGTACTTGCCTTTTAGCGATTCTATATATTTTTTTGCTATTTCTATAGCCTGTCCTTTATCCATAATCGTATTTTTTTTATCTTTTCAATCCATTCCTTTGAAAATTCCGGTGTGCACTTTTTATAAAATGCCTGTTTGTAGCTATCGTATCTGGCATTAATGTTAAAGGTTGTTATGGTGTCGAGCCAATCCAATTGTTCTTCTGAAAATTCCAATTTTGAAATGCTTGCTAATTTTGTTAAATCATGTGTAAAAGGGGCATGTTCTTTCCTTACAATAGTTACAGATGCTTTTAGAAGTTTTTCAATAACTATATGACCAATAAATAAAGACCAGTGATAGTCTTTCGTTTCAAACAAATGAATCATTGTTCTGTAATCGTTATCAGAACTTTCAATCCAATGTTGGCAAATGTTATTAACATCTATTTTTTCAGTCATGTATTTTGCTTTAACACAAAGATATATTAT
Organism: Bacteroidales bacterium; assembly: GCA_050179935.1. Classification (GTDB taxonomy): domain Bacteria; phylum Bacteroidota; class Bacteroidia; order Bacteroidales; family UBA12077; genus UBA12077. The sequence goes on along the minus strand of JBFXEQ010000001.1, from coordinate 70,836 downwards.
TTTTTTGTTAAGTTAAATTTTCCAATATCATGCGATAATTAAAAGAAAAAGTAAAAAAAGTCGTTAAGTTATAATCCTGCGTATTTGATTATTTGATACATTTGTTTATTAACTATTTATATTAAGATATAAAATGAAAATCATTAAGCGCATTTTACTCGTTTTACTTTTATTGGGCTTAGGTTATCTGGCATTTGGTTACTGGGCAATTTATGAACGTGGTGTAATGGCTGGTAAGGTTTTGCGTATTACCGAAAAAGGAATTGTTTTTAAAACTTACGAAGGTAAACTAAACCTCGAAACCTTTGGTGCTCTTAAAGGAGCAAGCCCAATCGCCGAATCATTTAATTTTTCTGTTGAAAAAGATGAAGCTGAGGTTATTGAGCAATTACAACAAGTATCGTTAAGTGGCGAAAGAGTAAATCTTCATTTTAAAAAGCGGTATTTAACTATTCCGTGGCGTGGCGAAACAAAGTATTTTATTACTAAGGTTGAAAGGCAAAAACCTTAACCTTTTAGAACCATTATAACTAATTATTTATGTTTAATTTTAAAACTATGAAAATGGGCGCAGGTATGTTTTGGGGTATATTACTAATTCTTATTGGTTTAGGAATTGTAATCCGTGTCGTTTTTAATATCGACTTCCCTATCGTAAAATTTATTATCGCTTTCTTTTTTATTTTTCTCGGGATTAAAATCCTTATAGGCAACTTTGGACCAAAAAATATTCGTCATGACGAAAACACCACTATGTTTGGTGAGAGGCGAATTGAATTCCTGGATAACGAACACAAAGAATTTAATGTGATTTTTGGTAGCAATATGATTGATCTCCGAAATGTAGATTTATCTCAAGGATCAAAAGAAATTGAGGTTAATGTTATTTTTGGAAGTACTGACATTAAAATCAGCGAGAAAACACCTGTAAAAATTAAAGCAGAATCGGTATTTGGTTCAGCAAAAATGCCTAACGGGAACACTGCATCATTTGGTTCAACCCAATACAAATCGGATACTTTTAGCGCCGATAGCAATTATTTATATATCAAAACTGATGTAGTTTTTGGCGGAGTTGAAATTAAAAGCTATTAATTCTATTAACATAATTTTTTATAATAAGAGGCTGCTTTGGAAGCCTCTTTTTTTGTGCATACACTTTCAAAAACTACTACATCCCGATAGCTTCTAATATCCGTAGGTTTAATGCAGAGTTTAATTGTAACACAAAGTATTTCACAAAATTTCACAATGAAATTTCTCACCCAACTTGGTGCGACTTTGTGTATTAACTTTGAGATACTCTGTGTAACTTAAAAAAGACATACGGATTTTAGGAGCTATCGGGACAGGTTGACAACGCTCGTTGGGACGAATTGATGATTGGATTGTTCTTTAAATAATTATCCGCAAAAAGACAATGCGTTAATTAGCTGTATTCATAGGTAATAATATCTTCAGAAAAATACTTTTTAGCCAGAGGTCTTAAATTGTATCGCGAAGCCATAACTTCGCCATAAGCACCAACTGAAAAAATCGCCAATAAATCACCTCTTTTGGATTCGGCCAAAGTTATTTCGCGCCCAAAATAATCTGATGATTCGCAAATTGGTCCGGCAATATCATAAACCTGAGATCCATGCCCGGAGGAAAGATTGATAATCTTATGACTCGAATTATATAAAGCTGGTCGAATTAATTCGGTAAATCCGGCATCGCAGATAATTGTTTTACGGCCATGATTTTCTTTTACATACAACACTTTGGTTATAAGCATTCCGCTTTGCCCCACAACAGACCTGCCGGGTTCGAAATGAACTTTTTGGTCATTCATAATCTGTAAATGATTTTTAAACAATGAAAAGTAAGTCCTGAAATCAGGAATTTGATTTACAGGACTTTCGTAATTAATTCCAAGGCCACCTCCAACATTAAGATGAGGTAAATAAACATTCTTCTCATATAATTTTTTTTGTATATAGTTAATTCTATGACATAAACTTATAAAAACCTGTTTGTCTGTTATTTGCGATCCGATATGAAAATGAATTCCAGTAAAATAAATATGTTGATATCGGTTTGGTTGATCGAAAATTGAGTATAACTCATTTTCAGTTACTCCAAACTTATTAAACCGGGTACCTGTAGTGATATTTTTGTGTGTATGTGCATCAATATCAGGGTTTACCCTTAAAGCAACTTGTGTTCTTTTTTTTAACAAATCCGAAAAATGATTAATTATTTCAAGTTCCTGAACAGATTCACAATTAATACTAAAAACACCAATTGTGATAGCATATTTTATTTCCTCATCGGATTTTCCTACACCAGCAAAGACGATATGTTCAGATTTAAAGCCGCAATCAATGGCCATCCTGATTTCATTTTCGCTGACGCAATCGGCTCCAAAGCCATAATCAGCAATAGTTCTTAATATTCTTTCGTTCGCATTTGCTTTTACAGCATAGTGTACAATATATCCGTTTGAATCAGCAGTCTCCTTCAACGCCAGCAGCGTTTTTGTTAATAACTCCGAATCGTAGTAATAAAAAGGCGTATGTAGCTGTTCAAATTGTGCTACTATACCTCTATCGAACATAGCTTTTTGTCAAATATTAGTTGATTTAAAAGATTAAGTGTTTCAATTTTATCAGAGGAGCTAATTAAAAACGAAATGCTTCTTTTGCTCGCACCATATGAAATCATACCAATCTGAATATTTTTCAATCCATATATAATTTCCGAAATCGATTCAGTTGGAGTATTATTAAAACTTCCTACTACACAAATTATTGATTGATTTCGAATTACTTCAACCTCTCCAAGTAATTTGAGTTCAGCTAAAATTGGTTTTACATTAAACTCATTATCAATTGTCATTGCAACTGATATTTCTGAGGTAGTTAGCATATCAACTGGCGTTTTAAAATCCTCAAAAACCTTAAAAACTCTGCTTAAAAATCCGTAAGCCTGCATCATCCTTCCTGATTTTATTTTAATTACTGTAATGCCATCCTTTGCGGCTATTGCAGTAATTCGTTGGTTATTTTGGTAGTCTGTAATCAACGTTCCCCTGTCGTCGGGCGATAATGTATTTTTTAAACGAATAGGTATTTGCTTATTCTGAGCAGGAATGATACAAAGCGGATGAAGTATTTTTGCACCAAAATAAGCTAACTCACTCGCTTCATCATACGATAGGTTTCGTATTGGAAAGGTTTTTTCAACATATCGGGGATCATTATTCTGTAATCCGTCAATATCGGTCCATATCTCAATAACAGATGCATTTATTGCGTTCCCAATAATTGTTGCTGTATAATCACTTCCTCCGCGATTTAAATTATCAATTTTACCTTTATGGTTTAAACAGATATATCCATTAGTAATAAAAATTCTACAACCTTTATACTTATTTATTTCTTTTGTAAGTTTTGATGATATTTTTGCATAATCTGGCTCGTTATATTTATCGGTAAACATAAATCGTATTGCAGGCACGTAGGCTGCATCGATCTCTTGTTCAAGCATGTATAAATAAATTATTGATCCTGAAATGATTTCTCCCTGTGCCAGGATCTCTTTTTCGGCATTTTCGTTTATTCTCTTTCTTAAATAGCCATTTATTAATTTAAGGGAGTCCTCAACTTTCAGTTCTGCAATCCTTTTAAAATTATTGCTTACAAATAAGCTTGAAATTAGCGTATAATGAATTTCTCTTATTTTTTTAATCAAAAGAAGGCTTTGTTCCTTTTCGCTATTTTTAGCTTGTTGAATAAACTGCACCAAAAGGTTGGTTACTCCTCCAATAGCTGAAAAAACCAATATGGTATTCTTTGAAAAATCAATCAAAGAAATTAATCTTTTTATTCGCTCATCAGTACCTATTGATGAACCTCCAAACTTTAATACTTGCATATTATTAATGATTTTAAACTACTGCAAATCTATTTTTAGCAAGTAACCCAACAAAAAATAACCTGATTTTATTACATTATTTTAACATATTGTTATATTTTTAACATTTTGTTATTTTAAATTATATGATTACTATTTCACAAGCAGTTGAAACAATTATAAACCAGCGTGTATTTATATTAGATCTACTGAACGAGGGTTTGGTAAATTATTCGGCTTTGGCAAAAAACATTAAACCTGACTTGGAATCAATGTTAAACAAAAAGGTAAATGAAGGAGCCATCGTGATGTCGCTCAGAAGATTTTTTTCGGCAAACAAAATACAAAACACAGCAAAACTTGAGAAGCTGGTTAAAAAGCTTGGCGATATAATAGTTAGGTCAAATCTGGCTGATTATACATTTAAAAACTCTGATACTTTATTAAAAAAACAAAAAAAGCTAATTGCCATTTTAAGTGCTAAAAAAGATTTTTTTTACACACTTTCGCAGGGTGTATATGAAACCACCTTTGTTTTAAGCGATATTGCAAGCAAAGAAATACCCGACATTTTTGAAGGTGAAAAGCTTATATCCTATAACTCTGGATTATCGTCAATAACAATAAAGCTTCCGGCTGAAAACACCGAACAACCGGGATTATACTATTATATTTTTAAACGAATTGCCTGGGAAGGAATAAATGTACTTGAGGTTATTTCGACAACCAATGAGTTTACACTAATTCTAAAGGATAAAGATATTGACCGGGCTTTTTCGGTAATTAAGAGGCTTAAATAATAGTTTTAGGTTTATAATTCGTTGATGTTTTTTGCAATCTTTTCCATTAGCCATCGGGGAGTTGATGTAGCACCACAGATTCCAACAGAGGTTGCTTTTTTGAACCACGATTTTTCTAATTCTGTTTCATCTGAAACAAAATAAGTGTTTTCATTTTCTTCTTTACAAACCTGGTAGAGCATTTTGCCATTCGAGCTTTTTTTACCGCTAACAAATACAATAACATCATGTTTTTTAACAAACTCGCGAAGCTGAGGTTGGCGATGTGAAACCTGTCTGCAAATAGTATCGTTTGAAATTAAAAGCACATCATCATTCTCCTGCATCTCGATCATTCTTTTACGAATTTCTTTTTCGATCTTGTAAAATCCCTCAATACTCTTGGTGGTTTGCGAAAACAGATTGATTGGTTTTGTAAAATCAATTTTTGTCAGATCTTCTTCACCACCAATTACAATAGCTCTTCCGTTAGTCTGACCAACCAACCCGTTTACTTCGGCATGTCCTTCTTTTCCGTAAATTACTACCTGTCCGCCTTTATCAATTATATCATCGAAACCTGTTTTAATATTTTTCTGCAATCGTAAAACCACGGGACATGAAGCGTCGATAAGCTGAATGTTATTTTCGAGAGCAATTTTGTATGTTTCAGGTGGTTCTCCATGAGCACGTAACAACACCTTGCAATTTTTTAGTGTTTTTAACTCATCGTGATTAATAGTAACCAACCCTTTTGTTTTTAACCGATCAACTTCTGCACTATTATGAACAATGTCGCCGAGACAATATAAAAGTTCAGATTTTTCAAGTTCCTTTTCGGCAAGCTGAATAGCATTTACAACACCAAAACAGAATCCGGAATTATCGTCAATTTCAACTTTCATTTTAGCCCTAATATTACTTTAGTTTTTCTATTAAACCGATAATCCAGTTTAATTGTTCAAACTCCGTCATGTTGCTATTATCCAGCTCTATCGCATCTTCTGCTTTCCTCAGCGGACTCTCGCTTCGTGTTTCATCAATATAATCGCGACTTTTTACATTCGCCAGAATTTCCTCGTAACTAACTGAAACGCCTTTCTCTATAAGCTCTTTATATCGTCGTTCAGCTCTTACCTCGGCATTAGCATTCATAAATATTTTAAGCTCAGCATTTGGAAACACAACAGTACCTATATCACGGCCATCCATAACTATTCCTTTTTCAATTCCCAAATCCTGTTGAATGCGAACCATTTTTTCGCGTACAAATTTTATCTTACTAATAAAACTAACATAGTTTGAGACTTCCATTTCCCGAATTTCATCTTCAACATTTTCGTTGTTCAGATAAATCTCTTGTCGGTTTTTATCCTGATTTATTTTAAAATTTATATGAACTGAATCAAGATTCTTTTTAAGCTCCTCTTCATTAACCAAAGAATTAGCTTTGTTTATGAGATTATTCCTAATTGCAAACAAAGTAACAACGCGATACATTGCCCCGCTATCGATATATTTATAACCCAGATGTTTTGCTGTAGCTTTAGCTATTGTGCTTTTTCCTGACGAAGAATAGCCATCAATTGCAATAATTATTTTTTTATCCATTAAAAAATCGTTTTTTGAATCCCAAAGGTATTTTAATTTTATGCTTTTGGCAAAATGTATAATGATGAATTTATTGCTTTTTATAAAAGCTACCAAGATCAGTACTAACAGAGAAATGATCAGTTGATCCGGCCAGGTGATACGTGGCACGGCCATAACTAATATTAAATCTGGAAATTTTAACACCAAAACCCCATGAAAACCCAACCATCCCGGTTTTTGAATCAATAATCATTTCCTGACGTCGGCGGTAATTATATCCGGCTCTGACATAAAAATTATTGATTGGACTAAATTCAGCACCTATAATAATATGCCTCATAATCTGATCGGCAATAATATCAATATTCGATTCAGAATCATCATTTTCAAAAATCGGATCAGATTCTTCTTTGGGCTCGCTATAGGTTAAGTCGGGAGTTTCGATATGATCAAACACCACAGAAAATCTTAATGGCGCATGTTTTAATTTTTGCGATATACCAACTTGTATATTGAGCGGCAAAGATTCTCTTTCGCTCGTATAGCTGGTTAATTGTAATCCCAGATTTTTTATAACCAATGCTGCTGAAAATAGTCCGGTGCGATTGGTGTATAAAGCACCAAAATCTGCAGCTATACCAACAGATGTATATTTTTCGAGCGTTGAGATTACTGGTTTAAGATTTACTCCAAATGAAAACAAGCTGTCGATAGTTTTCGAATAAGTTAGGTGAATAGCATATTCAGAAGCTTTAAACTCACCCGTTATTATTCCTTTGTCATCAGCCTCGATAAATTTACCATAGTTTATATACTGAATACCACCCGCAAACATGCCAAAATTGTTAAAATTATTGGCGTAGGTAACAAATCCATAATTAATATCGGTAAAGTAATTCACATAATTTAGTACCAGATTTTTATCCATTTGGGCTGATAATAGAGCAGGATTGTAACTAACCAGATTAAGATCGTTATCGTTAATAGCGTTAATATTCCCTCCCATCGATGCAACGCGGGCAGAGTTAACCAAATCGAGAAAACTGTAGGTATGCGTTCCTCCAATCTGAGCAAGTGAAAGAATGCTCAAAAAAATAAATATCACTATTAACGAGGATTTCCGAATCATCAGGTAAAAATACAAATAATGAATTAAAATTTACAATACACAAATCAATATCATGTGTAAACTCAATAACGAAATGTTAATTCACTTAGTATCGGAATCTAAGCTTGTTTATAAAGTAAGCTTTCTGTCGACAGATATTTTAATTCAAGGTGATAAATAAAAAATTGGTTCTCACTTTTTACCCATTGTCTGTATTCTGAATGATTTCGGGAATAGGAAGGAATATATTTTAAAAATCTTGACAAATCGAATGAGTCGGATATTATTCCTGCGCCTGAGATGTATGCATCGAGCGCATTACATTTTTGTTCGTAATGTCCTGCTGTGGGAATCATCATAATAGGTTTACCCATATACATGGCCTCACAGATCGATTCAAAACCTGCAGTACTGGCAAATCCGGAGCATCGACTCATATAGTCGAGAAATTGTTCATCATTTATCTTATGAAAAATCAGATTTTTGTGGTAAATAGTTTCTGGAAGAACGTCTCTCTTATCCCAGAAAAAATGTGCTTTTATGCTTGTATTGTCTTTATACCATTCAATAATTTCATTTGCATATCCATCATTTAATATATAACCAAGTATAAAATTTTCGGTTGAAATATTTTTTCTGAGCACTTCTTCTCTTAATAATGGAGGAACAACAAAAATTCTTTCTTCATCATAATCAGGCATTGATCTGAAAGATAAAGCAAGTCTCTTGTCTGCTTTAAAAGAAGTTATTCTGGCATGCAGCTTTAAAAGAAATTTATCAATTTTATGATGTGAAGGAAATACGAATTCCGGATGAAAAATTAAATACTGATGACCAATACATATATAAGGAATATCAATTTTGTAGGTTAAGTATAATAGACCTCCCAGGGTATCATAAAAATTAATAATTACATCAGGATTTTCATTGTTGACAATCGAATTTATTTTTCTTAGGCTATTAAAATACCTTCGTGAATAGAATAAATTGAAGAAAATTGTTCGTGCAATCCTAATTCGTTTATTCCTTTTATCGGTAACAAAATTTGGACTTTCAACCTCCACAATGGGGGTATTTATTTTTTCGATAAAAAACCCAGGTAATTTTCGTTTTTTACTTTTACCAACAATAACTTTTGTAACATCATGTCCGTTTTTTATTAATATGTTTCTTAATGATATAGCCTGTGTTAGGTGCCCACGACCCTCGCCCTGAACAATAAATAAATATTTCATTTACGCAATTTTTATTTGTGCCAATTTTGGTATTTCAAAGTTGCTATGTTTTAGCTCACTGGCTTTAGTTGATTTTTCTTCTTTAACCAATTCGTTATAGTACAAAATTTTCCAACTTCCATCAAAGTACTCTACCAATGCAGTAAGAGATTCGACCCAGTCTCCAGAATTAAAATAGGTAATATTTTCATATTGTTTTATGTCGGGATGATGAATATGACCACAAATAATACCCTGGCAATTTTTCTGTTTTGCCAGATTTACAAGCTCATCCTCAAAGCTCGAAATATAGGAAACAGCTGATTTAACTTTCTGCTTTATTTCCTGAGAAAGAGAATAATAAGGCAAACCTTTTTTAATTCTACGGTTATTATAAACTTTGTTTACCCACAACAGGAATGTATAACCTACATCGCCCATTTTTGATAGCCAACGCAGGTTTGTAGTAATATTATCAAAAATATCACCATGTATTACATAATAGTTTTTCCCAAAGCTTTTATGGATGTAATCTTTTCTGATAGATAGATTCCCGATTGAAAAAGGCATCATATTATCAAGAAAATCATCGTGGTTTCCGCGGATATAAATAACTTCCGTTTTAAATTCGCCCATCATTTTAATTAATACCTTAAAAAACCGGGTATGTTTTTTTTTCCACTTTCCCGATTTTTTCAATCTCCATCCGTCAATAATATCACCATTTAAAATTAATTTATCGCAGGTATTAGTTTTTAAGAAACGTACCAATTCTTTGGCCTTTGATGAATTAGTACCTAAATGAACATCTGAAATTACAATCGTTTTATAATGATTTTGCTTTAACATTTTTTGTTTCAAAGAAACCAGTTAGCCCTTACCTATTTATTAACTGAGCTTTAATAAAATGCTAAATATTTTTGTTTTGTTATCTGAATGTTAAGAATTTACAATTAATAAAACCCGAAACATTTTACTGCTTTGCTTTTTATTTTTATATAAGAAGATTAGATTTGCGTGTTTATTTGAGCTATGCAAGTTGAGAATTGATGAAAGAAAGAATTTTATTTATAGTTAATCCTATTTCAGGAAGAAGAAGGAATAATTTCACAAAAGAATATATTGAGCAGCATATTGATACTGGGCGATTCGAAACAGATATTATCTATACCCGATTTCCCGGAGATGCTCATCAGCAAGTAAAAGATAAATTTTTACAAGGAGTAAAAAAGTTTGTTGCTGTTGGTGGCGATGGAACTGTAAATGAAGTTGCCAGTGCAATTGTTGACACCGATGCTGTTCTTGGCATTATTCCTGTTGGCTCAGGAAATGGCCTGGCAAGGCATTTAAAAATAACTCTTAATCCTAAAAAAGCGCTTCAGCTCATTATAAATGGCAATACTATGTTAATGGATTATGGGAAAATTAATGATCGCCTTTTCTTTTGCACTACGGGGGTTGGATTTGATGCTCATATAGGTCATGTGTTTGCAAACACAAAAGGACGAGGTTTCGTAAATTATATAAAAGCAACCATCACTGAGTTTATAAAGTATAAGCCAGCTCATTATGAACTAAGAATAAATAATGAGGTGTTTTATCGTGAAGCATTTTTAATAACTATAGCAAATGCATCGCAGTACGGTAATAATGCATACATTGCGCCTAAAGCCATTGTAAACGATGGATTAATGGAAGTAACCGTTATGAAGCCTTTCCCTTTGTTTGCCGCTCTTGGTATTGGTGCTCGATTATTCTTGAAAAACATTCACAAAAGCAATTTTGTCGAAACCTATAGTTGCGATGAGCTAACCATTCGTAGAAAAAACTCAGATGTAATTCATTTTGACGGAGAACCCGGAGAAATGGGCGAAGAACTAAAAATTAAGATTTTTCCTAAAGGATTGAATGTTTTTGTAAGTTAAACCCTTTAAAAAGATTATAACCCAATTTTATTTAATAGTCTTGGTATCGATTTCTTTCTATCGTCAAGAACAAATTTTAATCCTCCAACTATAAACATTGCATTAAATCCTGAATCTCTTTCGTAATAGTTAAATTTGAGATCAATGCTTTTAAGTCCAAATATCCAAACATGCGAATTGGTAAAAATATCGGTATAGCTTATTCCAAAACCATACTGGTTGGAATAAAAGTCGGACAAATCGTAATCGGAAGTATAAAATTGTTCTGTTGACACGTGCTTTTCAAAAGGAGCAAAATAAATTGCCGCTGTTTGTGAATAGTACCGATACGAAGGATAGATTGTAAATTTATCAGTTATTTTTAAAGGTATCTCAAGACTTGCAGTATGTGAAGTTATTCCCCAATCATCAACATAATAACGATAAAAAGAACGCAATACAATATATTCATTAATATAATAGCTCATTCGGTTTCCTAACGCTAATTTAAATCGGGTATCTGGCAATTGTTCAATGGCATCAGCTAATTGAAAATCTTCAATAAATGAATCATCAATATCGCTAAAATAGATTCTTTGATAAGGAGTTGATAATAATCCTTGCTGAAGTACAAGATCCAACGCAAATAAAGTTTGAAAATTCCTTGTAAGAATCTGTGATAATCCAAAACCGAGCGAATATGAATTGCGCATTTTATTGTCGAATTCCTGAAAAATTGGATTGTAATTGGTATTACCAGTAATTGTATAATTATTTATATTAAAATGCTCATCACCATCTTCATCGGAGCTTCCTGCAGGTTTCAATTCAACCGGATACTTGGCATCCCAGAAATCAATAAAAACATTTCCATGAACACTCAATTCAGTATTTTTTTCATTAAATAAACGAGTAAATCCTCCACCCAGGCCAAATGAGTAATAATCAAATTCGATGGAAACAGAAAGTTTGGCATCCCAGATTGTATTACGACTATCGGAACTGTGACTATATGATCCCACAAAGTTATACCACACATCGCTTGCTGATGCACCTGAAGAAGCCTGGAATGCATTTGCATAATCAGCATCGAATGGATTTATATTGCTCGATGATGCGGATGAATATGCAGAAATACCAAAATCAATAGTTAAAATATCGTCAGCATTTAGTGGTACTGTTACAACCAGAGTTGAAGTAAAATCATCTAATTTTTCAGTTCCAATTCCTCCTGTAACAGCAGCATTTTTGCCATCTTGCAAATAATAGCTTGTCAAAAAATCAACTTCTGAAGATTCTAACACTCGCTTTTTGTAAACTTTAGTTGAATCTTCTGATTTGTTCTGCGAAAAGCCTAAAGTATTAACTAATACTAAAATGATGATAACCGATTTTTTCATTTACCTTTTGTATTAATTGCATCCACAACCACCGCCCGTTTTTCCTCCGTTCGCTCCAGAAGCGGCTTCTCTGTAGGCTTGAAAATTAGCTTCAAAACGATCAATTTTTCTAAAGTTTAAAGCCATATCGGGATCATTTAGATTTACCTTTTCATATTCCTTAACTGCTACACATGAACTTAATAAGAATCCTATTATAAAAAACAGAAATATTTTTTTCATTTTTTATCGGGTTGATTTAAATTGATATTTTCAGATGTATATATTTTATTTTTATCATTAACAATAATACATTCAACTCCTTTTAACTGATTAACGAAATCTAATCCTGTTTCTAAACCCATAACAAAGACCGATGTTGCTAATGCATCTGCAAGCTCTGCATTTGTCGTAAATATAGTTACACTTTCAATGCCTGTGCTTGGATAACCCGTTCGTGGATCAATAATATGTGAATAACGGGTACTGTCAAAAACAACATATTTTTCGTAATTGCCTGAAGTAACAACTGCGCCATTATAAACAGGAAGCCAGGCAAAAACTTTGGTTTTATTCAATGGATTAGTAATTGCAACCATCCAATCTTCTCCATTCGGTTGTTTTCCCCAGGCATTTAAATCGCCTGAAGCATTTATAATTCCTGCCGTTACTCCCCTTTCAATTAATAGAGCCTTTGCCTTATCAGCAGCGTATCCTTTACCAATTGCACCAAATCCTATTTTCATTCCTTCCAGTTTCAGAAAAACTGTACTGTTTTCTTTATCTAAGAGAATATTCTGATAGCCTACTTTTACAACTGATCTTTTTATTTCTTCATCTGTTGGTTTTTTTGTCATTGATCCATCGAACTTCCAGATTTTATCCATAGCAGCAAAACTAATATCAAAAGCTCCATCGGTTAATTTTGAGATTTTTATTGCCCTGTCAATTAAATCGAAAAGCTCTTTATCTACTTTTACTGGATTAATACCTGCATTTCTTATTATAGCTGATGTTTGGGTTTCTGGATCCCATTCTGAAATTAGTTTTTCAATGCGAGTTATTTCGGTTATTGCCAAATCGATATATTCATTTCCTAAAACCTGATTGTCAGCAACCACAGTAATATCGAACCTACTGCCCATTAGCTTTAATGTTCGTTTGTACGTTTGTTGGGCTGACAGATCGCAAACAATAAGAATTGCAAATAATATAAAAAGAAGCTTTTTCAATTTTTATTTTTCAAAATTAGTCAATAAGGTTATATACTCTTTGGGAGTTATTTTTTGATAACCTGTTTCTCCAAGTACTTTTCCATTTGCATCAAGCAAAACAATAAAAGGAAAGTTTCCTGCTTTATTATATTTTTCGGCCAGTTTGTTATTTTTATCTTGTTGTGTTTTATCTAAGAGATTTACCTTTTTTCGAGGAAAATCGGCTTTAAGCATAATAAAATGATTGGTAGCAAAAGCTTTAAATTCTTCGCTGGTCCAAATTTCTCTTTCTAATTTAATACAAGGAGCACACCAATCTGAACCCTGAAAAACCAATACAATATTTCTATTTTTTTCAACTGCCATTTTTATAGCTTCATCATAATCTGTAACCCATTCCTGAGCATGTAGAGATGTTAGAAAAAAACTAAAGAAAACAATTAAAAGGATTTTATTCATAGTTGTTTTTGAAATAAAACGGTTAAAAGCACATTTAAGTATTTAATTGCGGTATAGATATAAAAACGTTTATTTAAATTTGTTAATCATTAAACCAAAATCAGAATAAATGGTTCATAAATTACTTAAATATCTTAAGCGATTTTAGAGGAGTTCCTTTTTCCCTTTTAATCTTTCCACTACATCGAAAGCAGCCGGGCAAACCTCTGTATTTTTTAGGGTTAAATCCAGAATCTGGTAAAAACGCTTTCGGTCGGTATGCGGATATTCTCGGCATGCTTTGGGCCTACTTTCGTAAACAATACAATAATTGTCGGGTAATAAAAATGGACAAGGTTGCTTCCGAAAAACATAATCGTTTTCTTCATCAATTTGCAGATATTCATCAACCAGTTGAGATGGTTTTATTTTCAGATGTTTTGCCAGTCGTTCAATATCTTTCTCATAAAGCGTTGGACTTATTGATTTGCAGCAATTTGCGCACTTTAAGCAATCAACCTCTTCGAAAACCTCATTATGTAATTCCTGAACTACCGAATCGAGATTTTTTGGTTTTTTCTTTTTTAGTCGGGCAAAAAAGATTTTTGTTTCAGGAGCTATTTTCAATGCTCTGTCGCGTAAATCCGATAGTGGTATTTGATCTAAAATACTCATTACTCGCTTGGTCGTATATAATCACGAAAACGATTACGAAGGTTTGTCATATTTACCTGCGATAAAAACAATCCTCCAATAACTAATGAAATACCCAAAACCTTAGTAACATTAAACACTTCACCTAACACAAAGAAAGCAATAAGTGCTGTTATAACAGGTATTAAGTTGGTAAATGCGCTTGATTTAGCAACTCCCAATTTCTGAACTGAAAAAGTATAAAAGATAAATGCAAAAGACGACCCAAAAATAGCAAGTTTTAGTAACGGAATCCATGCTTCCTTTGAAAAGCCTGTAAGCAAAAATCCTTTAAAATCTAAAATAAAAAATATGGGCGCAAAAAGGAAAATACCAATAAAATTATGATAGGTAACAATACTTATTGGATTATACTTTACTGTTAATTTTTTAATGACAAACGCATATCCAATAGCTGCAGCCACAGCCAATAAAAGCATTCCAATACCAAAAACAGAAGCAACAATTCCTTCGCTTTTATTAAATATCATTATACCAACTCCCATAACAGAAAATGCAATGCCGAGAAGATTCATCCGAGTAATTTTTTCGTTTAAAAACCACGACGATGTAAAAGAATTAAACAAAGGAATTGTCGCAATTATTACAGCTGCTAAGGTTGATGAAACATATTTGATTCCATAGCTTTCGCCTATAAAATATAAAAAAGGTTCGAAAAAAGATACCAGTATAAAATACTTCAAATCGCCTTTTTCAATTTTTTGAAGCTTTTTTAATGGATACATCAATCCAAACAAAAACAGGGAAGATATTATTAATCTGAAAAATACTGTAGTTACAGGATTATAAAAATGATAAACTTCCTTATACCAAATAAAGGTAAAACTCCAGAATATCATTGCCAGTGAAACCGCTATATATGCTGTAAGGGGGCTTTTCTTTATCACTAACTTATATTTTAATTGCCTGCGAAGTTATGATAATATTTTAAAATCAATTATGTTAAAGGAAATATTGAGGTAAATTTGTACTATCAATAACTTTAAGAAATGAATCAAGCATTTAAAATCGATCCAACGATTATAGCTCTTAGAAAAGACATACATCAAAACCCAGAACTTTCTGGTGATGAAAAAAATACTGCACAACGAATAAAGAGCTTCATACTGCAATTCAATCCAGATACTATTATTGAAAACGTTGGTGGATATGGTTTGCTTGTTGCTTTTAATGGTGAAAAACCTGGTAAAAAAATTATGTTTAGAGCCGATATGGATGCTTTACCAATACAAGAAGAATCCGAGTTCATACATAGATCAAAAAATAAAAATGTAGCCCATCTTTGCGGCCACGATGGACATTCGGCTATTCTTGCAAATACCATAAGATTGGTATCAGAAAACAGACCAAAGAACGGTAGCATAATGTTTCTTTTTCAACCAGCCGAAGAAACTGGACAAGGAGCCATAAAGGTTCTTGCTGATAAAAATTATATTATACCTGATTTTATTTTTGGAATTCATAATATTCCAGGATTTAAGGAAAACCAGATATTGTTAAAACCGGGGATAATCGCTGCAGCATCCAAAGGAATGATTATAAAGCTCTATGGAAAAACCGCCCATGCTTCGGAACCAGAAAAAGGCATTTCTCCGGCAATCGCGATGGCTGAAATCATTACTTACTTTAACGAAGTAAATCTGAATAAATCATCTTTTAACAACTTAATACTTACAACCGTTGTCTATGCTCGCCTTGGAGAAATTGCGTTTGGAACTTCGCCTGGTTATGCAGAAGTTATGATTACGTTAAGATCATACTCTAACAGCGATATGAATTGGTTAATTAGAATATCAAATCAAAAAATACACGAAATAACTTCGGAGCAACAGATTGAATATAAGGTAAGCTACGTAGAAGAATTCCCATCAACCGAAAACAATGCTGATTGTATTAATAAACTTACAGCTATTGCAAAATCCAATGATTTTGATTTCTGTTTGTTGAAAAATCCTTTTAAATGGTCGGAAGATTTTGGCCATTTTACCGGAAATATTCCGGGAGCATTAGTAGGAATTGGTGCAGGAATAAATCACCCAAATTTACATAATCCCAGATATGATTTCCCGGATAACATTATTCAGGAAACAAGCAGGTTTTTATTTATTACCAGTAAACACATGCTTGATTAGATCATTTTTTACAGATTTGATAAAACTTTTTTTAATATTCTACGTTAAAGAAGAAGCAACAAAAGTTTTTATTTTTGAAAAAAAAGTTGCTACTTTGCATTCTTTTTTGTAATTAGTATTCTTTTTTAGGGTTAAGGGTAAATAACATAGAACTTTATAAGTTTAAGATCGTTGGTATCCTGCCTAGATTATGTGTTTTCTGCAAATTTTATTAAAGTAAGATATAAAGGGAAGTTTAGATGAGACAATTAAAAATTACAAAATCTATCACTAATCGCGATAGTTCATCTTTAGAGAAATATTTACAGGATGTTGGTAAAGAAGAAATGATTTCGGCCGAAGAGGAAGTTGAATTGGCTCAACGTATAAAGAAAGGTGATCGTGCTGCATTAGAACGATTAACAAAAGCAAATTTACGATTTGTTATTTCTGTTGCTAAGCAATATCAGTTTCAAGGGTTAAGTTTACCCGATTTAATTAACGAAGGAAATCTGGGTTTAATTAAAGCTGCCGAACGTTTTGATGAGACCAAAGGATTTAAATTTATCTCGTATGCTGTATGGTGGATTCGTCAGTCTATACTTCAGGCGATTGCTGAACAATCGAGAGTTGTTCGATTACCCTTAAACAAGGTTGGATCATTAAATAAAATACATAAAGCATACTCAACATTGGAGCAACAATTCGACCGTTCTCCTACCGCCGATGAACTTGCTGTTTATGTTGATCTACCTAAAGACAAAGTTGAAGATACTCTTCAGCTATCAGGTAAACCTCTTTCTGTAGATGCTCCTTTTGCCGAAGGCGAAGAAGGTAGCTTGCTTGATGTTATGGAAAACACAGACTCTCCAACTGCCGACTCAAATCTTTTAGATGAATCGTTAACAAAAGAGGTTGAAAGAACTTTAAGCATACTTCCTGATAAGGAAAAACTGGTAATTAAGTATTACTACGGAATTGGTGGCACTGAATTATCATTGGAAGAAATTGGCGAGGAACTTAACTTAACACGTGAACGAGTGCGCCAGA
The DNA here is from genome assembly GCA_050179935.1 of Bacteroidales bacterium. GTDB lineage: Bacteria > Bacteroidota > Bacteroidia > Bacteroidales > UBA12077 > UBA12077. The sequence continues at coordinate 53,435 of JBFXEQ010000001.1, read as the reverse complement.
TTAAGGAAAAAGCTATTCGCCGATTAAGACATTCATCAAAGAATAAACTACTGAAAAAGTATTTAGGTTAATACAAATATTTAAAACTGCTCCAATTGGGCAGTTTTTTTTATTAATAATTATTGTGGATTTTCTTCTTTCGGGGTTTCTTTTGGAGGTTCGTACCCATAGGCAATGCCTTCTACATTAAACGAAGGGGCTTCACCAAATCCGCCAATAGGTTCTTCTTTGGTCACCAATACCATTGCGGCACCCAGTAAAGCTGCTTTTTTCTGTAACCTGATAATCGCACTTCGCTTGGCTGATTTGGCATTTTGGCTTCCTGCTGATGATCTTCCAATTACTGGCCCTAATTCATATAAACCCGAAACATCAGTCTTGTTATCGGTTACAATTATTGTTTTCCAATCTCCTTCAGCAATCATAGCAAAAGCAGGTTTGTTAAATACTTCCTTTCGTCCGTTACTAAATATAATCTGTTGTATTTGTTTTCTTTCAATTGTAAATGACCCCTGATTCTTAGGATCAAAATAACGAACCGTAGCCGAAGAAACATTTTTTACCTGAACCACTAATTTTTTTCTGCTTAACATAAAAATTGTATCAAGTTTCATAGTCTGCTCCTGAGCAACAACCTGAAGCCCGATAACTATAAAAAACACAAAAATAAAAAAACGTCTAATGTTCATTAAAACCTGATTTTCAATAATATTAATACGAATAAACAATTTGCGAAATTAATAAGTTAATATTTTAAATCAAAAAATATACCAAGATGAATACATTTTTTTTAGTATTAAAAATAGTTCTTATTTTTGAATCGGATTTTAAATTTATAATTTTTTGTTGAAAATTTAACATATCATTAAAAATGATCAGTATTCTAAGGTCAATATTTATTTGGATTATTATATTATTTACGATCATTTTTATGGCACCTGTATTTCTTGTAACCTGGATATTTACATTTCTTTTTGATAAGCGATTATATCTTTTAAGCAATGTCGCCCTTTTTTGGGGATCATTATATACGAGGCTAAACCCTTGGTGGCATTTACATGTTAAAGGTTCTGAAAAAATTGAAAGCAACAAGGTGTATGTGGTGGTTGCAAATCATCAGTCGCTCGAAGATATTATTGTAATGTACCGATTAGGCAAACCTTTTAGATGGGTTTCAAAGGCCGAAGTATTTAAAATACCTGTTTTTGGATGGTTAATGAATTTAAGTGGCGATATTAAACTAAAGAGAACAAGTAAAGCAAGCATTAAGAAAATGTTAATCGATGGAGAAAGAGCTTTGAATAAAGGATGTACATTGTTTATTTTTCCGGAAGGCACACGATCTCGTACTGGCAATATAGGCAACTTTAAAGAAGGAGCATTTAAACTTGCTCAATTATCTAAAAGATCAATTATTCCGGTTGTTATTGAAGGGACAAAACCAAATTTGCTAAACAAATACGGGCTTTTTTTAGGTTCACATCAGATAACACTCACTGTATTAGATGAAATTCCGTTTAGTTTTTTTCAGAATTTAGAAACCAGTCAATTGGCAAATCATGTTAAATCGCTAATGGAGAATGAGTTAATGCGAATAAGGAAGCAGGCAGCACAAAATTGCTGATAACTCAAAACAATTAGTAGAATTATCTATTTTTCAACAGTCTTGCAGGTTTTTAATTCATGTAATTTTTTTTGCACAAAATTCAACTATTCTAGGAATTGTCCTAAAATTAGGTGTTTGTCTGGAGATTTATGATGAAATAATCTATGTAGCTGTTATACAGGTGTTTTTTGCCTGTTGATAAACTTTTTAAACTGGATTCTTACTTTTATATATATTTGACAAAAATTTGGTGAAATGACAGGAAATTATTCGGAGGATAGTATTCGCACCCTCGATTGGCAAGAACACATCAGAAAGCGTCCCGGAATGTATATTGGGAAACTTGGAGATGGGACCTCGCACGATGATGGAATTTATGTGCTGATGAAGGAGGTGATCGATAACTCCATCGACGAGTTTATGATGGGATTTGGTAAAACCATTGACATAGAAATCACAGGTCAGAAAGTTAAGATCCGCGATTATGGACGTGGTGTTCCGCTGGGTAAGCTCATGGATGTTGCATCAAAAATGAATACGGGGGCTAAATATGACTCAAAAGTATTTAAAAAATCGGTGGGTTTAAATGGTGTTGGTATTAAAGCGGTGAATGCATTATCCAGTCATTTTAAAATCGAGGCGTTTCGCGAAGGCGAAAGGAAAACAATTGAGTTTTCGCATGGTGAACTTGTAGCCGAAGAGGAAGTTCAGCCAACAACTGAAAGAAACGGAACTGCTGTGTTGTTTAAGCCTGACAACCAACTTTTTGGCGATTTTCATTATGTAGAAGAATATGTGGAGACAATGATCCGAAATTATGTTTATCTGAATTCCGGATTAGTAATTTACCTAAACGGCAAAAAATTCTTCTCAGAAAATGGTCTTCGCGATTTGCTCGAAGAAAATCTTAGTACCGAAAGCTTATATCCAATAGTACATATCAAAGGAGAGGATATTGAGGTTGCTCTGACTCACGGAAACCATTACGGCGAAGAGTATTACAGTTTTGTTAACGGACAATATACATCGCAGGGAGGAACTCATCTGATCGCATTTCGTGAAGCGTTGGTAAAAACAATACGCGAGTTTTATCATAAAGATTTCGATCCGTCTGATATTCGTGCCTCGATTGTTGCGGCAATTAGCATTAAGGTTGAAGAACCCGTTTTCGAATCGCAAACAAAAACCAAACTCGGATCAAAAAACATTTCGCCTGATGGCATTTCGGTGGCAAATTTTATCCGCGATTTTCTAAAGAAAGAACTTGATAACTATCTACATAGAAATCAGGAAACAGCAGAAATATTGCTTCAAAAAATTCAGGATTCTGAAAAAGAACGGAAAGCAATTTCTGATATTAAAAAAATTGCAAAACAACGAGCAAAAAAATCAAACCTACATAATAAAAAGCTACGCGACTGCAGGTTTCATTTAAATACCGATGAGGAATTAAGAAATGAAACGATGATATTTATTACCGAGGGTGATTCAGCAAGTGGTTCCATAACTAAATCGAGAGATGTAAATACACAGGCCGTTTTCAGTTTAAAAGGCAAACCATTGAATACCTATGGATTAACCAAAAAAATTGTGTACGAAAACGAAGAGTTTAACCTGTTGCAGGCTGCTTTAAATATTGAAGAAGGAATAGAAAATCTTCGTTATAGCAAAGTTATTGCTGCAACCGATGCCGATGTTGATGGAATGCATATCCGATTGCTACTAATGACTTTCTTTCTTCAGTTCTTTCCGGATCTGATTAAAAACGGACATTTGTTTATTCTGCAAACACCACTTTTCAGGGTTCGTAATAAAAAGGAAACAATTTATTGTTATAGTGATGCTGAAAGAGACGAAGCCATAAAAAAATTGGGCCAGAATCCAGAAATTACGAGATTTAAAGGACTTGGAGAAATATCACCGGAGGAATTCAAACATTTTATTGGAAAAGATATTCGTCTCGATCCGGTTAGGCTGCGACGAGATGATGCTGTTAATGATTTGCTTGAGTTTTATATGGGTAAAAACACTCCCGAGAGGCAGGATTTTATAGTTGAAAACCTTAAGATTGAAGTAATCGACGAAGGCTAATAAATACAAAACAATTTTGTTTGACAAGTTTATTTAAGAAGAGGATGAGTAAAGAGAATAAGGATAATATTGAGCTTCCCGAAAACGAAGATACAAACCAACCAATTGATGAAAATGGACAAACCAATGGTGAGCTGCATAAAATAATTCACTTGTCGGGGATGTACAAGGATTGGTTTCTTGATTATGCATCATATGTAATATTGGAGAGAGCAGTGCCCCATCTTGATGATGGTTTAAAACCTGTTCAGCGCCGTATTTTGCACGCCATGAAACGACTTGATGATGGCAGATACAATAAAGTAGCCAATATTATTGGTTTTACCATGCAATTTCATCCACATGGCGATGCTTCGATTGGTGATGCATTAGTTCAGCTCGGACAAAAGGATATATTAATTGATACTCAGGGAAACTGGGGTAATATACTTACAGGCGACAGTGCTGCAGCTCCAAGATATATTGAAGCCAGGCTTTCGAAATTTGCTGGTGATGTAGTGTTTAATCCCAAAACTACCGAATGGAAAAAATCGTACGATGGCCGTAATGACGAGCCAGTAACACTTCCGGTTAAATTTCCATTACTTCTTGCTCAAGGCGTTGAGGGTATTGCGGTTGGGTTAGCTTCAAAAATTCTGCCTCATAATTTTAACGAACTAATCGATGCTTCCATTGCTTATTTAAAAGGGAAAAGCTTTGAGCTTTATCCTGATTTTCCAACTGGTGGAATAGCCGATTTTAGTCGATATAACGATGGTATTCGAGGTGGAGCAATTAAGGTGAGAGCCCGCATCGAAAAGGAAGATAAAAAAACACTTAAGATTACAGAGGTCCCATTTGGAAAAACAACCCAAAGTCTTATCGATTCGATACTTAAAGCTGTAGAAAAAGGTAAAATCAAGATTCGTAAAATAGATGATAATACTGCCGAAAATGTTGAGATATTAATTCATCTGGTACCCGGCATTTCGCCTGATCAAACCATTGATGCACTATACGCATTTACCGATTGCGAAGTACCTATTTCACCAAACTCATGCGTAATTTCGAATAAGAAACCAATCTTTATAGGTGTTACCGAATTACTTAAGATTTCGACTAATAACACAGTTAAGTTGCTTACCAGAGAGCTCGAAATAAGAAAAGCTGAATTACAGGAATCATGGCACATGTCATCGCTCGAGAAAATATTTATTGAAAAGAAAATTTATCGGGGTATTGAAGAAGCTGAAACATGGGAAGCTGTTATTGCAGCCATTGATAAAGGATTAAAGCCGTATAAAAAATTATTTTTCAGAGAAATTACTGTTCAGGATATCGAGAAACTGACCGAAATAAAGATTAAACGTATTTCCAAGTATGATGTAAAAAAAACCGATGAGATTATTCGTGATCTTGAGGAGCAAATTAAGGAAACACAAAATCATCTCGATCATATTATCGATTATGCCATAAATTTCTTTAAGCAAATCAGAAAAAAACATGGCGATGGTCGCGAAAGAAAAACGGAAATCCGTAATCTTGAAACTATTGCTGCTACAGAGGTTGTTGTTGCAAACCAAAAATTATATATTAACCGCGAAGAAGGATTTATAGGTTATGGCCTGAAAAAGGATGAATATATATGCGATTGTTCAGATATTGATGAAGTTATTGCCTTTTTAAGCGATGGAAGGTACACGATTACCAAAGTAGCAGAAAAGAATTTTGTGGGTAAGGATATTATTCATGCAGCTGTTTTTAAAAGAAATGACAATAGAACGATTTATAACATTGTTTACCGTGATGGATTAAATGGAGCCATAATGATTAAGAGATGTGCTATTACTGGTATTTCTCGAGATAAAGAGTATGAAATTACCAAAGGAACAAAGGGTTCTAAAATTCTTTACATGAGTGTAAATCCAAATGGTGAGGCCGAAGTAATTAAAGTGTATCTGCGTCCACGACCACGATTAAAAAAGCCTGTGTTTGAATATAACTTTAGCGAACTGGCCATTAAGGGAAAACAATCAATGGGTAATGTTCTAACCAAATATGCTATCCATAAAATTGTTTTAAAAGAAGAAGGTTTTTCAACGCTTGGTGGCCGAAAAATTTGGTTTGAAGAAGAAGTTTTACGATTAAATGCCGATGGACGAGGTAAGTTTTTAGGTGAGTTCCATGCTGATGAAAAAATACTCGTTATTACAAAATCAGGAAAGTACAGGTTGTCATCGTATGATCTTATGAATCATTTTGAGGATGATGTATTTATTGTTGAGAAATTCAGACCAGAGAAAATCTACTCGGCAGTTTACTACGATGCTGATTTGGAATTCTATTACCTTAAACGATTTACACTCGAGCCAACCGATAAACTTACCAGTTTTATTGGTGATAACGACGAATCTCGTTTGTTAAAGCTTACCGAAGTTGAATATCCACGTCTGGAAGTAAGTTTTGGCGGTCGTCATAAAAACCGCGAAAATGAAATTATCGAAGTAGCTGACTTTATTGGAGTCAAAAGCTATAAAGCAAAAGGTAAGCGATTATCGAATTATGAAGTAAAGGTAGTTACAGAAATAGAGCCATTAATAAAAATTGACAATACAGTTTCGGAAGAATCAGATGAAACAGGACCTGTTGAGGATGATCCATCGCAAATGAGCCTATTCGATCTCAATAATGAATAGATAACAACTTAATAATTACTATTATGAGAATTTTTATCATTGGATTTATGGCAAGTGGAAAATCGACAATTGGTAAAAAACTCTCAAAAAAATTAAATATGCCCTTTATCGATCTGGATAAGGTTATCGAAGAAAATCAGAATCAAACAATACGGTCGTTAATTTATCAGTCTGGCGAAGAGCAATTTAGGCAGATCGAAAAAGAAATGCTGCATACGGTTATTTCTCAGAATGATCATGCGGTAATTTCTACCGGAGGTGGAACACCCTGCTTTTTCGATAATATGGAGCAGATGAATAGGGCAGGAACTACTATTTATCTCGAAGTAGATCTGGCTGTTTTAATCAACCGGTTAATGAATTCGAAAACTGAACGCCCATTAATATGGGGAAAATCCAAAGCCGATTTAACCAAGTATGCACAAAGTCTGCTCGAAAAAAGAAACCCATATTACAGTAAAGCAAAATATAAAATAAGTGGTAAAAACCTATCTGCTGACGATTTGATTGACCTGTATAATCTTAAGGATAATATATCAGGAACTTATGATAGAAGCGCATCTGGTTAAGTTTATTTCTCAGCAAGGAGAATTAGGAAAAATAGTGTTGTGAAATTTTCTAAATTTTATTCAATCACAGTTAATTTCGGTTTCTTAAAATAGAGCAAAGCTAAAAAAACCAAATCTAATTAAAAAGATTTAGTATATTAACACCAAATTTTATCCTATTATAAAATGATACTGAGTTTAACTAATCATAAACCAATACAAAATGTATAGTTTTATTGAAAATATAAACCATGAATTTGCGCTTCCTCTTGAAGATCCGGTGTTGGTTTTTGCACTTATTCTTTTTATAATATTGTTATCTCCAATTATTTTAAAAAAATTGAATATACCCGGAATTATAGGACTCATCATTTCGGGAGTAATTATCGGACCTAATGGATTTAATATTATTGAGAACAATAGCGCAGTAGAGTTATTTTCTACAATTGGATTGCTTTATATCATGTTTATTGCAGGTCTCGATTTAGATATGCAGGGATTTAAAGCCAACAAAAACAAAAGCCTTTTATTCGGTTTTTTTACTTTCACTATTCCTTTTGCCCTCGGTTTTCCGGTTTGTTTTTATTTGTTGGGGTATGATTTTAATGCCAGTTTTTTAACCTCAATTATGTTTTCAACGCATACATTAGTTGCGTATCCAATTGTTAGTCGATTTGGGGTGTCAAAAAATAAAGCAGTTGCTATTACTGTTGGAGGAACCATATTAACCGATACAGCAGTTTTAGTTATTTTAGCAGGTATTATTAGAAACAGCCAAGGGACTCTTGATAAGAGTTTTTTTATTCAGGCTGCTGTTTCCTTAGTAGTCTTTTTATCGGTTATGTTTTTTATTATTCCCAGAATTACCCGCTGGTTTTTTCAAAAATTGGAAAACGAAAACTATGCACATTATATTTTTGTATTATCGGTGGTTTTTTTAGCTGCGTTTCTAGCCGAAATTTCTGGTTTGGAATCGATCATAGGAGCTTTTGTGGCCGGACTTGCTTTAAACCGTTTAATACCGCATTCATCCGCCCTAATGAATCGAATAGATTTTATTGGAAACTCATTGTTTATTCCCTTCTTTTTAATTTCTGTAGGGATGATTGTGGACGTTAGCGTAATATTCAGTGGCCCAATGGCTATAATCATTGCAGTGGTGTTAACCATTGTTTCTCTTGCAGGAAAATGGCTGGCTGCACTTCTTATCCAGCTCATATTTAAATTTTCGGGTTCACAGCGACAATTAATATTTGGTTTAAGTAGTTCGCATGCTGCAGCAGCGCTTGCAGTAATTTTGGTGGGTTACAAAGCAAATATTGTAGACGAAAATATATTAAATGGTACAATTATAATAATTTTGGTTACTTGTGTAGTAGCATCATTTGCAACTCAAAATGCAGCCCGAAAAATTGCAACAACAGAGATTAGTTTCGACTCCGATTTGACAGACACAGCAGAGAGAATTCTTGTTCCAATATCAAACCCAGCACGAATAGAACAACTAATTAATTTTTCCATATTAATTAAAGATCCCAAATCACCAGAACCATTATATCCATTAACAGTTGTTGCCGATGACGAAAAAGCAACTGAGAATCTGGCCTCTTTTAACAATTTCATGGAAAAAGCAAAGATTCATGCTTCATCTTCAAACCATATTGCACGGGTTATTTCGAGAATTGATACCAATGTAGCAGATGGTATTGCCCGTACAGCCAAAGAACTGATGATTACAAAAATTATTTTAGGATGGCATGGTCGATTAACAACGATTGATTTTTTCTTTGGAACACTTCTCGAAAATGTATTGGCTAAAACTGGTCAAATGATAATCGTTACCCGAATTATTAAACCACTCAATTATGTCGAAAATATTCACGTTCTCATTCCTCCTGCAGCAGAACTTGAGTTGGGATTTGCCGAATGGGTAAAGACTGTTTTTATGCTAAGCAAACAAACAAATAGTAAAATATTTTTCTGGGGTTATGATCAAACACATTTTCAGTTAAAAGAAGTAATTAAGAATAATAAGTTTGAAGCTGAGTATGTTTTTCGAACCGCGAAATGCGTTACTATGCTTAAAACTATTTCAGGAAAGTTTCTGCCAAACGATTTACTTGTTATTATAAATGCCCGACGAAACAGCCTTTCGTACAACCGTCAGGTTTACCAGATTCCAAGCACTATCGAAGAGCAGTTTGGCGATAGTAATTCTATAATTATTTATCCTGAGCAGGAAACTATTTATAAGGAAGTGATTGACTTACAGGATTAATTAACAAATCCGCAACCTAATTTTATCAATAAAAAAATAATTAAAACAATGTTTTATTGTTTATTAATAAATTAATTTTGCAAAATATTAAATAAAATATTTGTTATGATAAGATTAATGCTGTTAACTGTTATTCTATCCGGATTAATTATTTCAAACACCATTGCTCAGGTTGTTTATCCAACTGAACCTGATACTTTAAAAAAAGATGTGCAAACCATTGAGGAGGTTAAGCAGGATACATTAACAGCTAAAACAGATATTATATATCAGCATAATGGAACTAAGATGTTTGTCGATGTTAAAAAAATTCAGTTAAATGATTTATTTTATTCGTTACCCGGTGAGACCAAAGTAAGCAAAATGGATCAGCGATTAGTTTATAAGATCGAATACAAAACAGGTAAGGTAGAGGTTTTAAATGAAAAACCCAAAGAGATTAGAGAGGTTGGAGATTACCGAAAAGTAAAAGTTACCTATGATCCTAAAGATGTAGATGGATTAATTGAGGTAGCCCAAATTGAGGCGCGTGCTAATGGAAGCGACTCAAGACAATCGTCCTTAAAATCATTAGAGCGTTCTGCGATTATTGAACTTAGAAGGAGAGCCGCAAATATTAACTCTGATATAATTTTAATTACTGATAAAAAAACCCATGTTGCTTTTGGCGAAATTCCTAATGTTGTTATGTACGCAAAGGCCTATTCATATAAATAAAAGAAAAACCAATTTCTTTATTACATCATCATTGAGATTGATTTTGTCTTTTGATCTGACAAGATTTATATCTTGCTTTCTTTATAATTCAAATTTTTGAATTATGCTTAGATTTTACTTACCTTAAAGCTCTAATATTCAATGAATACTTACGGAAATTTGATTTATTTTAATTTTTTTTAGTAAATCATTCCATCTTTTACTAATTCTTGCTGTCTATTAATTAAACCGTTTAGGATTTTGGGCAAAGAAACTGTTGAAATACAATTGAAACTCATTGAGCGTGCACGCGAAGGCGATCAGCAGTCGATGTACAGACTGTATAAATTATATGTACAGGCAATGTATAATACATGTATTAGAATGGTTGTTAATCAATACGATGCAGAAGATATTATACAAGAGTCATTTGTTAGTGCATTTAAAAATATTGGCTCCTATCGTGGTGATTCATCTTTTGGAAGCTGGTTAAAAAGAATAGTTATTAATAAATCAATCAGCTTTTTACGAACGAAGAAACATGAATTTACAGACATAGAGCATTTGCATATTGTGGATGAGGATAATTACAACGATGATTTACCCGACATTGAACCAGAAAAAGTACATGAGGCAATTAAAGCATTACCTGAAAAAGCAAGAGTTATTTTAAATATGCACTTACTTGAGGGATACAAGCACAAAGAGATTGCAAATATATTGGGTATTTCAGAATCTACATCAAAATCGCAATACCAACGTGCGAAAATGCTGTTACGGGAAAATATAATAAAAGAGATGAGCTATGAAAATAGAAGAATACATTAGAAAGAACAGAAGTAAGCTCGATGTGGAAAATGCTGATGAGGATTATCTCTGGGCTGGAATATCTCATTCTTTTATAAAAAGGAAGAAATCTAAACGGTTTTTTATTATTCGAATTGCAGCAGCAGCATTGGTGTTATTGACTTTAACTTACACAGGATTTGAATTTGCTGCAATACGTAAAAATCAACTATATATTTTAAGTAAAATAGATCCTGTTCTTGCCCAACAGGAAGCCCAGTTTCAAGATCAAATAAACAGTTCTTATAAATTATTACATCAAACCAAATTTGATAAAAATCAATTAGAAACGAATTATAGCGAGCTTGATGAAATTGATACTATGATTCAATATTATTATGACGATTTGAAGAAACATGGCCCCAATCCCAAAATTTTAAATTCACTAATGGATTTATATCAAAAGAAAATTCTGGTCTTAGACCGTATGTTAAACGAAATTGAAAAAAATAAAAACTATGAAAACAATATTTCAAAAATTAAGATTTAATATTCTTCTCTTAATATTCATTTTTACACTGGGTAGCTTTATATCTCAGGCACAAGACAGGAAAGAAAGTTTTGATAAATCCTTTAGTCTTTCAGCATCTGGCAATTTTGATTTTTCTTGTTACGATACCGATTTAAAGGTAAATACATGGAATAAAGACGAAGTAAAGTTAGTAGGTGAAATTATTATCAAGGGAGGAGATAAAGAAGATCAGGATAAATTAATTGAGGTGTTTAAAAATCCAGAAATTACTCAAAGTTCAAATTCCCTAAAAATTGTGACAAACATGGTTAGTAATACCATAATAATTGGTCCTATTTCGACCATAACATTAATTAATGGGAGTAAGATTAAAATTGATAAATATTCAGCAAAATATACATTATGGGTTCCCGAAAGCATTGCCTTTACATTGAAAAGCAAATACAATGATATTGAGATTGCTCCATTAAAAGGGAAAATTAATTTCGATTTATACGATGCTGATCTTACAATGGCAGGTTATGGAAGCAATGCGATATTTACAATGAAATATTCAAATGCATCAATAGGTAATGGTGGCGATGCGATGTTTAATATTTATGATTCGGATATTGAGGTTGTTGAAATGAAGAATGCAAAGATAACATCAAAATACTCGGGTATAGTGATTGGAGCAGTTAACACCTTAGATTTTGATTCGTATGATGATGACATTAAAATTGAAAAAATAAATTCGTTAAATAGTACTGCAAAATATTCAGATTATAAAATAAAAGGAGACCTTACAAATTGTATTATTGATTTGTATGATTCGGATATCGAAGCAGCAAATATTAGCCAACTGATTTTTTCTGGTAAATACTCCGAGATTAAAGCTGGAAATGTAAATCAATTCCACATTAAAGACATTTACGATAGTGATGTTAAAATGGCTGAAGTTGGCGAATTTAGTTGTGATGAATCGAAATATGATTATTTTGCTTTTTCCAGTATTAAATCATCTGTTAAAATGCCAAATGTTTACGACTCTGACCTTGTAATTGGCAAGGCTGATCCCTCATTGAAACTTTTTGAGGGCAATTTTAAATATTGCTCCATAAGCATGCCTTTGGATCCAGCTCTTAGTTTTTCACTCGAATTCGAAACAACCTATGGAGAAGTGAAATATCCAAAAGAACGATTTACAAAAAATATTACAAGCATCAAAGAAAACAGTAAGCATCAGTTCTCTGGGTCAACAGGCGAGAATGCTGTGTGTAAAATTAAGTTTACTGCATATGATTCGAATGTGAGTTTTTAAATAAAAATCTACCTATTAGGTGATTATAAAAAAAGAGGTTGTCTCAAAACACATAGAAACGTCCTTGGACTTTCTATCGTGTTTTATATATTGCTGTTTATTATTAAATTATAAAAACGTTTCCATGTCCTCCAGACGATGGAAAGTTTTTTGAGACAACCTTTTTTTCGTTTTACTTAATTTCTTTTTCAATCCATTTTGATCTGTCAGGATCTGCTGGTGGATTTACTTTTTTAACAGGGTTTTCCTGAAGTTGTTTTAATAAAACTTCAACAGCTTTTTCAATGCAAGGATCGATGCCTTTTGCAATTAAATGAGGTTCATCAATTACTTCGATATCGGGATAAACACCAATGCCTTCAATAATCCATTCTTCGTTTTCGTCGTAAACGCCAAAGCGAGGAACATTAATATATCCGCCATCAACTAATCCGGCATTTCCGCTTATTCCAACTAAACCGCCCCAGGTGCGGGTTCCGATCAATAAGCCTAATCCTTTCTTTTTAAAATAGTAAGGAAAAGCATCACCGCCAGATGAGGAATAACCATTAATTAACATAACTTTTGGTCCATCATGCGCTATAGCCGGAGATTTCATTGATTTTAAACCACGTCGGTGCCAATAACTCAATGTTTCGCGATCGAGCAAATCGGCCATGTTTTCAGGTATAAAACCACCTCCATTGTCACGATCATCAATTATTAATGCTTCTTTGTTGTGATAAGCATACATTCCTCTGTGTAATTCATAATTACCTTCTACAGCAGTATTAGGAACATGAATATATCCAATTTTACCACCAGAGAGTCTGTCAACCATTGCACGGCGGGATTCGATTAAATCCATGTAAAATAACTCGAGCTCGCTCTTAATTGGTTTTATTTCGTAGGTTTTTGATCCGTTTGTCGTTGGTGTTGAGTTTACTGTAATCTCAATTACTTTGCCTACCGTGTTTTCTAAAAACTTATATGGGTTGTCGGCTAATGTAACATTGTTACCATTAAGGCTAATAAGGTAATCGCCTTCTTTAATGTTAACACCTTGCTCTGTGAGTGGTGATCGTCTGGCTTCATTCCAATTTTCACCTTTATAGATTTTTACAATTTTATATCTGTTTGCTGTGGGATCAGCTTTTAGATCAGCTCCTAACAAGCCACCATCAATACGTTTTACACGTTCAAAATCACCCCAGTTGTCGTAAGCATGCCCAGTATTGCTTTCAGCAATTATTTCGCCGAAAATATAATCCAAATCAGCACGGTGGCTAACAGATGGCAATAGCTTTTCGTACTTTGATTTTAGAGCTTTCCAGTCGATATTATGCATGTTTTCAACATAAAAATAATCCCTGAAAATGCGCCATCCATCAGTATAAATTTGCTGCCATTCTTTTTTAGGATCGATTTTCATTACCAGGTTTTCGAGATTTAATTTTCCATCACCCGATTTCTGTCCAGGTTTAATATCAACAATACCATAATTATTTCCGGCACTGTACATAAGTTTCTTACCGTCAGCCGAAATAGTAAATTGTCTTATTCCGCTAATTATTAACTGATCTTTTTCTTCAGCAATATCGTATTTATGCAATCCGTCGTTTGCCATGTAAAGAATACCTCCATCCACAGCTTCAATTCCACGATAATTACCCGATTGAATAGGAAAATCCATCACTCGTTGATTTATTCCATCAAAATCGATTTTAATAGTTAAATCTGTATTTACAGGTTCTTTTGTGTCTTTTGATTTTGAATCCTTAGCTTTTGAATCAATTGATTCTTCTTTTTTAACAGGTTCAATATCGTTTTTGTATTTAAATAATTTCGGACTGTCTTTTCTAAGAGCTAATGCATATATTCTTGTAGCATTGGTATATAAGTATGTAAACTCAAAGCTCGAAAACTCGAGATTAAAGTCTCTGTTCGACATAAAAAACAAGTAATTTCCACATTTTGAAAAAACAGGTATGTTTTCGCTAAAAGTATCGTCGGTTAATTTATTCGTTTGTCCATTTTCCAAGTTGTAAACATAAATGGAGCTATTTCCATTTTCGGTATTATTCGAATAAGTAACCCATCTTGAATCGGGTGAAAACTGATAATCGCGTATTTCATCAGAATATGCCTGTGCAATTTCTTTTATAATACCTGTTTCGGTGTTCAGTAATCGTAATTTTAGCGTTCTGTCTGAGAAAAGTAAATACTTGCTATCTGGCGACCATATTTGATCGTATTTCCATGATACAGAATTAAATGTGATTTGCTTTGCTTTGGCCCCTTTTTTATTTTCGAGCAAATAAATTTCATATTCACCGGTTGCATCAGAAACATACGAAATATATTTTCCATCAGGAGACCAGGCAGGGAACATTTCGCGAACACCTTGTGTGTTTGTAAGATTTTCAGTTATACCATTTTCGGCTGGAACGGAGAAAATGTCTCCGCGAGCATCGAAAAGAGCTCTTTTACCAGTTGGAGAAATTGAATAACTTTCGATAAAATCAGAAACATTTTTAAAATAGGGGAGAATATTAGGATTATCAAAATTGATGTTTACTGTAATTTTTTCAGTAATCCCGTTTTCCAGATTTAATTTGTAAATATAACCTCCGTTTTCATAGGCAAGCATTCCGTTTTCGCCCGAAGGCCACATAACATCAAATTCGGAATGTTTTGTAATCTGAAGGGTTTCTTTTGTATTTACATCATAACTATAAATATTAAGTGTAAGATCTCTGTCAGAAGCAAAATAAATATTGTTTTTATACCAGGTTGGTATCTGATCGGTTCCAACAAAATCAGTTATTCGTTCAGATTTATCATTTACCAAATCATAAATCCATAAATCGCTTGCACGGCCACCTTTGTAACGCTTCCATGTTCTAAACTCTCTGTCAACTGGTGTAAAGCACAAATTTGTGTTATCAGGCGATAAAGCCGCAAAACCTCCGTTAATTATTTGCAGTGGTTTTTCAAGTCCGCCTTCGATGCTTACTAAAAAATACTTTCCGTTACGATCGCCAAAAGGAGTTCTGTTTGCACGAATAAGAATGTTTTTACTGTCTGATGTCCAGTCGAGAACAACATTATCCCAACCACCACGTGGTGGCATTATGCCTACTTCGTTGTAATAGGTTAATTGTTTTGGAGTTCCACCTGTTGATGGGATAATATAAATCTGTCTGCTGCCTGAGTATTCAGCCGAAAAAGCAATCCAGTTGCCATTGGGTGAGATTTTGGGAAACAGTTCCATTCCCAAATGAGAGGTTAGCCTTTTTGCATCACCTCCATCTGAACTAACTGTCCAAATATCTCCAGCATATACAAATGCGATTAGATTTTTATTGATATCGGGAAATCGGAGTAACCTCGAATCGTTTTCTGCTTTTAAAATTGTATTCGTAAATACAATCGCCAGAACAGAAACTACAAGTAAACGAACAAATTTTTGCATGATTTTATGTATTAAATAATATTATTTGACCTTTTTTTATATCAAAAGATTAAAAACAATTGTTAAAATTAAATTAAAATTATGAAAGATTCCACTTGATATGACTTGTTTGCAAAATTGTTTCGCGATTGTCTCTTATTTTAGACTTTTATAATTATCTTCGATAAACGAAAAATAAAAATAGGGTTAACTAATGGTAAAAAGAATGCATCAGTTTTTGCGCGTAAGTTTTTTTCTTATACTTATTTTTATTGGCTTTCTTTTAAGTTTAAACCTTTTCATCCATTTTAATACAAAAAAAAATATTTTTACTACCATCGAAAATCTACCTAAAAACAAAGCTGGCTTATTGTTAGGTACGAGCAAATATTTGTCAAAAGGAGTCGTAAATCAGTATTATGCAAACAGAATCGAAGCCGCGGTTGAGTTGTTTAACAAAGGTTATATTGATATAATTTTAGTTAGTGGTGATAATACCATTAAATACTATGATGAGCCAACTACCATAAAAAAGGATTTGCTTAAACGCGGAATACCCGAATCAAAAATCTACCTTGATTATGCAGGTGTTCGAACGCTTGATTCAGTGGTTCGATCAAATCTGATTTTTGGACAAAATAACATTACTGTAATCTCGCAGCGATTTCATGTGGAACGGGCTATTTTTATTGCAAAAAAAAGAAATATAAACGCTATTGGATTTGTTGCAGATGATGTTTCGTTTTTATATGGATTAAAAACGCGCATTCGAGAACATTTTGCCCGTGTTAAAATGGTTATTGATTTAATTATTGGAAAAGAACCAAGACATCTTGGCGAAAAGATTGAAATAATCTAATTATTGTTTTACAAACTTCACTTCAAAAAGATTAGGCCATCTTTTACCTGTAATAAATATTCTGCTGTTTTTCTTATCGAATGCAATCCCATTAAGTACATTATCCTGTTCGCCCTTGTACCCTGTTGGAACGATTTTACGGCAATCTATTCGCTTTATTACTTTACCTGATTTTGGATCAAATGCAATAATTTCTTCAGTTTGGTAAATATTTGCATAGATTAAACCATCAATATATTCGAGCTCGTTAATCATATTTACAGGTCCATGATTATCAAATATTTCGATCTTGCCTGATTGTGTAAAATAATCAGGATCAAGAAAGTAGATAGTTGATGAACCGTCGCTCATGATTAATTGTTTGCCATCAGTTGTTAATCCCCAACCCTGAGTATCATATTGGAGCGTATTTATCAACTTAAAGCTTTTTTTATCATAAACAAATCCAACTCTTGATGTCCAGGTAAGTTGAATGATTTTATCTCCAAATGATGTAATTCCCTCGCCAAAATATTGCGAAGGAAGACTGAGTTCAGCCAGAATATTGCCTGTTTTAAAATCGGTTTTTCGCAAAACAGATTGGCCATATTGTCCGGTTCCTTCGTATAAAATATCATCTTCGAAAATCAATCCTTGGGTATATGATTTAGTATCGTGAGGAAAAGTCTGAATGATTTTACATTCAAGCAATTCGGGTGTAATTTCTGATTTTAATTTTAGTTTAAAATTATAGGTTTCAATGCGTGCTCCTTCAGAAAAGGCATATATTCTAACTAAATTATCCCCTGTATTTAATCCTAATGTTTTCCATGTAAATAATAAATTATCTGTAGTTAATTTTTCTTTTTGGGTAATTGTTTCAACTATAACCGAATCGACAATTATCTCAACATTTTTGAGGGCAATATCTATTATTATTTCATCGCCAACGGTAAAAAGCTCATTATTTTTGGGAGATAAAATCTCGATTACTGAAACCGATTTGTTGATCTTCTCTTGAATACCTTCTGTGTTATTTGATTCTTCTTGTTTTTTATTATTACACGATATAATAGAAGTAGCAATAAGCACAAGAAGTGTAATATTTAATTTAATTCGGATCATTTGTTAGGGGGTTATTTGATTAATTTTTTCCAGAAAGATTTTTTTGTTGTGGGGATATTTTTTATTTGTTTCTTTATATCCGTTGAGTATTCATCGGGGTTTAAAAGTTGCCAAATTTCACTCCATCCCGGAAATCCACCAACATTACGATCATCGATAAAAACATCAGCTTCGATTTTACGACTTATAGAATCATCGAATATCTCCTCGGGATAATTTTTATTTGCAGCATAAAACTCAACTCCATTCTGTTTGCAAAAATCGATTGCATCCTGCAGTTCTTTGCCGTTCCTGAATGTCCAAAGAATCAACGTATCGCCTCTTTTTTGCAATGCTTTAAGTGTTTCGAAGGCAAAAAGTTTTGTTTTCCCTATTTTAGGATATTCATGATCCACAATGGTTCCGTCAAAATCTACAGCGATTTTCATTTAAAATGGTTTATTATAGACAAAAATAAGTATTATTTTCTGAAATGAGTTAATTCTATCCTTTTGATGAGTTTCGATTGAATGTATATCTTATAGTAAATACATTTGAGTACAAAGCGAGCGATTGGTCTCCAATATCGGTTAAAGCATAATCGATTGAAAACCCTTTGTACTGTATTCCGATACCAAAGTTTGGTTGAAATGTCAATGATTCTTTGTTGTTAAATTCGGTAATTTGCTGAAAATTATTGACTCCAAATCGAATAAATGCGAGTTTATTATAATCTAGCTCTAAACCAAGGTGAGGATCAATACTTATTGGGTCGCTTTGGATCAAAACGTGCCGTTGACCGTCAAAAGTAAAATCAAGACCTATTTCAGCGAGGGCATTAAATTTATTGTACACATTAAACTCTCTCGAAACGCCAGCTAATAAACGAGGCAGAGTTATCTCGAGCGAATTTTCGGGAGCAAAGTTTGACAGGGAGTCGTTTACCTCCACAATTAATTCATCTTCATTAAAGGTCCATGCATTAAAGGTTGAAGTAATATCGCGCACAAGAACGCCATAAATCCAATTGTTATGCGAGTATCTAAAACTTGCATCAAGGCCAAAGCCCCAGGCATGGGCAAATTTACCAATATTGCGGTAAATAATTTTAACGTTGGCTCCGTACGATAATCCATGAATGGCTGATTTTCGGGCATACGAAATTAAGAAAGCATAATCAGCTGCCGAAAATTTTGAAATACGGTCGTAATCAATGTTCCCTTCTTTATCTATTAAGTCAGTAGTATTTGGAATGTCATCAACCCCAAAGCGGATAATGCTTGCACCCAACCATTGTGCCGAATCAAGTTTCATTGTTGCCCCCAGGTAATCGTATTTAGCAATTCCTGCAAAATATTCGGCATGCATAATCCCTGCATCAAAATCGGCTTGTTGTGATGTTAAGGCCGCCGGGTTCCAATATCCTGAAGTAACGTCGTTTGTGCTGGCAATAACCGAGTTGCCCATAGCCAAAGCTCTTGCACCAACACCAACTGATAAAAACTCGTTACTATACTTGGGCGCCTGCCCTTTAGCAATTGAAAATAAAAGGACTAAAATTAAAACGACTAGTAATTTGCGCATTATAGTTAGCATCTGGTTTTTTTCAGGAATCAAACTTAGTAATTAATAAATTATTTATCAAACTCTAAATTTTAACTTATTTTTGTAATTATTATTGTTTAAAGTAGCCAATTTAGATTGCTCATGCGAATAAAAAAACACATACCAAATACAATTACATCCTTGAACCTCTTGTCTGGATGTATTTCTATCCTTTTGTCTTTTGAAGGATATATGTTAGCTGCGGTTTATCTTATATTTCTTGCTGCAATATTCGATTTTCTTGATGGTATGTCTGCACGATTACTCAATGTTTATTCTCTGCTTGGAAAAGAGCTCGATTCATTAGCTGATATTGTTAGCTTTGGTGTTGCCCCTGCATTTATTGTATTTCAAATGATGAAGATTTCTCTATTTGGATCTGAGGATATTCCTTTATTGGAGTTTGTTTCTGCATGGAAAGTGATATTCCTTCTTTTACCCTTCCTGATTTCAGTTCTGTCAGCCATTCGATTAGCTAAATTTAACCTCGATGAACGACAGACTGATTCATTTATAGGATTGCCAACTCCAGCCAATGCCTTGTTTTTTGTATCACTCTATATTGTTACTATTACTACTGATCACAGTTTTATTATTTCGCTGATTTATAATAAATATTTTCTATCAATACTAATCATTATATTCTCACTTTTACTAGTGTCAGAGTTTCCGATGTTTTCGCTAAAACTCAAGAATCTTTCATATGCAGATAACAAAATTCGCTATTTGTTTATTGGCTTATCTGCAATTTTATTAATATTATTGCACTCAATTGCTGTTCCGGTAATAATAATTCTTTACCTGATTTTATCAGCGATTAATAACTGGATTTTTAAACTGAACTAATATATAACAGAATGAAATTTATTGCCGAAATAAACGTGATGCCACTTAAGGCTCTACTTGATCCTCAAGGAAAAGCTGTTACTCATAGCATGAAAAATATTGGTTTTGCAGAAGTTTCAAATGTTCGCATTGGCAAACATATTACTCTCGAGATCGAAGCAAAAAGTAAAGAAGCTGCCATGGAAAGAGTAATTGAGGCTTGCAATAAAATACTCTCAAATCCAATTATGGAAGGTTACGATTATACAATTAAAGAGATTAAATAAAACTATTTTTCTTTATTCGTATTTGGAGTTTTACTCATTACTTCAGTTTGTCTTTGAATAGATTCTTTATGAACAAGCTGAAGTAGTTTTTTTACAAATTCTTCTGTAAGTCCGAGCGATTTACCCTGCCTTATTCGGGTAGTTACAATTTTCTCCCATCTCCTTAATTGTAATATAGTAACTTGGTTCTGGCTTTTGTATTTACCAATTTCTTCAACTACATTCATTCGGTTAGCGAGTAATTCGATCATCTGTTGGTCTATTGAATCGATTCGGTTTCTTAGTGTTTCGAGCACATTTGCAAAAGCTTCGTCGGTTGAATTCACCGTTCGAATTACCAGATTCTCCAAAAGGATTTTTAATTGCTCGGGAGTAATTTGCTGTTTTGCATCGCTTAGTGCTTTTTCAGGATTAAAATGAGTTTCAATCATTAATCCATCCATATTTAAATCGAGTGCTTTCTGAGAAATATCAAAAACCAGATCAGCCCGGCCTGCAATGTGGCTTGGATCACAGATTATAGGTAAACTATGATATAAACTTTTTAGCTCAATTGGAATCTCCCATTTTGGAATATTACGTAAGCTGGTAGCTTCAAATGGATAAAAACCACGATGCACAGCTGCCAGTTTTTCTATACCTGAATTATTAAAACGCTCCAGAGCACCAATCCAAAGCTGCAAATCGGGATTGATTGGGTTTTTAATTAGTACAGGTTTATCGATACCTTTCATGTAATCAGCCAGTTCCTGCACCGAAAACGGATTGGAGGTAGTTCGTGCTCCGATCCAAAGTATGTCAACATCATGTTTTACGGCCAGATCAACATGCTCGGGTTTTGCTACCTCAACAGTTGTAAGTAATCCGGTTTCCTTTTTTACTTGTTGTAACCATTTTAGTCCTTTTTTACCAACACCTTCAAAGTTTCCCGGTCGGGTTCTGGGTTTCCAGATGCCTGTTCTAAAAACTTTAACTTTACCAATAGCTGCAATCTGAATTGCAGTGGTAATCATTTGTTTTTCAGTTTCACCGCTACATGGGCCGGCAATTATCAGTGGTGCATCACCAATTCCTTTAAACCACTTTTTTAAAGGTGTTATATTTTTTAGCTTGGGCATTTTATCTGGTTTTGTTGTTTAATCCATAGTAGGATTATTCAAATTTTTTAAATCTTTTTATGGCTAATTCAGATAGTTTATAACTTACCCAAATAAACAAAGGCCAGCTAATTAACCATATTATTTCTGTTGTGTACATTTTAAGTTAAAAGTTAAAAGTTAAAAGTTAAAAGTTAAAAGTTTCAAGTTTCAAGTTAAAGAGTTTAATATACATGAATATCTTCACTCATTTCCTTTTCGTCAATTTTTTTGTTATTTACAGATCTCCAGGCAATCCATATGTAGGCTGCAACTACTGGTACAAATAACGATACATAACTCATTACTGTTAATGTATATTTGCTTGATGAGGCATTTACAATGGTAAGTGAATTCTGCAAATTAAATGTTGATGGATAAAATGCGGTATTATTAAAACCTGCAATTAAAAATAACGAAAACACGGTTAAAACAGTTCCTGCACCAGCATACCAGATTCCGTTTGTGCAGGTTTTAATTATTGATTTGCCAATACCAGCCATTACTAAAAGCACACCAATCAGAAACAGAATTAAAACAACAGGCATTTCAATTAAGTTATGGAGATATTTATGAGCTTCCATAGTAACTTGTTTAGACGAAGGATTATAGGCAAATCCGTCAATAAATAGTAACCAGATAATAAATATCAAAAAGAAAATCAGAAAAGGAATTGCATTATAGATCAGGTGTTTTTTAGAGCGTAAGAGTATTTCTGAATGATCGATGTTATTCATAAAATAAAGGATTCCTAGAACTCTTGCCAGAAAAAACACAGCTAATCCAAGTGAAAGATTGTGGAAATTAAGAGCTAGCTCCAGTCCATTGGCAGGTCCTTCCCATTTCGAGAAATTCATTTCATTTAGCGAAAATTCTGATCCTGTAAAGAATGTTGCAACTGCGGTTCCAAGAAAAATAGTGGCAACTGCTCCGTTAATGAATAAAAACACCTCGTAGGTTTTTGAACCCAGAAAATTATTTGGTTTCGAACGGTATTCATAAGAAACAGCCTGTATGATAAATGCAAATAAAATAATCATCCACACCCAGTAAGCACCACCAAAACTTGTTGAATAGAATAGAGGAAATGATGCGAAAAGAGCTCCACCAAATGTTACCAATGTTGTAAACGTAAATTCCCATTTACGGCCTAAAGAGTTAACGATCATTCTTCTTTCCATTTCAGTCTTACCCAATGTGTATATGAGTGTTTGACCACCCTGAACAAAAAGAAGGAATACAAGCAGAGATCCAAGAAGTGAGATGATAACCCACCAATATTGTTGTAATGCTAAGTGCGATAATGTTTCAAACATATTAATGCCCTCCTTCTTTAGGTCCAATATGAATTTGTTTTGTCATAATTTTTATCTCTGCAATTAAAAGTGCAGTAAATATGATTGTAAACAATACGAAAGTTATCTGAACAGCGCTGGCATCAATTTGCGAAACAGCTGCAACCGTTGGCAGTAAATCCTGAATAGTCCATGGTTGTCGTCCAACTTCGGCGACAACCCATCCCGACATAGATGCTATATAGGCCAGAGGAATAGTTAAAATAGATAAACGCAGAAACCATTTCTTTAGTTCAATCTGATCTTTGTAAATAAATAAAAGGGCAAGTGCAAAAAACAACATAAAATAAAACCCCAGAGCAACCATTATGTGGAAACTATAAAATGTGAGTGGTACATTGGGGATAATACTTTTAGGATCATTTAAAAATCCATAACCAAAGTATTTAAAATTTTCATTGAACGTAACCAGCGATTCTTTTTGAGTTAGAGTATCGTTATTTTGAAGTGCATTTTTATAATTGCGAAGAGCTGCAATTGATATTTTGCCTTTTGCAATTTTTTCTTCGGCTGAGAGGGCAATTGATTTATTACCCTCTTTATCGGTGTAATTATATCCACCTATTATTAAATCTTTTACCCCTGGAACAAATGCATTCGCATCTCTATATCCAAGTAATGAAAGCATTTTAGGGATTTCGAATTTAAAAACATAATCTTCCTTCTGATCATCAAATTCTTTACCGGGAGTGGGTACACCAATAAGAATAAGGCCGGCACCTTCAGATCCACTATAAAGGCCTTCCATTGCAGCAAGTTTCATCGGTTGCTTTTGTGCAACCTGGTAAGCAGATCCATCACCGGTAAATATAAGAAACAAACAACTTAGTAATCCAAAAACAGATGAAATAACAATACTACGTTTAGCTAACAACTTTTCGCGACCTTTGAGCAAATACCATGCACTTACACCAATCACAAAAATGGCAGCCAACACATATCCTGAGGTTATGGTATGTAAAAACTTATTTATTGCTATAGGCGATAAAAATACTTCCCAAAAATTAAGCATTTCATTTCGGGCTGTTTCAGGATTAAAATGCATTCCAACTGGTGACTGCATCCATCCATTGGCAACCAAAATCCATAATGCAGAAAGGTTTGACCCAAAAGTTACCAGCCATGTTGATAATAGGTGAAACTTTTTGCTAACCTTATTCCACCCAAAAAACATTACTGCAATAAAGGTGGATTCAAGAAAAAAAGCTAAAATCCCTTCAATTGCCAGAGGGGCTCCAAAAATATCGCCAACAAACCATGAATAGTTTGACCAGTTCGTACCAAACTCAAACTCAAGAATAATACCAGTTGCGACACCGATAGCAAAATTAATTCCGAATAAAGTCATCCAGAATTTAGTAATCTTTTTCCATTCAGGATCACCCGTTTTTACATAAATGGTTTCCATAATGGCTATAATGAAAGTAATTCCTAGTGTTAGAGGTACAAATAGCCAGTGATACATTGCTGTAAGGGCAAATTGTGCTCTTGACCAATCGACCAGTGAAGGATCTATGTTTTCAATCATTGTTTATGGGTTTAGAATTTGTTAATTGATCTAATACGTATTCGCTTCGTTCTTTGTCTGTTTTGAAGTTTGATTTTAAAAAGTTAGGAAAGAAAAATAGTTTAAGTATTACAAACATAATGAATAACTTAATGATAATAATTATCCAAAGTTTTTTACCTACGGTCATTGTTTTAAAACCCTCGTAGTAAAATTGAAAAATCCGTTTAAAAAGATTTTTTTTAGCCATCGGTTTATTTCTTCTTTCAAAGATAAAAAAACAATTTAAGAAACATTTTACATACTGTGCAAAATGCAAATAATTAAAATTGAAAACCAATTAAAGGCTTGTTAACTAATGATTTTGAGATAATGAAAGAAGCAACTGGATATGAAATAGTTTAGAATAAATGTACAAAGCCATTTTGGTCAACAACAGAATCGGCAGATTTTAAAATATAATAGTAAACACCTCCGCTCATCATTGTTCCTGAAGAATTTCGTCCATCCCAAACAATAGTTGGAGCCTTAATTTTTATAATTTGAACTCCTGTGCGACTGAAAATGGTCATTTCTAATTCTGTTATTCCATCATAAAAAACAGTAAACAAATCATTAAAATTATCGTTGTTTGGGGTAAATACGTTAGGAACATTAACCACTGCAGGCTTGGCTATTGCAACCGGTATTGAAAATGTAAAATTTGTGCTTGTTGCTTTCTCGAAAACAACTAAATTAATTGTATAGGTTCCATCCACTCCATAGTTATAAATTGCATGTGGTATTGAATCATTTGCCGGAGCAGAATCGCCCGACCATTTAAATGTATAATTGGTTGTATCATCCAAATCAAATTCAATCGTATCAACTTCTTGCACATACATCGCTTTTGCATATGCTTTTAGATAAATATCTGGAAAGTTAATACGAATAGCTATTGTATCTATATTATTTTGTGCAATTAAAGTATTGGCGAAAAAAATGAGAGCTATACTGATTAAAAATGTTGACTTTTTCATTAAAATAATTTTACACACGTAAATATATAAAATACCATTAGAATACCTTAAATTTTTTCGGTTAATTTTTTAACTACCTTAAAGTTATTAAAGAATTCTTTAGATACAACACGTATAATTGTATAAACCGGTACAGCCAATATCATCCCAATGATTCCAGCTAAACTTGCAGCAATCATAATAACCAAAAATATCTCGAGTGGATGAGCGTTTACACTGCTTGAATAAATGAATGGCTGAAACACAACATTATCAATTAGCTGAACAATGGAAAAAACAATTGCCATATATATTAATAAAGGCAATAGTTCGGTATAAATATCCAGGTTAAGATGTGTGGCAAAGCCGATAATTATACCCAATGCTGAGCCGAGCAATGGCCCTACATAAGGAATAACATTAAAAATTCCGGCAATCAGTCCAATTACTAGAGCACTTTGAAAGCTTATTCCGACAATCATTAATCCTATTGATACGAGTACAATAACACCAAAAACTTCGATAATGATTCCTATAAAATACCTTGTTAATAACTTTTTTATTGATGACAACACATGTGCAAACTGTTGTGTAAGTTTATCTGGCACAAAAAGCATAATTCCGTTATAAAATAGGCTTTGGTCTTTTAAAAAGAAAAAGGTAATAAAAGAGATTGAAAAACCTGCAACAAAAACATTTCCAATAACTCCGGCTATCGATCCAAAAAGATTAGTCAAAAATGTGCCATTTAAAAACACCATTGCTTTTTCGGTAAAAAACTCCTCCAGTGAAACTGCATTACTGCCTTGAATTCTGTATTTAGCAATGAACTGATTAATTTTTTCGAGAGGTTCACTGAATTTTATTAAGAAGTTATTTACATCAATCGTCGATAAGCTGTTAATCTGATTAGCTATTAATGGAATAAAAATCCAAAAAAACAGGATTATCACAAACCATAAAAAAGCAACTGTTAAAAGGGCACAAATAGCTTTAGGTATTCTGATCTTTTTAATATGGATTTTTTCTAAAGAATCAACAATTGGTTTACCTACAATTGACAGTACCCCAGAAATTAATATATACGAAACAATCGATTTAAAGTACCAAAGAACAATGCCAATGAGTATAATTCCCAATGCAATAAACAAATATTTAATTTTGCTGTTCATATTAAACTTATTAATAAACAATCTATCTAAGCTGAAGTAAAAAGCTAAATTAAGCTTTTTTAGGGGATTACAAAATCCAATTTAATAAACATCTTATAAATATTAAAAACACAACCGATTTATGTTTCAATCACATCCTGGGGAATTTGCTGCACTTTTAACTGCCGTTTTCTGGACCATAACTGCTTTGGCATTTGAATCTGCAAGCAAAAAAGTAGGTTCGCTTTCAACAAATATTATTCGTTTAGTGCTGGCATTTGTTTTTATCGGCATTTATGGTCTTTTTGTTAGAGGATCGTTTTTGCCGATGGGTGCATCTACTCATAACTGGATTTGGCTATCATTATCAGGTTTGGTGGGTTTTGTTTTAGGCGATTTGTTTCTTTTTCAGGCATATGTGGTTGTTGGAGCACGCGTTTCGATGCTTATCATGTCTTTAACGCCACCAATAACTGCTTTTATTGGATGGATTGTAATGGGCGAAAAACTTACGTTGCAGAATTTTATAGGGATGGTTCTTACTCTTTCGGGAATAATACTTGTGCTTTTTAGTCGTGAGCCACAGAAAGATGAGGATAACAATGAGAACGGGAAGAAAAAGGTTAAACTTATTTATCCTATTTTAGGGGTATTGCTGGCTTTCGGTGGAGCCTTAGGGCAAGCTGGCGGATTGGTGTTAAGCAAATATGGGATGGCAGATTATGATCCGTTTGCCGCTACTCAAATAAGAGTAATTACTGGAGTTATAGGATTCGCATTTATTTTTCTTGTTACCCGAAGCTGGCCAAAACTTTTAAGTGCTGTAAAAAATAAAAAGGCAATGACACGGTTGAGCATCGGTGCTTTTTTTGGTCCGTTTTTAGGAGTTTCTTTTTCGCTTTTATCGGTAAAATACACAACAACAGGAGTTGCTTCAACAATAATGTCAATAGTTCCTATTTTAATTATTCCTCCTGCTGTATTATTTTTAAAAGATAAGCTTACTATTAGAGAAGTTATTGGAGCGGTTATAGCCGTTGGTGGTGTGATATTGTTTTTTATGTAATGTTTTTTGTACATTAGCATGAAAATGGTAGCATGAAAAAACTTTTTATTTTGCTTTTTGTTCTTGCAGGATGCTCAACAGTTCAGAATACGGTTCAGAAATATTCACCTATTACTACTGAGAAATTTCTGGAGAAACCATTTGGGTTTGAGGAGAGTATTCACAATTTTTCATCAAAGGAAAATCCGAGTTTTAAAGTGCAAAAATTATTGCGTAAAAACACCCATTATCCTGAAAAAACAGATACAATTTATGATTTTCGTTATAAAAAATCGCAGATATTCTTTTATAAAACATACACAGGCAAAGAGTTTTTACTGGCAGGTAAAATTCTTAATAGTCAAATAGAATTGGTAAATGGAATTAAAGTTGGGTTACCAAAATCTGTTTTTACCGATCGTTTTTCTGAAAATCTTACTTTTACTGGTGATAGCCTTCAATTAATCAGCGAAGGGACAAAATACACGTTCATCTTTAAAAAAGATAAACTTTACCGAATTAATATTGATAATTATTTTGATTAAATGTAACTAGTTGAAAATTATTACTTAAAATTAGGTTTAAAAACCTGTTCAACAACCTGCCTTATAGCCGACCTTTTGGTATTGAAATCAAAACCCTTGGCTTCTTTAATAGATGTTACTTCTTGTGTTGAGTATAAAATGTTATTTGTTTTAGGATCAACAAAGGCGGCGTTAGCGATGCATACACCTGCACCTTCAAAACGAAGGTAAAATTTTAATACGAAATCAGCATCTTTTTGATCGTCAACTATTTGCCAATAACCCCAAGGTTCTATTGCCATCTTAGCATGTATTATTGCGTTATTGTCGTATGAAGTTATATAGACTCGGCTCCCTTTTTTAGCTAACGTATAAATTATAGTTGGAAACTGATCAGCAATTTTCTCTTCTTTTTTATTTTGATTCTTTCTTTTAGATTTTGATTCTTCGTTATTGAGAGTAGATAGTTTTATTTCATCTGCAGTTTTAACAGTTCCATCTTTATAAATAATTTTCTCTATATTTTCAATGCTGAATGTATATATTGTATTAGAATAAGGTTCGTCAAATTTATGGTATTTTACTCCTTTATCGGATATCTCAATAATTGTTGATTTTATTTCATCACCGAAAATAGTTTTTATTATATCTTGTCCGCTTGAGAATAACGAGAACGATAAAAAGCTAATTAATATAAAAATTTTCATAAATTAATAGGTTTAATAAATTAACTTAAAATATAAATAATAGAGTTGAAAATTTAGATTACTCCAATAACAGTCTGTGTTCCTATTGTTTTTTGCCCTAGTAAAACATTGATTTTAGCATCTAATGGTAAAAATATATCGACTCTTGATCCAAACCGTATAAATCCAACCTCTGAATTTTGAGTAAAGTTTTTACCTTCTTCTGCATAACAAATAATTCTTCGGGCTACAATACCTGCAATTTGACGGAACAGCACTTGTTGTTTGTTTTTATTTTCAACAACAACTGTAGTTCGTTCGTTTTCTGTCGATGATTTTGGCAAGTTTGCGATAAAAAATTTACCTGGATGATATTTATTGTACTTAACTACCCCACCAACAGGAAACCAGTTAATATGAATGTCCCAAACCGACATAAATATCGAAACCTGAATTCTTTTGTCTTTAAAATATTCATTTTCTTCGGTTTGTTCTATTACAACTACTTTCCCATCGCAAGGAGCAAATACCGTATTCTCATCGAGAATGATTTCTCTTGTAGGTTTGCGGAAAAATCGAAGAATAAAACCTAAAAATAAAACAGAAAAAACTAAAAGGGTCCAATAAATAAATGGGATGGGAATAAACCTGAATGAAATAAAATTCAATGTTATCAGAACTAAAGATACAATTGCAATAATTTTATATCCTTCCTTATGTATAGTCATGATATTGGATTTTAATGTGTTAATTGTAAATATACGTAAAATAAGGGTAAAGCAAAAAGAACGGCATCAAATCTGTCGAGCATACCGCCATGACCTGGTAATAAATTGCCTGAGTCTTTTTCATTTATACTGCGCTTAAAAGATGATTCAACCAGATCACCAAAAGTTCCTGCAATGGCACAGATTAAACCAACCATGGCCCAATCGAAAAATGAGATTACAGGGAAAATTAACGATACTATATAAGCTATTGCAATGGTAGAAAGGGACCCGCCAATAAATCCTTCCCAGGATTTTTTTGGAGATATTCGTTCAAAAAGGCGATGTTTACCAAATGATATTCCAAAAACGTATGCTAATGTATCATAAGACCAAATCAATATAAAAAATCCTAATAATAATTCATGGTTATAACTACCAGTATTGTAAGTTACAATCTGATTCGATAATGACAGCGGAATTGCAATATAAATCAACCCTAAAATGGTAAAACCAATATTTGTAAACGGGTGATCAGCATTTTTATATAGTTCGATGATAAAAATCGCAGCAACAAGAGGAATCAATAATAGAAAATATTTACCTGGCAAAACTTCGTTAACATAAAAGAAATTAGCAACGAAAATCACTAGCCCAATTATAATTCCATAAATAATTGATGGTTTTACGTTTTCTTTTCTCGATAAGGTGTAGAACTCGTACAACAAGCCTGCTACGATTACCAGGAAAAGGATTAAAAACGAATATTTACTTAATAAGATGGCTCCGATAACAACTACAAGAAAAATTATTCCGGTAATTGTTCTTTGTACAAGATTGCTCAAAACGTACTGTTTTTATTATTTATTCAATAGGTTTCTTTTTCTTTTTTTGAGTATCCTCAATTTCAGTTTTTACTTCTGATTCTGTGGGCTTCGATTCTTGAACAGAGCTACCATTCTTTGATTCCCATAATAAATCCTTTTCGTGTTTCGAAGGCCAGGGTCTTTTACCAAATATCGCTTCAAGATCTTCGGCAAAAATAACTTCTTTCTCTAAAAGTATTTCAGCAAGCTTATTTAAGCCATCCATGTGTTTGATTAAAACTTCTTTAGAACGTTTATATGCTTCATCGATTAGGCTTTTAGCTTCAGCATCGATTAGTTCGGCTGTTTTTTCGCTATATGGTTTAGTAAATGCCATATCCGATTGACCTGATGAATCATAGAAGCTCACATGTCCAACTTTTTCACTCATACCAAAATAGGCAATCATTGCATAAGCTTGTTTGGTAATTTTCTCGAGATCGTTCATTGCACCGGTCGAAATTTTACCAAAAACAAGTTCTTCGGCAACACGACCGCCAAGTGCAGCGCACATTTCATCAATGAGTTGCTCACGTGTGGTAATTTGTCTTTCTTCGGGCAAATACCAGGCAGCACCAAGTGCTCTTCCGCGAGGTATAATGGTTACTTTTACAAGCGGATGGGCGTGTTCGAGCAACCAGCTTATTGCGGCATGCCCTGATTCGTGATAGGCAATGGTCTTTTTTTCGTCTTTTGTAATGATTTTGCTTTTTCGTTCTAATCCACCAACTATACGGTCAATGGCATCAAGGAAATCTTGTTTCTCGATAAATTTTTTCCCTTTACGGGCAGCAATAAGAGCAGCTTCGTTACAAACATTAGCAATATCGGCTCCTGAAAATCCGGGAGTTTGTTTAGCGAGAAAATCCATATCAAGTTTCTCATCAATCTTAAGAGGCTTTAGATGAACGCCAAAAATCTCTTTTCGTTCATTAATATCAGGCAACTCAAGATGAATCTGTCTGTCAAATCGTCCGGCTCTCATAAGGGCCTTGTCGAGGATATCGGCACGGTTTGTGGCAGCCATAATAATTACACCAACGTTATTACCAAAACCATCCATTTCGGTAAGTAACTGGTTTAATGTATTTTCGCGTTCATCGTTAGCTCCCCAGTTTGGGTTTCGTCCACGGGCACGACCAATAGCATCAATCTCATCAATAAAAATAATACAAGGTGCTTTTTCTTTAGCTTGTTTAAATAAATCGCGAACACGCGATGCTCCAACACCTACAAACATTTCAACAAAGTCAGAACCCGACATGGAGAAGAAAGCAACATTTGCTTCGCCAGCAACAGCTTTAGCAAGCAAGGTTTTTCCTGTTCCCGGAGGACCAACTAATAATACGCCTTTTGGTATTTTACCTCCCAGATCGGTATATTTTTTTGGTGTTTTTAGAAAATCAACAATTTCCTGAACCTCGATTTTTGCTTCTTCTAAACCGGCAACATCTTTAAAATCGGTTTTTATATTGCTTTCTTTATCAAAAAGCTGAGCTTTTGATTTTCCTACATTAAAAATATTGCCTCCGCCACCTGGGCTTCCACCTTTCGACATTCGGCGGAAAATAATTACATAAATAATTACAATAATAAATATAGGAATAAGCCATCCGAAAATCTCTTTAAAATAATTGTATCTTGTTTCAAAGCTGTAATCGAGGTAATTGGCTTCTGGGTATTGTATTTTTAAGTCTTTAATAATATTATCGAACGATTGAATATCGCCAATATTAAATACAAAATGAGGGCCTTTACCTGAAAAACTATTTAGCTTATTATTAAATATTTCCTTATAACGATCGCTCTCAATGCTTTCTTTCTTTAAATAGATTTCGGCAGTTTCTTTGTTTACAACAATAATTTTTTCGATATCGTTGTTTTTTAGCATTCCATAATTATCATTAATAAACTCACCCCTCTGTATTTCTTTAGGCTCTGAGTTTGAGGCCATAAATTGCAAGGCAACAAGCACTACAGCAATAATACCATAAATCCAAAAAATATTGAATTTGGGTTTGTTATTCGAATTGCCCATACCCATTGTGGTTTTAAAATCTTTATTTTCTTTTTTACTATTTTCTGACATTATTTTTTTTCTCCTTTAGATTTAACAACATCTTCGTGTTTAGAAAGTTTTGCATCTGCCCATAAATCTTCAAGTTTGTAAAAATCACGATATGATTTCTGGAAAATGTGCACTACAATATCTGCATAGTCCAATAACACCCAGGTTGCATTGCTTTTGCCTTCTTTATGCCAAACTTTTTCACCGGTAGTTTCAATTACTGTGTCAATTACTGAGTCGGCTATGGCATCAACCTGCGTATTTGAATCGCCATGACAAATAACAAAATGCTTACAAACTGAATTTTCAATCTTCGATAAATCAAGACTAACAACGTCTTTTCCTTTTCTACGATGAATACCTTCTATTATTGATGCTAAAAGCAAGTCTGTTTCAGATTCAATTCTGGTTTTTCTTTTTGCCATTTATTTTTTTGCAAAGGTAATTAAATTAATTTCTTTTTAATAGTTACGTTTTTATAACATTAAGGTAAACAACAGCAAACAAATCGACTTTGTTTTTACAAAATGTATTCCTTTTTTTGTTTTTGCTGATTTTCGGCAAAATTGTCATCTTTTTAATAAAATAATTGATATATGTTAATCAAAAAGTTAAATTGCGACAGCTAATAATTGCAAGTATTAACGAAATAATATTCGAATCAATGAAACCCTGGAATAATATTATTCATCTTGATTCAGTCTCATCAACAAATTCATATGCAGCCGAATTAATTAAAAAAGAAAATCTGCCCGAGGGAACTATAATTATTGCTGATGAGCAGTTAGAAGGAAAAGGGATTGGATCGAATGCCTGGGAAAGCGAAAAGAGCAAAAATCTAACATTTAGTATTGTTCTATATCCCGATTTTATGGATGTTTCAAAGCAATTTATGATCTCAAAAACAATTGCTCTCGGAATACAAAAATACCTATCATTTAAAACAAGACATATTTCGATAAAATGGCCAAATGATATTTATTACCACGATAAAAAAATAGCAGGTATTTTAATCGAAAACTCAATTACGGGTTCAAAAATTAATTATACAATTGTTGGTATCGGAATAAATATTAATCAGACAGAGTTTCGAAGCGATGCACCTAATCCAGTATCGTTAAAGCAAATTGTGGGTGATGATTTTTATCTTAAAGATGAGTTGGTTGAATTAAAATATCATTTAGCAAAATATTACAACCGTTTAAGGTACAAATCATTTAAAGAAATAAACCGTGAATATTTATTGAACCTTTTTAAATACAAGGTTTGGAGTGATTATAAAGTTCAGGACACTTTATTTCGCGGTAAAATTACCGGAGTAAACGAATTTGGACATTTACAGATAACAACTCCTGATAATGAGGTAAAAGAATTCGATTTAAAAGAGATTGAATTTGTTTTTTAGCAAATACTTTTTTTATCCAACTAGTATTATTCGGTAAACCGCTGGTTAAAATACGTTGTGATATAATCTACCATAGCGTCTAATCCTTTTTGCAGCTGACTACCAATTACCATTTTCATCATAGGGTTTAGTTCAGTGTCAAGGGTAAGCCTTATGGCTGTTGAAGAATTGGTATCGTCGATTGGCTTTAACTGAATCCAAAAGTTAAAACTAATTGGTGTACCCTTTTCGCTTATAATTTTTATGGTTTTAAAAGGCTCCTTGTCGATAATCTTTAGTCCGGCGCTTCCCAACCCAGAAACTTTAAATTGACATGTGTCGGATGTGGCAGAGAAATCGGACACTTTGTCGGCAGGAATAATATCTTTTATATTATTAAAATCTGACATGAAATTAAATATCTTTTCGTCGGCAAGGTTTATCTTACCTGTTTTGCTGCTGTACTGACTCATTATTGGTTCCAGGTTTCAGGTTTTTTTCTCCACTGTTTTAGTGTTTCCATGTCACTCTGCTTAATGTAACCTGTTTCGAGTGCGGTATCTATTAGCACATGATAATTGCTTAATGTATGCAACGTTACATTTTCGTTGGCAAAGTTATGCATGGCATGATCAAATTCGTAGGTAAATATGGCTACCATTCCTATTACATTAATTTCGGCATTTTGGAGAGCTTCTACTGCTTGCAAACTGCTTTTTCCGGTTGATATAAGATCCTCGATAACAACAACCGTACTTCCTGCCTTTAATTCACCTTCAATCATATTGCCTAATCCATGTTCTTTAGGCTTTGGACGAACATACACAAAAGGTAGTTCAAGTGCCTCGGCTACTAATGCTCCAATAGCAATTGCTCCGGTTGCAACTCCAGCAATAGCATCCGGCCTTTCGAATCGTGATTTTATTATTTCAACAAATCCCGAAGTAATTGTTTTTCTTAGTTCGGGATACGATAATGTTTTACGATTATCACAATATATGGGCGATTTCCAGCCAGAGGCCCAGGTAAAATAATTTGCAGGTTCTAGTTTTATTGCCTTAATTTGTAGTAGCGATTGAGCTATATGTTTTTCTAAATTTTCCATGCCACAAATGTATAAAGTTTTTTATAACGAACGTACTGTTTTTTTTATCGATGATTTTCAAAAATACTTTGATAAATATGATGGTTTGTTTTATAAATTTAAAGACAAACCTCAGCTCAGTCATGTATTGGATTTATTTAATGGTGTTCCGGGATTTAGTGATCTTTATATTTGTCATAAGGATTTGGAATTTGTTTTTAGCGAATATCGTTCTCTGTTCACTCTGGTTGAAGCTGCCGGCGGATTAGTGTTTGCTCCTGATGAAACAGTTTTGTTTATTAAGCGCCGTGGGTTATGGGATTTGCCAAAAGGCAAGCTTGAGCTTAACGAAAAGATCGAAATGGCTGCATTGCGAGAAGTAGAAGAGGAGTGTGGTGTTACAAATCTTATAATTGCTGATTTAATTGAAATTACATATCATACTTATCAGCTTACTAACAAAAATATACTGAAAAAAACGTATTGGTATAAAATGAAAGTTAGAGAAAAAGGACGGCTAGTGCCGCAAACTAAAGAGGATATAACCGAAGCAAAATGGATAAAACCCAGCAAAATTGGTAAGATTACTCAAAATACATTTCCTTCAATTATTGAAGTTCTAACAAAAGGTGGCGTTATAAAGTAATTTGATCAGGGTTTAAAAAGTGTCTAAATAATCTTAAATATCGCCGTTTTTTCGCATTATCTGAAAGATGTAATATTCGATATTTTCGTTTGGGCTCGCAGCAGGAGATAAGGCTAGTTTGCCCTTTTTATCGATAAAATAATAAGTAGGAATAGCCCTTATATCAAAATCTTTAAAAACATCCGACTGATTACCAAAATGTAGAAATGTAAATGGATATTCTTTTTTCTCTACAAAATTTTTCATTTGCGGCAGGTTATCATCAACGCTAATAATAACTATTTCAAAGTTTTGCTTATGTCTTTCGTGCAATTTTCTTAGCATTTCGAAATCCTGAATGCAGGCATAACTCAAGCTTACGCAAAAACCAAGATATACATATCTGCCTTTGTACGAATTCAAGGTAACCAGATTGCTGTCTTTGTCGTAAAGCTCATAATATGGAGGATCAAATCCAACCATTAATTGGGTTACCTTTTTTCTTATATTGTTAGCTATCAGCTTGTGCTCAGCATATTTTGTTTGTAATTCGAGCGAATCGAGAACTACAAGTAATGCAGATCGCGAGAGTTTATCATCGTAAAATTGATCGTGTAGACATTTTAATATTACCAGTTCTTTCAATGTGTCGTTTTGTAAAATACTGTCGCCACCAAGTGTTTGTTTAAGTGCTGATATGCTTTTTAACTTAGCAATGTCAGAATATATTTTCTCGCCTTCCTGTGTACGGCCAAAATAATCGAAATAATTATTGTAAACCTGATTAAACAATTCCATGTAAGCCTTATTCTGATATAAAACTCTACTGTTTAAATAATACAAATCTGAAATGCTTTTTGCTTTTTGATAATTTGAAATATGAAGAAAAGAGGCCAATGTATAGGTCTTGTAATCATTAAAAAACTGATTATTAATCCCTTTAAAAAGCGAATCGATTTTATTGATTTCTTTTAGAGCATTAAAATCGGGTGATTTAATATTTATAAGATACGCATTTGCCTTAAACATTTCGGTGTATTCGTGAGTAAACCAGGCAATCAGGTAGTTTAATTCGTTGTCTGATGAATTTTCAACACCCAGATGGTAAAGCACAGGTTCAAAATATGGATTTAATTTATCGGCAATACTTTTTTCTGTTAACTCAGGGAAAAGTAATACATATTCACGGTCTGGTTCAGCAAATAAAAAGGCTTCATAAATACCAGTATAAATAAACACATAAATAGTTTGGTCTGTTTCGAAAGAGCATTCAAATTTACCAGTACTATCAACTGTTGCAGAGTAAACTAATTTTTCGGTATAGGTAATCTGGTCAGAGTAGGCAAGAAAATCAAGTTTTTGATTTGCATAATCAGGAATAACGCCTTTAAGAACTACTTTTCCCGCCATTAAATGAATGGAAAGGAGCATGATAATAGAGAAGAATACAAACCGAACTTTTTGCATTAATTTTTTAACCTCCTATTTTCTAATGATTTTCATTTTCGATGGTACAAACTTGCTGATATCGCCACCATGACGATAAATATCGCGAACAATAGATGAGTTAATTGGAGTATGCTCGGTAATGGTAAGAAAAAATACGGTTTCGATTTCGTTATACATTGATTTATTAACCTGTGCAATAGCGCGTTCGAATTCAAAATCGGCTGATGTTCTTAATCCTCTGAGGATATATGTAGCACCCACGCTTTGACAAAACTCTACGGTTAATCCCTCAAAGTGTACTATTTCAATTTTTGGATTATCCTCAAAAACCTGTTTTATAAAGTTTTTTCGTTCTTCGAGCGAAAAAAGAGCATCTTTCTTAGGATTTAACCCAATCGCAATTATTATTTTATCGAACAGTTTTGAAGCTCTGTTAACGATCGATTCGTGACCAACAGTAAATGGATCAAAAGATCCCGGAAATACAGCAATTTTTTCCATAATTACTCAAAGTTGAAATTAATTCAACAAACTTAACATATTTGTACGAATTATGTAATCATTCGTAATCAATACTATAAATTTAAATAGTTTAAACTTCTTAAGAATTTATGAGTAGATACTATTAATAATTACTATATACGATATTATTTAAGATTTATTATACTAAAAATTGCTGCACTAGAATTTTTACCGAGGTTATAATATACTCAATACCAATGGCAATAACAATAAAACCTATAATTCTTGAAATAGAGTTTAATCCTGATGCTCCAAGTTTAGAAAAGATAAAATGAGAGCTACGCAAAATAAGATAGGTTACCAATCCAACGGCTGGAATTGTTATAAAAACTATTAATGTCTGAATCCAGTTAGTATAATTTTCGTTAAGTGATATTAATAGAGATATTGAACCGGGGCCAGCTAACATAGGAATAGCCAGTGGCGTTAATGATGAGTCTTCTTTTGCTTTTGCTTCTTCGTGCACCGATTGATCCATCCCTTTATGTTTAGAGAAATTACCTGTTAATAAAGCAAAACCCGAACTGGCAATTATTAATCCTCCGGCTATTCTCAATGACTCGATTGAAATTCCAAAAAACTGAATGATAAATTTACCTGCAAAATAGGAGATAGACAAAATTAAAAACATATAAAAACTTGCTTTTAGAGCTGTTTTATTACGTTCGGCTTTTTTATTTGATTCGGTAACTCCAATAAATACAGGCATAGTACCTAAAGGATTAACTACTGAAAACAGAGCGGCAAATACTGTAAGAAATAAAGTTATCATTTGACTTTCTAATT
This sequence comes from Bacteroidales bacterium, assembly GCA_050179935.1. Classification (GTDB taxonomy): domain Bacteria; phylum Bacteroidota; class Bacteroidia; order Bacteroidales; family UBA12077; genus UBA12077. The sequence continues at coordinate 14,938 of JBFXEQ010000001.1, read as the reverse complement.
AATTTTGAACAAAAGTAGATTTAGAAAATTTGATAAATACTTACATAATGTTATTAAATATTTAGCACAACATTAAATAATGGATGTTGTGTTAAGCATTATAATTCTGATTTAAATAAATTATTTTGTACTAAATAATTCAGGTGTAAGCGTAAACATAATATAAGAAAAGTAATTAAAAGTATTATCTGTTTCAGAAATATTCTGGATTATCTTCATACTTTTTGTGGGTTTATTAATACAAAAACCGATAGTTAAATCTATTGGCAAATCATGTTTATGTTTATAACTAAAATCAATTTCACTACTTAATTGTTTATTAAGTTCTTGCATTGTATCTGGCTTGTATGCATTAGTATTAAGTCTAAAATTGTGGTAGGTTAAAAAAACTGAATTCTTGTGATTTATTTTTAGTCCGAGATTTGCATAATAATCATTCAATCCAGCATCAGAAGTAGATTTTTGAAGGTTGGAAAACAAATCCATTTCTCCATTAAACGAATGCCTGCCACCATATAGTAAGTCAAATGAGTTGTCTTTTGTTTTTATTTTCGATTTATCGTTTCCGCTAATAATGTCGAATCCCGCACCAATAATTATTTTTTGGTTAATTTGTAAATTAGCTTTTGCATTTAGAAGATAAGCACTTACCGTTTCGCTTTTAATATTTGTTCCGGTTTGGTAAAAAGCGTTGAATTGTGCAGAAAGTTTTGTTGACTTATATTTAATGTATGGACCCAAAGTACCTAAAACATAAATTGTATTGCTCCCTTCTTCTTTTTGATTTCCGGATAAAACACCCATAAACGATGCGTTTAAAGCATCTGATATTTTACCATTGAAATATATAAAGTTTAAAAATTTCAGTTTATCAGGAGTATATTCGTTTCCGGAAGTATTGTCTTTGTCATTATTCATTGATAAACCTAAATCAAGCTGAATGTTTTTTTTGTTAAATCCCAATAAAATACCATCGTAAACCACTCCATTTTGATTCCAGTTTCGTCGCGAAAGCAATCGCTGATCTTCGTAATACCATTCTTGTCGGCCAATTTTAGCAGTAAATGAGGATCCCAATCGCACCAATAACCAGCCTTCATATAAATCGAGGCTCGCATTATCGCCATAAACAGCAGTTGATGAATATAAGGATTCATCTCCCCAAATTCGCACATCCTGAATATTTATCCTTATTTTATAAAGATCTTGTGTAAAAGTTAACCCAAACCGAGTTCTCTGGCTTATTAAAAACGCAGGTATATCGGATGATTCGGCAATATTCTTATACCCGTTTCTTATTTCGCCTCTGGGTCGTAGCTGAGCATCAACCAAAAATTGGCTAAATGAATTATAATTTGCAATTAATAAAATAGCTAGAATAAATATTTTTTTCATTATTATTAGGGGATTTGTAATTTAATTAAATGCTCCCTTTAGATATTCTTTAGTTAACTCTTCTTTTGGATTTTCAAAAAAATCTTTTGCAGGTCCATGTTCAATGATTTCGCCCATATACATAAAAATTACATTGTCTGCAATTCTGCGAGCCTGACGCAATATATGAGTAACCACTACAATGGTATAACGTTGTTTTAGCTTTGTAAACAACTCTTCAATCTGTTTGCTCGAAATAGGATCGAGGGCAGAAGTGGGTTCGTCAGCAAGGATAATATCAGGATCAACAGCCAGTCCACGAGCAAGGCAAAGTCGTTGTTGCTGACCAATTGACAATGCTGATGCGGGATCTTTCAGCCGGTCTTTTACTTCATCCCAAAGGCTAACTTGTGTCAAGTAATGTTCAACACGTTTGTTTAAAAACTTCTTTTTTCTACGACCACTTATTCTTAATCCATAGGTAATATTGTCATAAATACTCATCGGCAATGGGTACGGGCTTTGTGAAAGCAAACCCATTTTTTTTCTAAGTTCAGTGATTTCTGTTTTTGGATGCAAAATGTCTTCATTATTATCCAAATAAATATTTCCATCGAGTTTCATCTCAGAATATAAATCGGTTAACCGATTTAAGCTTTTTAAAAGAGTTGTTTTTCCGCATCCCGATGGGCCAAGAATAACCGTAAGTTGCCTTTCAGGAATAGTTACATTTATATCTTTTAATATCTGTTTTTCCTTTATTTTAAGGTTAAAGTTCTCGATTCTGATTTTTGCTCCATCTTTCATGGTAAATATGTTTATTTAATTCGTTCTTTATAAAATTTTCGAGAAAGTATTCTCGACATGATACTGATAATCAAAATGATGACGGTTAATACTACTGCGGAGGCATATGCTCTATTCTGAACTTCGGGAACAGGGGATCCCAACTGAAAAAATATAGAAAGAGGCAAAGTGGCAGTAGGTTGAGATAATGAGGTTGGTATATAATCAGTATATCCTGTTGTAAAAAGTATAGCAGCAGCATCACCAATAGCACGGCCAAAAGCAAGTAAGATGGCCGTTATTATTCCAGGGATGCATTGACGGGCTACTACCTTAAAAGCTGTTTCGGAACGTGTTGATCCCAATGATAATGCTGACTCGAGCAATCCTTTTGGAACGGTTTTAATGATTTCGTCCATCGACCGAACCATAATGGGAATAATAAACAAAGTAACTGTAATAATACCGGCTAATAATGAAGTGCGCAGGCCAAGATAAATCATAATAGTAAAACCGAAAGCTCCGTAAACAATTGAAGGAACACCCCATAATAAATCGAGGAAAAACCGAATAGTATTCACTAATTTTTTTTGTTTTACGCGATGAACATTAATGTATAGCGCCATTGGAAAACTTACTACGAACGATAAAATGGTTGCACCAAATGACAGGTAAATTGATCCGATGATGGCATTAAGAATTCCACCTTCCTTACCAAAATAATAACCTCCTTTTGGAACCTGGGTAAGCATTTGCCAGGTTAGTGAGGGTAATCCTTTATATAAAATACTAATAATTATTAATAATAAAGCAATTGCAATAATACTCGTTGCAATAAACATCATTACCCTAAAAATGCCCACCTCAGTATTTTTCCAAAACTTTCTTGTCATAATCAGATTCTTTTTTCGTAATAAACAATTAAGTATCTCGATCCCATATTAAATATGGTAACAACAACAAAAAGAATTAATGCTGAAAACATGAGCGCCGAATCATACATTGGAATAGAAAGCATTTCGCCGTAATTGTTGGCAATTAATGCAGGTAATGGATAACCAGGTTGAAATACGCCAGTAGGAGCTTTTGCAACATTACCCACAACCATTAATACTGCAATGGTTTCACCAAAAGCCCGCGAAATACCAAGCCCAAAAGAGGAAATTATACCAGGAAAAGCTTTCCTTAGAACTACTTTTTTAATTGTTTCCCATTTAGTAGCTCCCAACGATAACGATGCTTCCGAAAGTTCACGAGGAACCGTTCGTATTACCTCAATTAAAATATTTAGTACAAAGGGAATAATCATTATTGAGAGCACTATTGAACCTGTTAAAATCGTATAGCCTGAGTTTGGATGGCCAAAATAGGTTCCTAATTTTGAAACAAAGGGAACAATTAGAATGATGCCCCAAACACCATAGATTACAGAGGGTATTCCTGCTAAAATATCGATTACTGGATGCATTAATTTTAACACCCATTTTTTTGCATAATGTGTTAAATGAATGGCCGAAAGTAGACAAATAGGACCACAAATCAGAATTGATAATCCGGTAATCCACAACGAACTTACAATAAATGGCCAAAAGCCAAATTCTCCTTTTAATGGATGCCAGTTACTTGAAAATAGTAATTGAAGGATTGAATGATCTCTGATTAAAAGATTTGATTTATAAAATAATCCAGCACCCAATAAAAATGGCATTAATACAACCAATATTAAGCAAATCAACATCCATGATGAGTGTATTTTATCCCTAAATCGACGACTATAGGTAAAGAGTTTGAGTAAGAATTCCTTCATGTTAAATCGATGAAAACTATTAATCCTCTAGCTTTTTTAATCCATTTTTTAATTTTTCTTCCGAAATCTGAACATATCCAGCTTCATTAACAAACTTTTGCCCATCGGTTACAATCCATTTCAGAAATTCTTTTACAACCCTATTTTGTGGTTTACCATTAGAAATTAAATACAAATCGCGTGCAGGAGGAGAAGGATATATGCCAGTTTGAATCGCAGCCATTATATCATCAAGTTTATTATAAACCTGTTCATCAGGGTCGATCAATCCATTTTCGTTAATATCAATTGGTATAATTTCGATTCCCGGATTTTTACTTCGGGTATTGATATCATATGCATAAATTACATTGTTATATCCAATTCCTAACACATCATTTTTAACGGCTTCTGCTATAGCAGGATCACCAAAAATACCGGTGCCTATTAAATCTTCCTGACTTTTTCCTAAGTATTCAGCCCACATCTGAGCTGCACCACAAGCATCAGATCGGGTATAAACATTTATTGCGGTATTGTCAGTTTCAATTCCTTTGGCCCATTTGTCCCAGGTTTTAGTTTTACCATCAATAAAAACATCAATAAAATCTTGCTTTTTAAACCCATTGGTTCTTACATTTGCCAGAAATGCGGAATTTGAATTTATAGTAGGTAAAACAGCATCTTGAGTAACTGCAATCCACCAAACACCTTTGGCTTTTTCTACAGCAGTAATTCCTCTCGAAAACATTCCTAGATCAACCATCCCGGATAGGACATCGGTCATTCCTTTACCTGCACCACCCGCAGAAATATCAATTCTTATGTCGGGATGGATTTTTTGAAACTCCTCAGCCCATTTAGCTGTCATTGGATACAAAGCAAATGCACCAGAAATGCTTATCGTGCCACTTATTTCATTTGTTGTAGTTGTATTTTTAACTTGTTTTTTATTACAACCTGTACCAATTATAATAACGATTATGATTAGATAAAGCAGTTCGATTCGTATTTTATTAATATTCATAACATTATGACTTAGTTCACAACAAAAGTAACTAAGTTAAATGCACAGTAAAAGAGTATTTTAACCTATTTTGAGTAATAATTATACTTAAAAAAAAATACGTATTTAAACCTCTTATTTAATTAGGATTTTTATAAGGAATTGTAAAGTAGAATGTTGATCCTAACCCAGGATTGCTTTCGGCCCATATGGTGCCATTCATCATAGTAACAAACTCCTTGCATAAAATTAAACCCAGTCCTGATCCTTTTTCGTTATTTGTTCCTGTGGTGGTATAATAGGTGTCAGTTCTGAATATTTTTTCGGCAACATCTTGATTAAATCCTATTCCGGTATCTTTTATTGAGAATTGCAGGTTATTCTCTTTTTGAATTATTTTAATATCTACTGATCCTCCTTTTTGGGTATATTTAATGGCATTCGATAAGAGGTTTCGGACAATTAATGTTAGCATATTTTTATCAGCATAAACATTAAACTCTTCTAAAATGGAGGTGTTTAAACTAATGTCTTTCGAATCGGCAATACCTTTAAATACGAGCAGGTTTTTTTCAACAATTAAGTTAAGATTTAATTTTTCTGGAACATAAGCAACCTCGCCTCGCTGACCTCGTGCCCAAAACAAAAGATTTTCGAGCAGGTCGTTAATGGATTGAACAGATTTCATAAATACATTAAAAGTATTTACCAAACTCTTGTTGCTGCTAATTTCCTCCTCAGATAACAATACTTCAATAAGCGAAACCAAACTCCCTACCGGGCCTCTTAAATCGTGACCAATGATTAAAAACATTTTATCTTTTGCAAGGTTAAGTCGCTTAAGTTCTTCTTTTTGCTCAAATAACAATTTGTTTTGTTTCTGACGATGACGGTAGGTATACAAGAAGAACACAAATAATAAAGTAACAAGCGAAAGAATGATTGATAGGGTAATCGATAATGTTCGCGATCGGTTTAATAATAGCTCCTGTATTTGCTTATCCTTGTTTAACAAATCGATTTCGGCCTGTTTCTTTTCTTTTTCAAATCGATATTCGAGATTAAAAATCTTTTCGGACAGCTGCTGACTAAATAATGTGTCGTTATATTTAATAATAGATTTATTAAACTCAGCTGTTTTCTTGTATTGATTAGTCTGATAATAAACCTCGGAGAGAATTTTTAATGCATCGCGGATAACTAATTTAGCACCGATAACTTCGGCAATACTTCTTGCCTGAATAGCATTTTCTTCGGCCAGATTGTAGTTTTTATCCTGTAAATAAATCTCCGCAATTTTTATATAGATATTGGCAGTTAGATCTTTATCTGAGCTCTCATCTACTGTTTTTAATGAGGCTTCGTATTTTACCAAGGCATTCTGAAAATTTTCTTTTTCGAAATAAATATCACCTATATATTTATAACAAACAGCCAAACCTGATATCTGTTTAATTTCTTCGCGTAAAGCAAGAGCTTTTTCCAGGTTTATTAATGCGTTTTCGTACTCTTTTCTTAATAGCTGAGCTCTTCCCAAATTAAGGTAAACATAAGCTTTCATCCTCTTATTGTTAGTCTTTTCGGCAATGGCTAAAGCTTTATTTAAGTTTTCGAGTGCGCTATTATAATATTCCTGGTAAATATGCAAGTTGGCAATATTAATATATGAATAGCCTTCTTGTTCAGTTACATTATATTTCTGCGCTAGTTCCAGCCCTTTGTAATAATAATCTGTCGATTCGGAGTAATTTCCAAGTATCCGGTAGGCTACTCCAACAAAACTATAGGCTTTTACAAGATTTTCATAGTCATTGAATTTTGTTGCCAGATCAATTGCCTGTAAGCTATATTCGATGGATTTGTGTGGGGCTGAGTTCCTAAGTTCCCAGCTAATCTCATTTAAAATACCTGCTTTAAGTGAATCGGGGGTTGAGTTTAGCGTATTTATTAAACTATCAGCCTGAACATGATTTATTGAATAACTGGTTATAGAAATCAACAGAAATGTAAGCCCAAAAACAATTTTTCTCATTGTAAAATTCTCAGATGAACTAATGGGTAAAATTAACTAAAATTCATTTATCTCTAAATATGTTATCCGTAGTTATTTCTTAAAAATAAAGTAAACGGCCAATATCAGAAACACAAATCCAATGATATGGTTAACTTTAAGTGTTTCGTTTTTAAATGCTAACACCGAAAAAACGGTAAAAACTAAAAGAGTTATTACTTCCTGAATAACTTTAAGCTCTACAAGCGAAAAGGGACCGCCGTTTTCTCTAAAACCAATTCTGTTAGCCGGAACCTGAAAGAAATACTCGAAAAGTGCAATTCCCCAGCTTATTAAAATTACAGCAACGAGTGGTAAGGCGGCAAACCATTTCATCTCCTTAAATTTAAGATGTCCGTACCAGGCTAAGGTCATAAAAACATTAGACATAACTAGCAATGCAATAGTATAAATGCCTTTCATTTTAATAATTAATTTAATTTGCTAAATTTCTATTATCCCATTTCTAATGGCGTACATAACAAGGCTGGCAGTGTTTTTCGAACCTGTTTTTTCGATAATATTTGATCTGTGTTTATCTACTGTTCGTTTACTGATAAATAGTTTCTCAGCTATTTCCTGATTAGAAAAGCCTTTACTAATAAGACTTAATATTTCAATTTCGCGGTTCGAAAGTTGCGATACTGAATGTTTTTGCTCTTGTGTTTGAATATTTTTTACAAGAGATAAAAGTAACTCCTTCGAGAAGCAGCTTTCACCTTTGACAACTGTTTCTAAAGAGTCTAGTACTTCGTCAATTTCTGAGTTTTTGAGTAAAAACCCTTTAACGCCTGCTTCAATCATTTTTAAATAATATTCATGCTCCCCAAACATGGTTAGAGCAATAATTTTTAGATCCGGGTATATGGCTAATGCTTCGTTTGTTGCATCAATTCCATCCTTTACTGGCATTTCTATATCCATAAAAACAATAGCTTCAGGAAAGTTTTTAATTATTCCAAGAAACTCTTCTCCGTTCGATGCTTCTGCAACCACATTTGCTTTGCCAGAGCTATTGAGCAGTAGTTTTAATCCATTGCGGAATAATGAATGATCATCAACCAAAATTACATTATACTTTTTCATGTCTGCGTACTGTATTTATGCTAAAGATGGCTTTAAAGCCACTTTTTAATTTGCTTTCGAATTTATAGGTACCATTTACTGATTCAATTCGCGAAACCATGTTTCGTAAACCTGCACCTCTCGTATTTTCGTGTAATGCTTTGCTTACATCAAAACCTTTCCCATTGTCTTCGAATATTAAGTCGATAATACTATCGGTCGATGTAAGATTAATTGTTATTTTGGTTGCCTTACTATGCTGTAAGCTGTTGTTTACCAGTTCGCAAATTGTTCGGTATAAAACAACCTCAATATTTATCGAAAATCGCTGATTATAAATGTTCGAATCAAAAAAAATATCAAGAACCTTAGTTTCGTTAATTTTATCAGTAAAATTTTTAACAGCACTGGCAAGTCCAAAATCGGTAAGCACATGTGGACTTAAATTATTCGATATTTCTTTTATGCTTTTAATAGCCTCATTAATAATATGATTTGTGTTTTTTATTATTTCGAGATTTTTTTCGTCTTTCTCGGTTTTCATTAAAGCCGAAACAGACATTTTTACAGTTGATAATAATGGTCCAAGTCCGTCGTGAAGATCTTTAGCAAATCGTTTACGTTCGCGCTCTTCTGTTTCAATTATTGCATTTAGAATATTTTTTTCGGCAATTTTTCGGGCATATTCGGCCCGGCGCATATAGTTAAATATTTCGGGAATAATAATAACGCCCGAAGCAATTAAAATTGATATAAGTACAGATATCCAGTCGTTTAGAACAGCCAGTCCTTCGAGTTTTGGCCTGTTCATGTATTGAAAAAGATCAATCAGATAACGAAATGCCATAAAAACAAATCCGCCGGAAATTAAAATCCACGAAATTTTATACTTGGTAACTTTTGTGAGTCTAAGTGCAATAACTACAGCAACTAGTTGTAATACAATTGATAGAATTAATGCGATATACCGAAGCATGTTAATAAAAAATATTGATTCAAAGATATTAATTAAAAGTAACTTTCAATTTTACCGATTAAGATTTTATAAATTTATTAAATTCTAAAATTAACAAAAATTAAACCCTATTGGGCAATTATTTTGGTTAATCGAACAAGTATTTTTTTATCTTTACTCTCTTTAAAATTTAAAATTTATGGAATTATTAAGAGCTCATGATGTTGATAAAAGTTTTGCCAATCATCAGGCATTAGACAAGGTAAATTTATCGGTTCCTGAAAACAGCATTTATGGTTTACTTGGCCCAAACGGAGCGGGTAAAACAACCCTGATAAGGATAATTAACAGGATTACTGCACCCGATAGTGGTGAGGTTTACCTAAATGGCAGACCATTACAGCCCGACGATGTGCACAATATTGGATATTTGCCCGAAGAGCGTGGCTTGTATAAAAAAATGAAAGTCGGTGAACAGGCTCTTTATCTGGCACAACTTAAAGGTCTTTCTAAACGTGAGGCATTAAAAAGAATGAAATACTGGTTCGAAAAATTCGAAATTCAGGCCTGGTGGGACAAAAAGGTGGAAGAACTTTCAAAAGGGATGCAGCAAAAAGTTCAGTTTATTACTACAGTAATCCACGAACCCAAATTATTAATATTTGATGAACCTTTTAGCGGTTTCGATCCTATAAACGCAAACATGCTTAAGCAAGAAATTCTTGACATGAAAGCCAAAGGAGCAACAATAATTTTCTCCACCCATAATATGTCAACTGTAGAAGATTTATGCGATCATATAACTCTAATAAATAAATCGAAGAATATTCTTCAGGGGAACATTAATGATGTTCGAAGTCAATACAAATCAAATACTTACGAAGTATTGTTTAATGGTGAAACCGAAAAGTTAGAAAAAACATTAAACAACCACTACGAGATTATTGAAAGACTAACAGTTAAAGGGAAAAATGCAGTTCGTATTAAGTTGTTGCATGAGACAAACGAAAACGAATTGTTGACATTAATGATTCCTGCTATCGAGATTCTTTCATTTAATGAGGTAATGCCTAATATGAATGATATCTTTATTAAAGTGGTAAACGAAAATAAAAACAAGTAGTAAAATTATATAGCCATGAATAAAACTGGATTAATAATATCAAGAGAATATTTAACAAGGGTTAAAAAGAAATCGTTTATTATAATGACAATTCTTGGCCCGATACTATTTGCAGCCATGTTTATAGCTCCCGCCTGGATTGCATCAATGGAAGATACCGATGTTAAAACTATTGCTGTTGTCGATAGTTCTAATGTATTTTATAAACGAATAGCTGATACCGATTATATTAAGTTTGTTTATCTCGAAAATACAACTCTAAACGATGTTAGAGCCAATTTTGCCACATCAAATTATTATGCTGTTTTGCATATTTTACCAAGTATAACTTACGAGCCAAGTGCCGTACACTTGTTTTCCGAAAAGCAACCCAGCTTTGCGGTTAAGAACTACATTTCCAGCTCAATGGAAAAGGAGCTTAAAAACCAAAAACTGAGAGCTGCCGGAATTAATGATGATATTTTAAAATCAATTAAGTCGGATGTTTCGATCAGAACAATTCAATGGACCGAAGATGGTAAGGAAAAAGAGGCTTCAACCGAAATAGCAATGGGTGTTGGTTATGCAAGTGGATTTCTGATTTATTTCTTTATTTTTATGTTCGGATCGCAGGTAATGAGAGGCGTAATTGAAGAAAAATCAAGCCGTATTGTCGAAATCATAATTTCTTCGGCCCGTCCGTTTGAGTTAATGATGGGTAAAATTGTGGGTGTGGCTTTGGTTGGATTAACTCAGTTTATATTATGGATTGTACTTACATTTGCAATAATAGCAGGTGTTAAAACATTTGCTTTTCCCGAATTGGGTGCAAAAAACGCACAAGAGATAGTTGCTCAGCAAGCTGCTACTCAAGATCTATTTGCTGAAAATATGCCAGAGCAAGCTCAGATGGCTTCTACACAAGAAAGCATGGATGGATTGCAAAGTGTTTTTAAAGAGCTGGAGTCTTTCGATTATGGATTGGTTATCGGAATGTTTATTTTTTACTTTATTGGCGGATACTTATTATATGGATCGTTGTTTGCAGCCATAGGTTCTGCAGTTGATAACGAAGCCGATACACAGCAGTTTATGTTTCCGATAACAATTCCTCTGATTCTGGCAATTTTTGTAATGATGAACGCTATTCAAACACCCGAAAGTCCTGTGGCATTCTGGTTCTCGATAATTCCATTAACATCTCCGGTTGTAATGATGGTTCGAATTCCATTTGGTGTTCCTGTTTGGGAATTGGCATTGTCAATGGGATTATTGGTCTTAACATTTATATTTACCACATGGCTTGCAGGTAAAATCTACAGAACAGGTATTCTTATGTACGGCAAAAAAATCAATTACAAAGAACTCTGGAAATGGATTCGATATAAATATTAATCTGTAAATACTTTATTTTATTAAAACTATCTGTTTATTTTAGCAGATAGTTTTTTTATTCCTTATGAAAATCGCTGTTATTGATTTAGGTACCAATACGTTTAATCTGCTTATTGCTGAGATAATTTCAGGTAAACCGACTATTGTTTTTACCGACAAAGCTGGTGTTAAACTTGGCAAAGGGGGTATTAATAAGAAGATTATTACTCCTGAGGCTTTTCAACGGGCTCTCGATGGAGTAGCTAAACATGTAGAATCGATAAAGAAATATGATGTTGACAAGACATTTGCAACAGCAACTTCCGGAATTCGTAGTACAGAAAATGGAAAGCAATTGATTGACCAAATTAAATCTCAGTTTAATATTGATGTTCAGATAATTTCTGGTGATGAGGAAGCTGAATTAATTTATCAAGGAGTAAAAAAGATTATTGATTTTAGCGATAGCTGTGATTTAATTTTAGATATTGGCGGTGGGAGCAATGAATTTATTCTGGCAAATAAATCAGGATTAATATGGAAACAAAGTTATAATCTGGGCATCGCTCGATTACTTGATATGTTTAGTCCTTCCGATCCAATTACACTATCAGAGATTTTAAAGGTTGAAAAATACATCGATTCAGAATTAAGTGTATTGTTTCAGGCAGCCGATCAATACAAACCCACAAGATTAATTGGTTCGTCAGGTACTTTCGATTCGTTGCGAAACATGATTGTTGAGCGAAAAAACCTGGATGAAAAAAAGCTTAAAACACAAAATAGCTTTAATATTGATTTGAATGATTATTTCAAGTTGCATAACGATTTACTAAGATCTACCTATAATGAACGACTCAATTTTAAAGGGTTGGAATTTGTAAGGGTAGAAATGATAGTTCTGGCAAGTATTTTTGTTAATTTTATCATTCGTAAACTGGAAATAAAAAGCATGATTCAATCGTCCTACGCACTAAAAGAGGGTATGCTTGACAAGATAATAACATCTAATTTATTGTAATTATGGCTAAAATATTGGTTATTGATGACGAAAAAAGTATCCGCGAAACACTTAAAGAGATACTAGAATATGAGCAGCACGAAGTTGATTTGGCGAGTGATGGCGATCTGGGGTTGGAGCTTTTTAGAGCAAACAAATACGATGTTGTTTTATTGGATATAAAAATGCCAAAGAAAGACGGACTGGAGATATTGGATGAGTTAATCGCTGAAACAAATGATGTGCCCGTAATCATGATTTCTGGTCATGGAAATATTGATACAGCAGTTGAATCAATTAAAAAGGGAGCCTACGATTTTATTGAAAAACCACTCGATCTGAACAGGCTATTGGTTACTATTCGCAATGCCATGGATCGAAATTCTTTGATTAAAGAAACCAAGATTTTAAAAAGACAGGTAAATAAAACCTATGAGATTATTGGCGAGTCGCAGGCAATAGAAAAGGTAAAAGGAATGATTGAGAAAGTTGCTCCTACCGATGCCCGTGTTTTAATTACTGGTGATAATGGTTCAGGCAAGGAACTTGTTGCAAGATGGCTGCACGAAAAAAGCTCGCGTGCTACAAATCCATTTGTTGAGGTTAACTGCGCTGCAATCCCATCTGAATTAATTGAAAGCGAATTGTTTGGACACGAAAAGGGTGCGTTTACATCAGCTCACAAACAACGTAAAGGTAAATTCGAACAAGCACATACAGGTACTATTTTCCTTGATGAGATAGGTGATATGAGTTTAAGTGCACAGGCAAAAGTTCTAAAAGCACTTGAAGAGAAGAAAATTTCTCGCGTAGGTAGTGATAAAGATATAATTGTAGATGTTCGCATAATTGCTGCAACGAATAAAAACCTAAAAGAAGAGATACAGAAGAACAATTTCCGCGAGGATTTATACCACAGGCTCAGCGTAATACTTATTCATGTTCCGTCACTTAACGATAGAAAAGAAGATATTCCGCTGCTAGCAGAACATTTTAATCAGTTGATATGCGGAGATTATGGTGTTCCAAAAAAGATTATTAAACCTGATGCTATAAAAGAATTGCAAAAAATAAGCTGGACAGGAAATATCCGTGAGTTTAGAAACGTTCTGGAGCGACTAATAATATTATGCGATAAGGAAATTACAGGTGATGATATAATAGCATATGCTCATCCAATTTCAAAATAGTTGATCTGTAATTTGTATAAACTAATTTGTTTTTTCAGATTTTCCTTTTAAAGCATTTTCGTAATCGGGTGCTTGAATTAATTCATTATAATTTTGAGGGAAATGTTGTTTGCCAAAAACAGCCCAATAAGCTTCTTTTGTCATTGAATCCCAATGGATAATTGTTCGACGATACTGCCAGGTTTGGAAAAGATTTAAACTGAGCAAACAGATGATCAGGAAACCGAAAATATATTTTACTGGTTTTGTTTGCTTTAACATAAAATCAATAAAAACAGCTAACGGAATAGAGAGAAAAACATACGATTCGATAAGTGGTCGAGCCCCAAATCCACCACCATACCACCAACTCCACCAACTAAATACGATATAGATATTTAAGATAAGAAAGATGGTTATCGCTACTGAAAAATCTTTCATCTTTTTAAATAATATAGGGATTCCTGCCAAAGCAAATAGCATCATTGGTGTATAAATAAGCCACCCTTTACGATAACTAAATAACCCATTTATGATTTGTGGTTTTGAAAAGAAAAAACCTTCGTTGCCATACGAATAATAAATTAATTTACCTGTCGCAAATTTCCAATAAAGCAGCTGAGGAAGAAAGACTAAAAAGACAATTAGACCGATTATTAGTATTTTACGCCAATTTTTAAAATACTTAATATAGGCTGATTTTAAGGTGCTTAAATCATAAATTCCAAATAGAATCGGAACCAAAAAAGCAATTCCGTTTGTTGGCCTGACTAAAATTATTAAACCGCCAGTTAACCCAAGTGCAATAGTATTTTTTACCGACTGATTTTTATTCCATTGAAAAGAATAATAGAAAAACAGGCTGAAAAGGAAAAACGAAAAAGCATGCGACATTTCACCTTCGTTGGTAACATAATAGAAAAAATTTGTTCCAAAAGCGATAATCAAAATTGCTAATGCTGATATTTTATCACTAAAATAATTTAGGAGTATTTTCGATAGTACCAATAAACCGAGTAATCCATAGAATAATCCGGCAAAGCATAAAAACATACTATAGATTTCGGAATATCCGTTCGCATTTAAATCCGTAATTTGTGCTATTGAGTGTGCAACAAAAAAGAACGGTGCATATAAAACTGACAATCCCATGGTCATTTTTTGTACCCGATCTCCGGATGGCGTAGTTTGATACCATATTCTGCCTTCAAAATCTTTAGGTAAACTATCAACAAAACTAAAACTTAAATCGTTGTAAATGAATACTGCAG